>JBHHXN010000278.1:0-4757 GCA_046757025.1 bacterium
TGTCCATCCTGTCAAAAAATATTTCAAACTTGCTGAGTTAACTGAATAACCGTACTCGGTTTGAGCTAACTTGTTCTTTTGATAAACTCGATGGTTACCTTTGCCAATTCAACCCCCTTATCCTCTTGCAAGAAGTGTCCTGCGCCTTTAATTGTGACATGAGGCTGGTTCCGGGCGCCTGGTATTGTTTCCTGAAAAAATCGATCCATGCCGCGCATAATGGGATCTCCATCACTGAAAGCGGTCAGAAATGGTTTTTCCCAGTCTTTCAAAACGTCCCAGGCGGCGCGATTTGCCGGTACGGCCGGATCTGTCGGTTTTATCGGCACGAGCCTCGGGAAGGCTCGAGCCCCTGCTTTGTAAGATTTGTCTGGAAATGGCGCATCATAGGCTGCCATGATTTCCGGAGATAGTTTTTTAACACACCCCGCATTGACAATTCTGCCGATGGGGAACCATGGAGAATAAAGGGCGAAAGTTTTCCAGACCTTAAAAGCAAGGTTTGGAGACCTGCCTCCTGTTGGTAAAACGCCGTTCCCTACTACGATGCGACCAAAGCGATCGGAATTCTCGGCAGCGAGTCTCAATCCAATTAAGGCTCCCCAGTCCTGGCAGACAAGCGTGATGTTCTGAAGGTCGAGCTTGTGCAGCCAACTCCGCATCCAGTCGACATGCTGTTGGTAAGTGTAGTCGGAAATTTTGGCTGGCTTGTCTGAGCGTCCGAATCCCACCAGATCGGGCGCAATGGCGCGATACCCTGCTTCTGCAAACACAGGGATCATGTGACGATAAAGGTAAGACCAGGAGGGCTCGCCATGCATCATCAAAACCGGTGGGGCATTTGGGGGGCCTTCGTCGACGTAGTGTAAGCGCACTCCGTCGACCTCGATGTAATTCGGAGTGAAATTGTAACCAGGCAGATTCTTGAACCTGTCGTCGGGGGTACGGAGAATTTTCATAATGCTTAATCCTTTCGGTGTCCTGCAAGGTCTTAATCTTCTTCCTCAATAAACGGTTTCCATACGCTTTCCGGAGAAGGCGGGGTCAAGAGACTCACAATAATCAAGGTCGAGAGGGAAACAAGAACCGCCGGTATGGCGATGTAATCCGTGTCCATTGGAAAAGGGATGCCAAGAAAGTTTCCTGTAGCGCCCTGATTTTCCATGACCTTATTTACAATTGAAATGAGCAGCACGATTCCCATTCCGGAGGCAATGGAGGCAACCCCGCCTGCTTTTGTAACTCTTTTCCAAAAGAAAGCCGCGAGAAGCACTGGAGCCAGGGAAGCGCCGATCATAGTATAAGAAATAAACGCCATTTCAAGAATGGTGGTAAACTGGCTCATCAACAGATAAGCTAAGAAACCTATAACCACAATACAAACTCTTTGAATCACGACCATTTGGCTGGAAGTCGCATCTTTGTAAATAAAGGTTTGGAAAAGGTCGCGAGCGACGTTGGTAGAAGTGACCATCAAGAAAGTATTTCCCGTGGAGATAATAATTGCCACTCCACCGGCAAACAGGATAGAGCCAACGAACGCCGGCATTTGCTCGTAGCCAACTCTTAGAATGATTTCCTCGGCCATTGCACGGTTAATCGAGCCGTCAGCCAGAAAAAATCTTGGGTCGTCCGAATAAATAGCATAACCCACAACGGCAATCGCACACATTAGAAATTCGATGAGCACCACGCCCGTAAACATGCCAAGCACGGCTTGTTTTGCTCCTTTTGCGTCCTTGGCGGACGAGAATTTTTGATACATGCTGCTTTCACTGAGCAACAAGAGAAACGTCGGCAAAATGATACCAACCACCCAGATGAAATCATGACCTTCAAACATGGACAAATACGCAGGATTTTTTGATTCGATAGTGGCAACAACAGCATCCCAGCCTCCATGCGCCGAAATCGCAAACGGTAAGGTCAGAAACATTGCTATGATCATGATCGTTCCGTTGAAAATGTCGATCGAAACTATCGAAACCATTCCTGCGAGAACCGTAAATCCGACGATAATGACACATGAAATCAGCATGCCAGTTTCAGGGCTGATTGCCCCTTCGGTCAAAATACTTATGAAACGCCCGCCCCCTTTGAACTGGTACCCGGCGATGACCATATATGCGATGATGATGGCTATAGTTCCCAGTACCCGGGCGACTCGGCTGTAACGCTTTTCCAGAAGGTCTGTAAGCGTATATTCGGAAATTTTTCGTACTCTTGCTGCGACAAAATAGATAACCAAAATGCCGATCCAGGCGCCCATGGAGAACCAAAGCTCTGAAAAGCCAGCCCTGAAACTCAAACCCGCTGTGCCAAATAAACTGCCGGAGCCAATCCAGGTGCACACCAGGGTTGCTACAAGAAGATGGACAGGCACAGCGCGTCCCGCCACCACAAACTCATCTTGTGTCTTTACAGTACGGCTTTTGTAAACGCTGATTCCAATAAGCAAAGCGAGATAAACAGAAACAACCATGATGTAAAGCATGATTTCCACCCTCCGTTTGAGGTTATTGCGTATTGACCCGGCAGGAAAAACTACGGCTATTGGTTGGGTTTTCAATGATAGTAAAATGGTGTGAAAATTTCAACCTAAATTTTCACATGAACACATACTTCTTAAACTGTCCCACCTGTAAATGCCCGTATTGTGACCATCGCCCCAATAGATTTGTAGAGCATAATTCCCGACTTCCTGAAGATTGGTAACGGTCCAAGTTTGGGTAGGGGGTTGCTTGAAGATATCAGGATCAATGGGCTTGCCCATATTCTCGTGTCCTCCCGCGCATACAGCACACGGACAGGCTTTTCGTAAGCCTTCCAAAGGAAAAACCGTTTGATGGTCATCACCCCAGATGATGGTCATGGTTTGTTCCACAGCGTTAACGGATACTTCTTTCGCAAATGTTTTTTTATTTACACTCATCTGATTTATTCAGGAGTATGATTTAACGGGCCAACAGCATCTAAACCTCAATTTCTATGTCGTCTCCTATGACCCGAACATTGTATTTGGTCACACCTGTAGGAGCGGGCGGGTTGGTGACATCAGCCGATTTAATGTTGAAGCGCGCGCCGTGCCAGGGGCATTCGACTTCATCGCCGTCTGGTACCTTCGCTGAGCGGGCCACCCCGGTGGGTACACGTATCATCGATAGCATAGAATTCCCCACCGAGATTAAACAGAGCGATGCGCCTTTCTTCGATTTCGACACACCTGGCTGATTGCTTCGCAATCTCAGATATTTTAGCTACCTTGACAAACTTTGCCATGTCAACCTCCGTTCGATAACTTAGTTATCTACTTACTTAGTTATCCGCAAACTTGGGGATTTTAGAACCGCAAGCTACTGCGTGTACCAATTTGGCATATTCATCGGGACTGATCGATGGACCGTTTCTGCTGCATTCTTGCTCAAACACGATTGTAAGTCTATTTGCTATCTCTTGTGGGGATCTGCCTTCAATATCGTGGCGATGCAGAATAAACACGACCTTCCCGTTTTTCATCAATGCCACCAATGGTGATGAAGGTGGAAATTTGTTTAAATATTGCTGACGTAAATTAGCCGCGGCTGCTTTATCCTGACCAGCAAAAACCGTCGCCAGACGATCAGGAATAATATGATGCTGTAATGCTAAAGTTACTCCAGGTCTAGCACTGCCCGCTGCACAACCACATACAGAATTAATCATTACTAAAACGGTTTCTTCATTTTTATCATCTAAAACGCGATCAACGTCTTCTGGTGTTAATAATTCCTGAAACCCAACTGCAATCAATTCATCACGCATCGGTTGTACTGCCTCAGGATCATAGGTAGGTTGTTGTGATATAGGAAATTGCATGATCGTTTCTCCTCAGTGTTTTACAGAATTACGGATTAATATTAAGTGATAATACTTTTTAATACAATTGATCTGTCTTTGCTGCCATGATAAAATCGTTGCGATGCAGCCCTCTGATTTTGTGGGTCCACCAGGTGACGGTCACTTTTCCCCACTCGGTCAACAGGGCAGGGTGATGCCCTTCGGCCTCAGCTAATTCGCCCACTTTGTTAGTGAATGCGAGAGCATTGGCAAAATTGTTGAAACTGTAGATACGCTCTAACCGCTTGATGCTCTCACGTTCCACTATTTTCCATTCGGGTACTTCCGGAAGGAATTTCGCAATCTCCTCTTCAGTCACCCGGGGCGCGTCCTTACGACAGGCCACGCATTTCATTTGCACTAATTCTTCCATTTTCTACCTCCACTATTCGTTATTCTTAAAAGAGGCCTACTGATTGGATTCTAATTTCTTGCGCTGCCGCCGCACCTCGATAAAAGACCTGATGCCCAGCGCCACTAACACGGCACATGCGATTGCCATGATCGATTGAACGACAACTGCTAGGGGACGCGAGACATCGCCGCCAGCAATTAAGGTAAACAGTTTTGGTAGGCCACTCACCGAGCCTAAAAATCCGAGGAGCGCCAGGACAACTGCGCCGTGCATGGCGTGCCTCTGCCACTTCTCCTGCAAGGCAGCAACGCCCAGCAGGCTAATGGGCAACCCAAAGAAAGCCGGAATCAGGGCGGTGATACTCTTCGTGCCGGAAACGAAATAGGCGGCAAGGCCCACCAGAAATAATAAAAGTCCAAGTCCAATTGTTGTTGCTATCATCATAACACTCCCAATTTGGTCACAAGTTCGCTTGTTAAAGTTTGAGAGTCGCCACCGTTAGGTGAACAGTTCAAACGATTTGTGG
>JBHHXN010000279.1:0-4643 GCA_046757025.1 bacterium
GGACGCAGGCAAAACGTACCGTGTTGAACCCATTGAGCCTTCGCCCTGTATGAGAGCGTGCCCGGCGGGCGTGAACGTGAAATCGTATGTCTCGCTCATCGCGTCCGGGCGGTTCCAGGAAGCCCTCGATGTAGTGCGAGAGAGAAATCCTTTCCCCGGCATCTGCGGCCGGGTTTGTACGCATCCTTGTGAGTCCTTCTGTAACCGCGCAAAAGTAGACGCCCCCGTGGCTATTTGCTGGCTCAAACGATTTGTGGCAGATTACGAATTACAGCACCAGGTACCTCACCCTAAACCCATCCGTCAGACTAAGAAGGAAAACGTTGCCATTATCGGCTCGGGTCCGGCAGGGCTCACGGCCGCGAACGACTTGATCCGACATGGGTACGGAGTCACAGTTTTTGAGGCCTTGCGTGAGCCCGGAGGCATGCTCATCGCCGGCATTCCGTCGTTTCGGTTGCCGAGAGACATCATCCAATATGAGATCGAGTCCATCAAAGGACTCGGGGTGGACATCAGAACCTGCGCTAAAGTAGCCGGTCCGGGCGCCATTGATCGTCTGTTTGAATCAGGGTACCATGCAGTGTTTATCGCAGTTGGCGCGCATAAGGGTTTGAAGTTGGGTGTTCCTGGGGAGGAAAAATACCAGGGCGTCCTCGACGGCATTACTTTTTTGAAGGCAGTAAATCTGGGTCGTCCGCAAAAACTGGGTAGAAAAGTGGCGGTAATCGGTGGCGGCAACTCGGCCATCGATGCCGCTCGCACCGCCGCTCGCCTGGGCTGCGCCGAAGTCACCATTGTTTATCGCCGTTCCAGAAAAGAGATGCCGGCCAACGAGGCGGAAATCGAGCAGGCGGAATTTGAGGGCGTCAAAATTTATTACCTCGCCGCACCGATCGAGATTGCGGGCAAGAACGGTAAAGTGTCTGGCATGGTTTGCACCAAGATGAAGTTGGGACAACCCGATGCCAGCGGGCGCCGTCGTCCCATGCCTATCAAAGGCTCTGATTTTACCGTCAAAACCGATACCATCATCGCGGCCATCAGCCAGAAACCGGATCTGACTTTTCTACCTCCGGACCACGGACTCGACATTTCCAGCTCGCAGACGTTTGTGGCAGACGAATCGACCTTAGCCACACCGCGCCCGGGCGTCTTTGCCGGCGGCGATGCCGTCACCGGGCCGAATACCGTCATCGATGCCATTGCCGCGGGACATATCGCGGCGCAGTCCATCGAGCGTTATTTGAAAGCGGAGCCACTAAAGCAGGATTTGAATCAAGATCTGCTTGTTGAAACGGAAATTAAATTGGATTTGAAGCGGCATAAAAAGAAAAAACGGGCAGAAATGCCCACGATCGCTCGCAGCCCAAAATTCATCGGGTTTGAAGAAGTTGAGTTGGGCTTCAGCGAAGCCGCCGCCATCGAGGAAGCGCAGAGATGTCTGCGTTGCGGACCGTGCAGTGAGTGTTTCATGTGCGTTCCCGAGTGCGGTAAGCTCGTCACGGTTCTGTCCTTCCCTCACGATACGGAAGACGCGCTGTTTCGTCTGCCGGCAGGATTTGATGACGTGGATTTGCGTTCCAAGCCCTTGCCGGGGTTCCTTCGGATCGGTCATCGAAAGGAGCTAACGGTGCAAATGACGCCGACTATCTGCTACGTAAAGTCTGAGGTTTGTCGCGGCTGCGGCGACTGTGTGACGGTTTGTGAGTATTCCGCGCCAGTCTTGCTCCCGAAAGGCAACGGGCTTTACGTTTCTCATATAAACGAGAACCTCTGCAAAGGCTGCGGCACCTGCGTGGCCGTTTGTCCTTCAAGCGCCATCGTGCAGAACTCCTCCTCCGAAGGTTGGCTTGAACCGAAATTGCAGACCATGGATGCTGCCAAGAGGAACGTGGTGGTCTTCACCTGCAATTGGTACGGTTCACATCTCGATCGCTCGATTTTAAGCAACAGTTCCCAGCGAGATCTGAATATCATGTACATTCGAACAACCTGTTCCGGCCGGATAGAACCGTCGTTCATTTTTCAAGCCTTTGAACACGGGGCCGAAGGCGTGCTGGTGGTGGGCTGTCCAATGAACGCCTGTCACTATGGTTTTGGCAACAAACATGCAGACGAACACTTCGGCAAGGTGCAGAACATGTTGAGCCTTCTCGGGTTTTCCTCTGAGAAATTTCAGTGGTGCTGGCCGAAGAGAAACCAAGCTGAGGAGTTTGTGGAAGCGGTTGATTCATTTCTCCGCATCATTCAAGAGGACAGGGTTGTCGAAAGCTTAGTTACGGAGAGTTAGATGAAATCGAAAAGGTTTATGGCCTTTTAGCAAAATTATGCCAACTTACGAATACAAATGCCAGGATTGTGGCTATCAATTTGAAAAGTACTCGGCCTACATGAACATGACAAATTGACGCCACAATGCCCTGAATGCAAAAGCAAAAAGGTAGAGCAGATTATCAGCGCTTTTTTTTTTTGCAAAAACTGGGTTGTTTCAATCCGTTGGGAGGCATTATTATCGTTGAAAAAGTCAGGAGGAAAAAATGAAACTTAACATCAAAGCCCTGGTTCCGACCGCGGCTATCATCTGGGGTACAGCAGTCTTTTTAACTGGCCTGGGAAATCTGATTTGGTCTGGATATGGGAGCACATTTTTGCAGATCATGGCCTCGATTTACCCGGGATACGATGCCAGCGGATCATTTGGCGATTTAATTGTTGGAACGCTGTACGCGAAATTAGATGGGGCTTTGGCCGGATTGGTTTTTGGTTGGCTGTATAATTTATTTATTGGTAAGATGAGTACGGAGTAGGGGCTCGATCTTGTAAAAAAATGAAGGAGGGAAAATTTCAAAGATGATATTAGAACGGTTTTTAGAAAGGCTATACATTAGATCATACTTCGCCAAGCTGATTATTGGCTCAGCGTTGGCAGCTTTGGCAATTTCTCTGACGTCCGTCATCAAATTGTATATGTTAGGGTTTTCAGTAATAACGTTATCCCCGCCATACTTGCAGCGGTTGGACCTGCCACATATGCTGCCCGAATGTGAAAATGAATTGTAAATGCTTTTGCATAGCATTGGATACTTGGTGATTGGGATTTGTGGTTTGGGATTTTGTTAATTAAGTTCTAAGGTATCCAAAATGGACGAAATAACTGACATTTTCAAAAAAACCAATGCGTTCTACTGCTTGGAGTGTGGCAAGTGTACAGCCTCCTGCCCCATCGCTTTAGTAAACGACAGCTATTCGCCGAGAACCATCGTAGCGCATACGCTGCAGCGTTCTACGGATGAAGTGTTAAGAGACCCTATGCTTTGGGCCTGCTTGTCCTGTAAAAACTGTGAGGCCGGCTGCCCGGCCGACGTGGACTATACAAATGTCACCTTAGAGCTACGCGTTCAAGGAAGAGAGTATGGCCAGCAGGGCCGGTGCACCCACGGCGGCGCGCTGCAATCTTTGATGCGTATCATGACCACGCCTGAGATCAAGCAGAATAGACTGAACTGGGTAAACGGGGATTTGAAAACAGCGGAACAAGGCGAAGTGCTCTATTTTGTTGGATGTGCTCCGTTCTTTGATGTCTTCTTTTCCGATCTGGACGTCCGAACTTTGGATGCAGCTAAAAGCGTGGTTAGACTGCTGAATGCAGTCGGTATCGAGCCGGTTCTAATGCCGAACGAACGCTGCTGCGGCCACGACCTGCTGTGGAGCGGCGATCTCGACAACTTTTTGAAACTGGCAGAGCATAATCTGAACGCCATCAAAGAAACTGGTGCAAAACAGGTGGTTTTTTCGTGTCCTGAATGCCAAAGAACCGTCAAAGAAGATTACTCTGCACATCTTGGTAGCTTAGGATTTGAAGCTTTGCATATTTCGGAGTTTGTCGCAGACAAGTTGAAACCAGATGGAATTTCGTTCCCCACAAATAGCCGGGATCAGAAAGTGACATTTCAAGATCCCTGTCGGCTAGGACGCCATTTAGGTGTGTATGACGCGCCCCGAAAGGTGATGAGTTCGGTGCCGGGTGTAGAGTTGACCGATATGGCAAAAAGCGGTAAGAAAGCCGTGTGCTGTGGCGTGAGCAACTGGATGAACTGCACAACCTATTCCAAGCAAATCCAGGTGGAGCGCTTGAAGCAGGCCAAAGCTACTGGCGCCGATACGCTGATTACGGCCTGCCCCAAATGTGAAATCCACCTCAGATGCGCCATGAAGGACCAGAATCTGGGCAAAGAAATTAGTATGGGAATTAAGGATGTCGCGACATTAGCGGCGGAGTCTTTAGTTTAAAATGTAAATTCCAAATTGTAAAATTCAAATTTAAGATAAACCAAAACATACAATTGGAAGCTATTACTATGAACAACGCCAGTACAGACCAGGAAATCATAATCGGAGTGTTTGTCTGTGACTGCGGCTTAAATATTGTGGGCGAGTCGATACAAAAGCGGTTGCTGAATACGCCAAAACGCTGCCCAACGTGGCGGCGGTGTTGCGAACGTTTGAATTCTGAGGATGTAGTAGGCAATGTAAAAGATAGAGAAAGTATATAATTAATTATCTTTGAACTTTTGCATTTTTTTGCAAAAAATATGACATGTTTTTTTGGGAAGATTATTGTGAGATGTGAGACGTCAAAC
>JBHHXN010000280.1:0-4640 GCA_046757025.1 bacterium
CAGTGGCCTTCGGTGTTCGTTAATATAGCACTGAAAACACCGAAGGACACCGAATGATAATTTAAATCATTGATTTTGTTTAAAATTAAAAGGTGATTAACTTCAACAGAAATCCAAATTGATTTGTTTGAATTTAAAACAGCCATTTTTTCTTTACAGTGGATTCAGTGGCCTTCGGTGTTCGTTAATATAGCACTGAAAACACCGAAGGACACCGAATTCCTTCATGTTTAATTGAACAAATAGTTTTCGTCTAATTTCAGTGACATTTTTGTTTTCAATTTTGAAAATATTGCTAAATTAAATTCATGCACATATTGAATTCTCTGGCGCCGATATTTCTCATTCTCGCCTTGGGAGCGGTTCTTGTAAAGTCCCGTTTTCTGTCCGAAACCTATTTGCAGGGGCTCAATCGTCTGACTTACTGGGTGGGGCTGCCCTGCCTGTTGTTCTACAAAATCGCGTCTGCCAACCACACCACGGGACCAGCCAGCCGTATATTTTTAGTGGTGGTATTGGGCATGGCCGGCGTGCTGGTACTCAGTTATCTGACGGCGTGGCTGTTGCGTATGCCAGCCAAATCCGTGGGAACGTTTGTGCAGGCAGCTTTTCGCGGCAATCTGGCTTTCATTGGGTTGCCCGTGCTCATCTACACATCGGCGGATCTGTACGGTCAGGACGCTCACTCCATGGAGATGCTCGGCGTGCTGGTGATTGCCCCAATGGTGCCAATCTACAATTGTCTTTCGGTGCTGGTGCTGCTGGTGAGTCAGCAAGAATTAAACTGGCAGGCGCTTAAAAAAATCGTTCAGCCAATTGTGACTAACCCTCTGGTAATCGCCAGTCTGGGGGGACTTCTGGTGGTTTTCACCGGAAAAAATTTGCCTATGGCCTTACACCGCACGTTAAAAGTCGTGGGCGACATGTCGCTGCCGTTGGCCCTCATCAGCATCGGCGGGTCGCTGGTGCTGGTGGAAATTCGCGGCAGCTTGGGTTTTGCCGCCACTGCGGCGCTGCTGAAAATGGTACTGGCGCCCCTCCTCGGTTACTTCGTGGCGCAATTCATGGGCCTGGCCCCGGCAGAAACCCGCATCGCTCTGATATACCTGGCCTGTCCCACCGCTGTTTCCTCTTTTGTTTTGGTGGATCAAATTGGCGGGGACAATGCCTTAGCAGCCAGCGCGGTGGTCATCAGCACCATTTTAGCGATGTTTTCACTGGGATTCGTGGTGGCGTTTAATTAAATTAAGAGGGGCTTTAAGAACAAAAATGAAAATGAAACGGGGTAACCAGAATTTATTAACGCAAAACCGCTAAGTGCACAGAAATAAAATGCAAATCAAAAATCTGTTTTCCAACATTCCTGAAACCATTCCAAATGAAATCTTTGAAGACTTGCTTGTCAATGACAATCTAAAAATTGAACGGATTCTGTCCCTCGGACAAGCCACTCCGCAGGACACATGGTTTGATCAAGATCGAGATGAGTGGGTGGTTTTGTTACAAGGCCGAGCGCGCCTCAAATTCGTCGGAGAATCCATAAGTGTCGATATGCGGCCAGGAGATTACCTCTTCATTCCAGCCCATAAAAAGCACCGGGTGGAATGGACGGATCCACAAAAGGTTAGTATCTGGCTGGCGTTGCATTTTTAATTTTATACGGATCAAAATGGCTCCGAAAGATGCCTTCACACAAAGATCGTTTCAATAGCAATTAAATTTACGCATATAAAAGGCTTACGAGGTAATAAATTTCAGTTTTTTGGACTTTTTACCGATATTCAAAACTCAAAACAGAATATTAAAATTTCAATAAAGCGATTTTTTTAAATCCAAATAAATTGCATTAATCAACTTACGTTTTTCATGGAGTGAACCTATGAATCAAGAAACGATTACCGTTGTTTCCGGGCTGCCGCGTTCCGGCACCTCGATGATGATGAAAATGCTGGAAGCCGGCGGTTTACAAATATTAACCGACAATCAAAGAACGGCTGACGAAGATAATCCCAAAGGGTACTACGAGTTCGAAGCGGTAAAAGACGAAGCTTCTTACAACCAGTGGATCGACGACGCCCGCGGAAAAGTCGTCAAAATTATTTCACAGCTTTTAAAAAACCTGCCGTCAAATTACACCTACAAAATTATTTTCATGCGTCGCAAAATGGCTGAGATACTGGCATCACAGAAACAAATGCTGATCAGAAGGGGTGAACCCGCCGATAACGTCAGCGACGAGAAAATGGCAAAAATGTTCAACCTGCACCTGTTGCAAGTAGAAACCTGGCTGGAAAAACAAACCAACATGGAGGTGCATTACGTGCATTATAGTGATGTGCTGGAAAATCCCGCCAGACATGTTGAAGAAATAAACCGCTTTTTGGGCGGCGGTCTAAACACGGATGCCATGTCAACGGTGATCGACAAATCCCTGCACCGCCAACGGGCATAATCCAACCACTCAAACCGTCCTGGCAAGTCTTCCCCGATGGTTACCCGAATATCAAATTCGAGAACGACCATTTGGGAAGACTGGTCATTTACTCTATAACATTCCTTCTCAATTAAATTCGCTGCACGGACTCAGCCTGTTCTGCATCAAACCTCCAGAATCCTCCATGAATTCCCGTTAAAAATGAATCGTCTCCACCAAAAAAATATTTGATCCGCGAGGATTATTTTCGTATTTTTCAGACGCCTTACCAGAGTTACGCTTTCACCTCATCAAAAAAAAATGACGATTCTCATTTTAACGTTTCTCATCATCGTTTTGGCCGTTATGCTCATTCAGGCGGAATATCGGCAGCAGCGTCAGCGCGTTTACTTCTTCAAACCGCTGACCACCGTTTGCATCATTCTGATGGCCTGGTTCATTCCAAACCCGGTGTCGGCGATTTATCGATCTCTCATCCTGCTTGGCCTGGTGTTTTCATTGGCCGGCGACATTTTCCTGATGCTGCCGTCAGATCGCTTTGTGGCCGGTCTCCGATCATTTCTCATGGCGCACGTCTGCTACCTGGCGGCATTTTCCATTGGCAGCCGTCTCAGCTATTCGTACGTTAGCTTGCTGCCGCTCATCATTTATGGAAGCGTCATTTTCTGGATGCTCTTCCCCCGCCTGGATGTCCCCCTGCGGATACCTGTGGCCGTTTATATGTTAGCCCTTCTGGCCATGTGCTGGATGGCCTGGAACCGCTGGCTGAGTGTTGAGCACAGCGGTAGTTTATTGGCGTTTACCGGCGCCCTGTTCTTTGTGGCATCGGATTCCCTTTTGGCCATCGACCGCTTTAAAGTGCGGTTTCGGAAAGCCCGCTTTTATGTTTTGACCACCTATTTTACCGCACAGTGGCTCATTGCGTTTTCGATAACTTCAGCTTAAGTTATTGTAAATCTATATCTTATTATAAGGTCAAGATAACTGCTCAGCCTAACCCGTTATGCTGAGCGCAAACTCCCAAATGCCGGGCATCTCAACGGAAGTACCTGGGCGAAGCATCTCGCGAACCGGTTAAGAGATTCTTCGCACATCCGTACCAGTGGAAATGAGCAAAGAATCCGGAGTATGTGCTCAGAATGACAACCCCGGCTGATTGGTTGCAGGTCAATTATGGCTTTTAGAATTTTTTTTTAAAATTTTGGACAGTTATAAATTAGAAATTGATTGCCTAGCCCCGGGCCACCTGAAGAGCCTGTGTAAAAAGTCAACTTCAGGGCTTTTGTCATTCCCCGCCTTGCAGGACAAGCAGGAGGAATCTTTTTCGTTTTGAAGTAAAGTGTTGTTTATTAAAAAGAGCCCGCGGTTGTGGGATGACAATAATGGCGCATTGGGTTTTTAGCCACGATATCACTGTTTCATACAGTCTGTGAAGCTTGAACACCGATCCCCTTCCCTTCAGAATCGCTCAATTTAGGTTTACGTAACCCCCACTCAGAGACAACAAGACTTCGTTCGCATAAACTTGAAATACACCTTTTTCTTCTTTTGTTTAATCACAAAAGATGTTTAAAGTAAAAAATCAAAACAAGGAGATTATAAATGCTGCTTAACTTTTTGCTGCTCTATTTATTCACTTTCACAACAAATGTTCAACAACCCGTGGCAGGCATCTTGAATCAAAAAGCGCCTTCCTGGGAAATCAGCGACTGGTACCAGCTGCCGGCCGGTAAAAAGTCCTTGGACGTGACCGATTTCGAAGGCAAAGTGGTGTACCTGTACTGTTTTCAGTCCTGGTGTCCGGGATGCCACAAGTACGGCTTTCCCACCCTGCAGTACGTGATGCGGCAGTTCCAGGACAATGAAGACGTCGCTTTCGTCGCCGTGCAAACCACTTTTGAGGGCTACGGATTTAACAGCTTGAAGAAAGCCAAAGAGGTCGCAAAAAAGTACCGCTTGAAAATCCCCATTGGCCAGGATGGAAAGAAAGGACAGTTCCCGAAATTGATGACCCATTACCGCACCGGCGGCACGCCGTGGATCATCATCATCGACAAACAGGGGGTGGTGCGTTTCAATTATTTTTACGAGCAACCGGAAAAATTAGTGCAGTTGATTTCGTCATTGAAAACGAAAAGCTAAAACATATTCTTATAGTATTACTTCTGAACTTTTGCATTTTTTTGCCAAGAAAAATAAAAATCGA
>JBHHXN010000281.1:0-4628 GCA_046757025.1 bacterium
TTTTTATTTTTCTTGGCAAAAAAATGCAAAAGTTCAGTGTTAATACTATAAAAATTCGCTTTTAAAATGATCTACACAAAATTCGGTGACACAAATTTATCGGTTTCGGTATTAGGCTTCGGAACCATGCGGCTGCCCATTCGGCCGGTCAACGCCGATTTCTCGCCAGCCATCCGCCTGATTCGGCACGCCATCGAACGCGGCATCAATTATTTTGACATCGGCACCTTTTACTGTCATCACCAGGCGGAAACCGCATTTGGACTGGCCACCAAAGACATTGAGCGAGATCGGCTGTTAATCAGTGGAAAAAACTCCACCCACCAGTACGGCGCCGATTCGTGGCTGCAGCAACTTCAGCATTCCCTTGCTCTGTTTGAGCGCGATTATTTTGATATCTATTTTATTCATTATCTCAATCTCGAGCAGTGGCAGAATCATTTCATAAAAAAGAGCATTCTCCATCAAGTCCAGGAAGCCCTGGAATCGGGACTGGTGCGTCATCTTGGATTTAGCAGTCATGACACGCCTGAGAATGTGCGCCGAATCATCGACAGCGGATGGTTCGCAGCGGTTATTTTACAATTCAACCTGCTGCAGCGAAAATATGAATCGGTGATGCGATATGCGTTTGAAAGCGGACTGGGCGTCATGACCATGAACCCATTGGCAGGCGGCGCGCTGGTGGATGCCAATTTGTATCTTACTGAAAATGCCCAAAACCACGATGATCACAAAACCGCCGAATCCGCTTTAAAATTCGTTTTATCCCAGCCGTTCATCCACTCGGTGCTTTCCGGCATGCAATCGATTGAAATAATCGATGCCAATGTACATACGGTTCACCAGAAAAATTTTTCACAAAAAGAAATCCAGCATTTAAACCAGCGCATTTCGGAAGAAAAAGTCAAATTGCTCATTCCATGCAATGGCTGCAATTATTGTATGCCCTGCCCGCAGGGAATCGATATCCCCGCGGTTTTAAAAATCTGGAATCAGTACAACATTTTACAAGGCAACAAAATGTATTCGCGTGAGTACGAAGCGCTGCCGGTGCCGGCGGAATGCTGCATCCACTGTGAGTCCTGCCAGGATAAATGCCCGCAACAAATCGCCATCCCGGACAGGATGGACGAAGCCAGCGAGCTTTTCTCACAATTGTAAAGATGCCTCTGCTGATTCACTTCAGCCATCCAATCATCCATCAAAATGAAATTCATATTTTACCGCAAAAGCGTCATCTTGTCAACGTGCTTAAATTCACTTGCTTTCATCTGCAGCAAATAAATACCGGAGCTGACCGGTACGCCGTTTTTGTTCGTACCGTTCCAGGTTACGTTGTGCCAGCCGGCTATTTTTTGCTCCTTCAAAAGCGTGACCACCTTCTGGCCCACCACGTTAAAAATCACCAATTCCACTTCGCTGTTAACCGGCAATCCAAAACTGACGACGGTTTCCGGATTGAAAGGGTTGGGATAATTGGGCAGCAGCACAAACACACTGGGCACGGTTTGCGGCTCCCCACTTTCTTCCACACTGGTGATGATCTCCCGATTCTCTTCCGCCATGCGTGCGATTGGCCCGCCCGGATCGAGTCTAATGGCTTGCTCGAAATCGTTGATGGCCGCCGTTACGTCGCCCTGGCGGTAACGGATGGCGCCGCGCAGCACATAGGCTTTGGCCTTGAGAAAATCGTTCGCGGTGGCGCCAATGAGAGTTTGTTGAACATGGCTGGCCGCCACTTCCAGCGAGTCTTGTTTGTAGGCATCCAGCGCCAGGTTATAATAGGCTTTTTTAGTGATGGTGCCCGAATTGTTAGACAAGGAAAACGCATAATACTGTTTCGCTGCCTGCGGTTTGTTCATATCCGATTCCGTGACGCCCACGTTCAAACTGATGCCATCAAAGCCGTAGAGTTTATTGAGACTCTGACTGAGAGCGTCTTTCAAATAACTGGACGCGATTTCTGGCTCACCCAAAAGCCGATACAACACGCCGAGATTGTTTTCCGTGGCTATGGATTTGGGATCCTCGGTTTTACTTTTTTCATACATATCTAAAGCCTGATGCGCGATGACAGCGGTTTCACTGCCGTCTTCCAGAAACAATCCGGCCTCAAGATTGGAAGATGCGTGTTTATTTTTACCGGCCGTGGTGAAAGTCAATTCCATGGAGCTCTGGTAAAATGCCGATTTTTCGGGAAGAATATGCACCGTTACAATCGAGCTGGAATTTGATGGAATGGATAGTGGCAAAGCGGTTTGCAGGGAAAAGGCCGCATGTTCAAATTCCGCAGTCTGAATGTCGATGGCATTGGCCGAAGCGTTGATGATCTGCACGGTTTTACTGAAAGGACTGCCAACATTGACAAATGCAAATTTCATCTCGTCCATCAGGATCAGCGCATCCAGCTGACCGGTATTGCGCACATTTTGATGAAACTTGGGCCAGGGTGTGTTTGCCATACCCTGGCTGCCGCTGTACATCGCATACATTTTGCCGCTTCTGGTCATGAAATACAGCGTGCCGTCCGTGCTCATGGTTGGCGAGCATAAAATTCGATCGCCGGTGTCGTAAGTCCATTTCACTTTGCCTTCCGGGGTGAGGGCATAAAACTTCTGATCGGAACAGCCGAAAAAGATGGTGCCATCCGCGCCGACGAGCGGGGTGGAGGTTACATCATCCTTGAGGTAATAGGTCCACTTCCGGGTGCCGTGCGGCGTATATGCATACAGCGCATTATTTTTGGAGCCAACGTAAATGGTGCTGTCGGGACCGATCACCGGCGAGGAGATGCCGCCGCCGTTAAAGGAGCGCCATTTTAAGGTGCCATCTGGATTGATGGCGTAAAAATAATCATCGTCAGAATTGACATAAATGGTGCCGTCGAGACCGATGGCCGGCGAAGAAGTGATGTCGTCATCGGCATCGAAGCGCCATTTCAAAGTGCCGTTGGGATTCAGGGCAAACAGGCTGCCATATTTGCCCGAGCCCACGCCGTAATCGCTGCCGAAATAGATAGTGCCGTCGAGACCGATGGCTGGAGACGATTGAACGCTACCGTAATCACCGGTGGTAAACGACCACTTTTGCGTACCGTCAGGATTGATGGCGTATAACCTCGAATCATTGGATCCCACGTAAATGGTGCCATCCGGCCCGATGGCAGCCGACGAATGAATTTCACCCAGGGTCGTGAACGCCCACTTCTGCGTGCCCTGTGGCGTAATCGCGTAGAGGTTTTTATCGTTGGAGCCCAAATAAATGGTGCCATCTTCAGCCACAGCCGGTGAGGTGGCGCTGCGGTTGGTGGTGAACGTCCAGGCCAATTGTCCGTCCGGTTTCACCGCGTACAAATTATTCTCCCCACTGGAGGTGAGGTAAATAAGGCCATCATTTCCCAGGGCAGGAGTGGTGGAATAATAGTAGCTGCCACCGGTCTGGTAAGTCCATTTTATTCCCGCCTCGATAGCAATGACGTCGTAACTGGCCTGGCCGGCGCTATCCGTCACTTTCAGGCTTATTTTGTAAAAGCCGGGTACGCGAATAACGACACGGGTACGCGCGGCATTCGGACTCAGAAAGGACACCTTATCTTGTCCAGAAGAAGCTTCTGTTACAGCCCACTCATAAACGAGGCTGCCGCCGTCGCCATCAATACTGGCGCTGCCGTCCAGCTCAAACTCCTCACCTGGTATAGCTGTGCTGATGTTTCTAGCGATTTTAGCTACCGGGTAGCTTTGGTCAAAAGCATTGCCGTCGTTATGCATGCTTCGACGAAATTTTGGCCAGGGTGAATTGGCGATTGCAGTGCTTCCGCTAGTTAAGGCGAACAATTTGCCGCTATAATTCACACAGTAAAGGGTGCCATCGGCTGCCATGGTTGGCGATGAGGTAATACGGTCACCGGTGTTGTACTGCCATTTCTGTTCGCCCGCCGGTGTGATGGCATAAATATGATAATCGTCGCAGCCGATGTAAATGACGCCGTCGCTGCCGACCAGCGGAGAAGAAAAGATATCATCGGAAGTGGTGAAAGACCATTTTCGGGTTCCATCCGGGTTGATGGCCAGAATGCGGTTATCTTTGGAGCCCACGTAAATCGTGCTGTCGGCGCCCACTACCGGCGATGAATACCCGCCGCCAGTATAATAACGCCACTTTTGTGTACCGTCCGGATTCACCGCGTACACATAATCGTCGTCTGAACCCAAATACACCGTGCCGTCCACACCGATGGCCGGCGAAGCGAACACATTGTCTTCCACATCGAAACGCCACTTGACCGAACCATCTGGATTTAAGGCGAAAAGACTGCCCGATTTGCCGCTCACCGCGCCGTAATCGCTGCCCACATAAATGGTGCCATCGGGTCCAATGGCGGGTGAAGACTCCACCGGGCCGAAATTGCCGGTTTCAAAAGTCCATTTCTGAGTGCCATCCGGGTTGATAGAATACAATTTATTGTCGTTTGAGCCCACGTAAATGGTGCCATCCGAAGCAATTGCCGCGGAGGATTTGATCTCACCCAGGGTGTTGAAAGCCCATTTTTGGCTGCCGTTGGCAGCAATCGCGTACAGATTTTTGTCAAAGGAACCCACATAGATGGTGCCGTCCGCGGCAATGGC
>JBHHXN010000282.1:0-4362 GCA_046757025.1 bacterium
TGACCCGCAGATTGACATCGCCGGAATCTCGAATGATCTTTTCCAGCGCAGGTCGGGCACGGACGACGTACAATTCACCCAGCATCTCAAGCGCCAGTTGTTGAATACTGTAAGGGGAATTTTGAACAAAATCCATGAGCGTTTTGTGCAGCTCATCATCTTCGGGGGCGCAGCTTTTCCAGGCGTTCAGCGCGGACATGCGCACTTGCTGATTGTACTTGTCGCTGAAAAACGGTTTGATGTCCGGCACCAAATCCGCATCTGCCAGCTTCTCAAATGCCTGCAAACAAGCGATGGTGATTTCGTCGTACCACGCCGGTTTGCCGAGCTGACTTTTGATGAATTCACTGTCGATTTCAAAATTCGATCGGGCCAAAGCCACGATGGCGGTGGCGGCCACGTCCGGCTGCGGGTCGTTCAGCACCACGCGTTTCAAATTGTCCTTGGCCGATTGCGTGCCAATTTCAGCAAGCGCCAGCACCGCGGCCTTTCGAACCCGGTAGTCGCTTGCTTTTAACACCGGCGCCAATTTACTTTCCAGATCCGGCGCCCGCAGCTTGCCCAATTGCCGGGCGGCTTCGGCTTGCAAACCCCAGAACGCCTCCTCGGCGGCGATTTCTACCAGCGTATTTAGCGCCCGCGGATGCGTGGCATAGTTTTTCGCCAGCGCCCGCAGAGCCCGAATTCTCCCCGGCAGTTCATCGTGTCGGGCCTGGTAAACCAGCTCGTCGAGATCTTTGGGGAAATCAATTTCCGCCACCAGCGCCCCTTCGCCGTCGAAGCTCACCATCAGCGGAACTTCTGCACTCTTGATGAAAAACTGCTCTTCCTGGCCTTCCACCCAAACAGTGTGATGCGTCTTTCCGCTGGCCGTAACCGCCGTGATGGTCACGGGCACGGTAAACAAATCCTGGCCTTCCACAATGGGCTGAATCTGTTGTACTTTTAAATCGATAAGCTGGTGTTTTTTCAGATAATGGTAACTCACCTCAAAAACCGGATGCCCGCCGCCGTACACCCAGTCCTCGAAAAACCAGTCGAGATTTTGCCCGGTGGCCTCTTCGATGGCCGATTTTAAATCGCTGCTTTCCACGTTTGAAAACTCAAATTTGTGTAAATAGTGACTCAGGCCGCGAAAGAAGGCCTCGTCGCCTAAAATATTGCGCAGCAAATGCAGCACGATGGCGCCCTTGAGGTAAGTGTGTTCCTCGTTGTACATGTCGTCCGGCTTCTCAAAATAGGGATATTCCAGGGGCCGGATGAGGTGCTCGGTAGTCACGTAATCGAGATAGCGATCCAGCGCCACCTGACGATCCATGAGCAATTGTTCCCGGCCCACCGAGGCTTCATCCCAGAGCATTTGCAGGTAACTGGCAAAACTCTCATTGAGCCAGATGAAACTCAAATTACGGCAGGTGAGCAAATTTCCGAACCAGTGATGCGCCAGCTCGTGAGAGATGGTGCCCTCCGCACTCCAGAAATTGTTGAAATGCTCGAAAACGGGCGGCCCAAATTCCACGGGCGCTTTTTTATCGCGCAAAACCGAAGCGCGGTGTCCGGTGACGGAGGTGTGCTCCATGGCGCCGATGGCATAGTCCGGAATGGCGATCTGATCATACTTTTCCCACGGGTAGCGATAGTCAAATCGCTCTGAAAAAAACTCCACCATTTTGGTGGTATTTCGAAAAGCGAAAGCGCCCTGTGACAGCCGGCCTTTCGACGTCCAGAAATTCAGCGGAATTTCGCCAAACGCCGGTGGCAGCTCCCCTTTGTCAAACTCGCCAGCATAAATCGCTATCAAATAATTGGCGTGCGGTCGGGTTTGCAACCAGTGGAAAACCCGTTCCCCGCGGGCGTTTTGTTTGACATCCAGCAATTTTCCGTTTGAAACCACGGTGTACGACTTTGGCACCGACACCACCATTTCCGTGGTAAACTTGTCGTTGACGTCGCTGTAGATGGGTAGCCAGTTGGCGTGCAACCCGCCCTCTCCGTAGGTGTGCAAAAAATACTTGCCGGGATTGGAAGCATCTCTTTGAAAATACATGCCGGCATTGGGTGTGCAGGCATATCCGATCACCAGTTTTAATGTGTCACGGCTTGAATAATATCGGTTCAAGGAAATGGTCAGGCTTTCATTGGCGTGTTGAAATTTCAACGGCTGAATTTGCCCGGCGCTCATCAAAGTCACCTGCTCCACGTTCAGGCGGATGGCGTCCAGAGTTATTTCCGCGGTGCTGGTAAGCGGGAGTAATTTCACCGCTGCGCTGCCGAAAACTTTTTTCTGCTCAAAATCAATGCGCAGGTCCGCACGGTAGTGCAGGATGTCCATAGTGCGTTCGCGGTTGCTGTGATATTCGCCCGGCGGTAAGTTTTGCGCTTTTATTAGAATCGGGCTGCAGGCAACTAAGCCCAACCAGAATATTCTGAAAAACGATTTACAGAAGATCATCCTCTCCTCCTTTTGTTATTTTTTTTAGGTTTCTGCAATTCAGGGCTTTGCCGGGTGTTCAAAATTTAGAGACTGTGTGAAAAGTCGAAATGTAAACTTAAAACCAATTTTATCGTCAATGTCATTCCCTGCTTTGCGAGACCGGCTGGAAGCATCTATTTTAGCAAAATCATGGCGCGCGTAGATTGAAAATCACCGGCACTAATCCGGTAAAAATAGCTACCGCTCGCTGCACGCCGGCCCAAATTGTCTCTGCCGTCCCAGACCACGGAGTAGTCACCGGCTGGCTTCATGCCTTGCACCAGGGTTCGCACCAACTGCCCCAACATATTGTAAATCCGCAGTTCGACTTCACCCGCACTTTCGACTGAAAACTGAATGGTCGTCGATGGGTTGAACGGATTAGGATAGTTCTGCTGAAGCTGAAAGCCGGCGATGACCAGGTCGTCTTCCGAAACGCTGGTCGGCGAGGCAGCGCCCCAAACCTGCACGGTGCTGTCCGCCAACCCGCGACCGATTAACTCGGGCAAGCCATCGCCATCGACGTCGAGCACCGCCTGGATTTCAAGATTGTCGTCGATGACGTGCACCGTGCCATCCGCGGTGATGGCGAGATTTTTGCCAACGATTGCTTCTTTTACGCTGTCGCCGTCCACATCAAAGAAGCCGTGGAAGGCGGTGAGGATATTGTCCCTGTGCTCCACCGGAAAATCGAACTGCCACTTGATAGCGTGGTTACCTGCGCCGTCCCGCACCAGCGCGCCGGTTGGGTTGCCGTTGGCGTTCTTAGTGATCATCACAATATCCATGGCGCCGTCGCCGTCGATGTCGAGCGCGCCTGGCGGATCCAGCAGGTCAAGATCATAAGCCAACTTCCGTCCAGGTTTGGATTTCCATTTCAGACGGAGCTGAAAACCCAGGTTGGCAATCTGCGACGAAAAGCCGGAAAAATCGTTTGGGCTTACAGCCGATGTTGTGGTGCCGCCACCGGTCTCGCCGACGACCAGGAAAACGCCATCCTGCGGCTGGAAAAGAATCAAGTCCGCAAAGCTATCGCGATCGGGGTCCGCGACGGCAAGGAGGGTCGCACTTGTATCGGTGAACACGACTTGATTGTCTCCGGAGTCAATCACCATCACACCCGGATCTGAATCGTTGAGATCAGTCCAGGACATAACAACCGCCGGGCCGTCGAGGGAAGGGGAGGGGACAAAGCCCAGAACGTCCGGCCGGACGCTGCCCCCGCCGGGCAAGGCGCTCACCTGCATTTGCCACAGGGTTTCTTTGCTTTGACCATCTATGATTCGGAGCCTATCATTCCCCGGCCCACCAAAAATCATAGGAATGTCAGGCGCGCCGTTATTGTTCAGGTCGTTGAATCCTGACCGGAATTGCGCGCTGATACGAAATTTATTTGTCGGTGGCTTTCGGTTCGGCTGGGACTGAAATTTAACGCCAAACTGCGCGCTGCCCGATGTGGTCAAAAACAACAGCATGAGCAAAGTTGAGACTGTCTGTTTCATTTTATTCATCCTCCTATTGCTCAGGAACCCTGACAGGGTTTACGTGGAAGTCAATTTCAATTTCCCTTGCCCCAGAGCATAAGGAAACGAACGGAACCATCGGCGAGTAACATCTCCACATCATTATCCTTATCGTAATCCGCGATGCCGAGCAGCAGGTATTGGCTGCCGAACTGTTTCACCAGGCCGCTTTGATTCACAACATGCGGGTCACCCCAGACCTTTATGTTATTGCTTTTCGTTGCTACGATGACTTCCTGACCGCTGCCCGGATCCAGGTCAAAGAACCCGATAAGTTTTGTTTGGCCTGGCACAAAGTTCACCCCAGCCATCGGAAACTGCCAGGTCGTCTTCGGAGCCGCGCCGCTGATGACAACTAACGTATTC
>JBHHXN010000283.1:0-4348 GCA_046757025.1 bacterium
CGGTTAAGAAAAATGCACTACAAAACAATTGATTAAACAACTGCGAAACTTGAGACGGGATAATTATTGAAGCTTATCTTGACGCAAATTCGCTCAGCGGGAGAGGAAAGAATCATTTCCTACAGGGTCTCTTTGTTCAGAGGACGAACCCTGTGCTCGAGTTCACACTTTGGCATTTTCGCACACAAATGGGAGCCAATTGATTTTTATAGTATTAACACTGAACTTTTGCATTTTTTTGCCAAGAAAAATAAAAATCGAAAACCGGAAACCGAAATTCGTCGTCTATAGATTTTGAAATAGACAAGCCTACTCTGGAATTCCTTTTTGCGAATTGGAAGGTAGAAAAATTAAATAAGGCTCCAACACGGCTGCATGCAGCAGGAAGAATCAGCAACGAATCATCCTGTAACGAATGACCACCGACCAGACACCTGTCCAGAAATCGCTTGGACGGTTTGTCTCGATCAAAAAATATTTTACTGGTTAAATATCCCACACGGTTAACAGAGAATGATCAGCTCCACCACCATCTCCGCTCCGTAGCCGGGTTTGGATTGGGCCACGTAGATATCGCCGCCGTATTTTTGCAAGACCTTTCTGGAAAAAGCCAGACCATGCCCTTTACGCGTTTTGTTGGCAGTTGAATAGCCGGGTTCAAATATTATCTCGTGTTTATTTTTGGCAATGCCTTTGCCATTGTCTGCGAATCGCAGATAGAGCCGCCCGTCTTTTTGCTGGCCGGAGATGGTCAGATGCGGAGACGCCTGCCCCTGTGTGGCCGTCAGGGCGTTTTGAATCAGATTGTCCACGATGGGCGTCAGCTCGGTGGCACGCATACGAATGCACACAGGCGGAATGGACTCCAAATGCCAACCGATAGTCAGCGGTTGATAATTCGCGGATGAGTCGCGAATGGCTTCGAGACAGGGGCGAATTTCGCATTGAAATCGTTTTTCGACCCGGCTGCTGAGGGAGTCCACCGCGGTTTTGAGCAGGATAACTTCTTCTGCCATCTGCTGTAATTTCTTAACTGGCAATCGTTCGCCCACTTGAATCAGATTTTTGCAGTTTTCCAGCACTCGGTAGATAGATGCCCGGGCACGGTCGATGCTGTCGCTCAGGCTTCGAAATTCAGGAATGGGACGAGCGATTCTGACGATGGCGGAGAGAGAAGCCTGGGTCAATTTGATGAACGTGTTGATGTTTTCCAGCAGTTTATTTCGCAGTGGTTTATCGGTCTGATTTTCTGGGGTAATATTTTGCGTGAACAAGAGTAGTTGATTGAGATTGCTTCGGGCCCAATCCCCGTGCTGAAACTGACGCAATTCCTGCCAGAGGTGGCCGGTCAATTCATCCTGCTGTTGCTGCTGGTATTTTTGATAGCGAAATTGCAGAACCAGCAGATAGGTAAGAATGCCGAATGCCAGGGGAAGACCTAATCGGTTGTTCAAGGTTTGATCGTGAAAGAAAACACGCAAAATGACCAAAGTGAGGATCGGCAGGTTATAGTGCCAGGAAAGCTGCTTCCATTTTTCTCTTTTGATGTGTGGGAAGATTCCGAACATAAAACTGAGAAAAACGAAATAGGCCAGGCATTCCATACGCACCTGCGGCATTTTGATTTGCTGCAACAGGGTTCTTTTGAGCTGTGCCAGAATTTTTTGATTGCCGCTGAGCTCGTCGATTTTCAGGCTGGAGCCGGGCAAAACATGCTTTTTGAGCAAGGTGACGCCGGATGGAAAGACGATTTTGCAGTCCACGGCTGGCTGGTCGCCGGTTCCGAAATGAACGACTTTGGAGCTGGTGGAAGCCAGTCCGCTGCCGGCTTCCACGGTGCGCAAACCGAGTAAATGCTCGGCCTTGCCGAGATGGCCGGCTTCGTAGAAAAACACTTTTGTACCCACGGCGTTGCGATTGGAACGGAACCCTTCCAGATGGAGTTTGATGAAACGCTGGTCGTTTTGCAGGTTTTTGTAAGTGTAGCTGTTGTCACCGCGGGAAGTCACATAAAGATCGACGTCGCCGTCGTTATTAAAGTCGCCCGACATAATCGAGGCGGTGTTATCTTCCTTGAGAGTTCCAAACACCTCATGGTCTGGCTGAAATCGGCCTTTGCCATGGTTGCGAAAAAATAGATTTTGACCGTTACAGGAAACCGCGAGGTCGAGGTCGGAGTCGTGGTCGGCATCGAAGAAGACCGCGCCTTCGCTGAAGGTATTTTCTTTATACAAACCAGCCTGCTTTGTGAAGTCTTGAAACCGACCCTGGCCCAGGTTGCAATAATAGCGGTCTGCATCGAATCGGTTGGTGACGTACAGGTCGAGATCGCCGTCATTGTCGGCATCGCCGAAAATGGCCGCGTTGCTGCGTTTTGAGTCGTCCAGGCCCACCCCGGCAAAATCGGTGATGTCGGTGAAGCGGGGGGTTTTGCTGCCGGCGGGTTGGCCGTCGTTGCGGTAGAGCCGGTTTTTTGCCCGCCAATTGGCCACGAACAAGTCCAGGTCGCCGTCGTTGTCGATATCCCCGAATGCAGCGCCCATGCCCCCGCGTTCAGACAGCAGGTTGGCTTCCCGGGTGACTTCTCGGAACCGTCCGATGCCGTTGTTCAGGTAGAGGACATTTGAATTGTACTCGCGGGTGACAAACAGGTCGAGATCGCCGTCATTGTCCACATCGCCGGCAATGGCCATGTTCCAGCGGTTGGCCGCGTGGTCGTCGTACAGATTTGCAAAATCTGTGCGGTCTTCAAACCGTGTAAATGTAAGATTTTCGAAATAGAGATTGCTGCCCTGATGCGCGGTGATAAACAAATCCTGGTCGCCGTCGTTGTTCAAATCCGCGATGAGGATGCCGTTGTCATAGTATGTTTGTCCCTTGCCGGTGGCCTGTGCTTCAACCGCCTGAAAATCGGTGGTTTTTTTTTGTTGATTGAAGCCGGACGTGCCATCTGATCTGATAAAGGTATCACTGACAACCAAATCATTTTTATCGTCCGGTACGATGAGATAGAAATCTAAATAGTTATCCTGATTGATAAAATCGCAGCCCACCGTGTATTCATGGTCGCTGTATAGAATACCTCTCACAAATTGTGAAGCGATTTTACTGTTCAATGAAGTTGCGGTTAGTTTTTGTATCTGGCCCTGTTCGGTCAACTTCAAAACTTCCTTTTCTGATTTGACGAAGAGAAGATACGCCGGCACATTGGTTTCTTGTACAATCCAGGTTAATGCTCCAGAGTACTGGAGGGAGGCATTCTTAAATACCGGCAGCACCACATTAGCTATTTCTGAATAGGGTAAAAAGTAAGATTGTTTTATGGTATTGTCTGAAAAAAAAACCAGACTGTCTCCTGCAAAGTACCAGATGCCAGCAGGCATTAAACTGTAACTTCGGCCAATTTCCCGGATGAAATTAACTTGCTTTGTTTTCAGGGAAACGCGATACAGATCCAGCGAATCATGGGTGTTTTCAACCGCAAGCCAGCCGTTCTGCTTTTCGTCGAGGCACGCCTTTTCAATGTGATGGTTGGTAAAGCCGGGGTAGCGCCGCCAGTTTTCGCCGTCGAAATGCAGCAGCGTGCCCACGATGCCGCTGGCCCAGATGTCATGAGGATTGTTTACCCAGATTGAAGTAATTCTAAAATTTTCAGGATTAGGATACATCTTCGCATGCCCGTTCAGGGTGCGTTTAAATACAAAGCGGGTTTGGTCTTTTAAATAAACATGCAGCCAGATATCCGAGCTGTCGGCGGCAAAAATGTGATGGTATTCTTCGTTTGGCTGGGAAATGTCCCGAAGGCCGTCTCCACGCCATCTGTACAATCGATGGTTTGCATCAATCATCCAGACCTGATTTTTACCAATCGTCAGGGATCTATGAAAAGAGACGTTCTCAGGTAAGTGGATGAGCAGCAAAGTGTCACCAGAAACAGGAGTCGTTGTATCCTGACTGCCGGCTTCATTTGAACTACCAAAGAAGAATAAAATGAGGGCGACTGAAAAAAGATGAGGAAAAAATAAAGTAAGTTTATTTTTGATGTTTCGGTAAGGATGCCGCATGGTTCCCCTTGAGAGCAAATGAAACAACGGAGCGTGTCCGGAACTCAAAACTAATGATTTAGCAACAAAAATCAAGGACTTTTTTGCAGGATGTTAAAATTAGAATTAATCGAATTTTAGTAAAACCATGTTTGCCATCTCCGAACAGACAGCAGAAAAGGCAGGCAGTTTCTAAACCGTATAATGAGTGTCCATCCGTAATCGTCATTCCCGAATGCTCCCTGCTTACAACATGCAGGGACAAGCTCATCGGGAATCTCATGCCTAACTGAACAATGGATTCC
>JBHHXN010000284.1:0-4317 GCA_046757025.1 bacterium
GGAAAACCAATTCAAAACACCGTTAAAAACGGTGTCGGATCTGTGAAAATACTTTTACGTTCATGGCTTATTTCCCTCCAAAGTAAATTTTCGTGCCAACGGTCAACAACAGGTGAGTCATGCCTGCGTCGCTATCGCCCAAAAATGCTTGCAGGAACCATCTATATGACACAAAGGGGCTGAAAGAAAGTCTCTTGCTGCTTTTAAAATGATACCCCAATGCGACAGAAAGCGGCAGCATAAACGAGGGCTTACCCCCGTCGGCCACTGGTTCGAATGCGCCATTTTTTACCGCAAAAAGTTTCCTGGAACGAAAGGTATGCAAATAGCCGACGCCTAACAAAACATCTGTGTAGAGTGTAGCTGCTGACATTATTTAACGCAATTTGCCCAGCATTATTGCTGTATATTTTTGTTCACACAAGAAAAGCCGCGCTTGTGCACGGCTTTTTATTGACAGTTACTGAGACTCATAATGTGGCTAATGTTAGAACGACTCATGTGCACATAACACCTTCTCCAATATGGGCAGATCCACAAGCTTTTTATCTTGTTCATAGCACAGCATAAGGCAGTCATAACACAGATTGTTGATGAGCCTTGGCAATGCCCTGGCTTGTTGATAGATTTCTTCAATGACGTCGTCAGTGAAAAGGGCTTGTGTGTGTCCGGCGATTTCGAGTTGGTGTTGGACGTATGGCCTGGCTTCATCCTGGTTGATGCCAGTGAGATGCGATGTGAGGCAGAGCCTTTGCTTGAAGGCTTCGAGCGATTTGAGTTGGATCAATTTTCGGAACTCGGATTGTGCGATCAAGATGAGAGTCATGGGCGAGTGAGAGTCGATTTTGAAGTTTGTAAAGAGCCTGATTTCTTCCAAATCGTTTGGGGTGAGCACTTGTGCATCATCAATGGCGATGATGGTTGTTTTATGATAATCGTGAAAGTTTTTCTCGATGGCATTTTTGATCGTTGGCATGATCTGCCATTTAAAGTATTGGGTATTGAGCTTAAGCTGAGAGGCGATGCTGTTCCATATCCCCCTGAGTCCAATTGTTGGGTCTTCAATGTAAACCCAATCGTATTGGTTTGATTCAAGACTTTGGGCAAAGGCTCGAATAGCAGTTGATTTGCCCGATCCGACTTCGCCTGTTAAGAGTGCGATGCCGCGTCGGTGAATGAGCTGCGCCAGTCGGCCAAAGATGGCTTTGAGCTGCGTTGAAATGTAAAGCGCCCTGGCATCGATTTCTTTTGAGAACGGTTCGGTCAGGAAACCGAAATAGGCGTTCAATTGATTTTTCTGGCCAGTCCACTTGAAGGTCATGATGGTTCTCCTTATTTGTTAGCTTTGCGGATTTGCATTTTGATCGCCTGCAGGTAGACCTCGATGTGCTGCTGTTTGCCATGGTTGAGAATGGCTGTGGCCATGGCAACGGCGACCCATCCGGCATCGAGTGGTTGATGTGTGTCGAAAAATGCTTTCAAGGTATCGACTTCGCGCGCATGAAAGGTATCGGCCTTTTTGCCCAACGCGGTTGCGATGGCGTGGATGAATTCCGGCAAGTTGAGATGATTCGCCCCCCGCTTTGCTGTGGGTTTGCTTCCGATGAGTTCACCGGCCTTTTGTTGTTGATGGTGGCGATGTTGCTCGGCCATTTTTTGGAGTGGTTTGATACCGGTGTCGGGATTGTCGTTTTTTGCCGGTGGTTTTGATTTGGAAGCTGTATTCCAGCGAGTGATTTTTGCCGGCCTGGCGATTTGGTAGAAATGTTCTTTGTAATAGATTTTGACGTGTGAGAGATCGAACGGATTATACCGGGCTTCGACCTTTTTGTTTTTGAGTATGGCATCGACTTCAAAATCAATACCCCGCACGGAAATGAGTCCGACTTTGTCGACTTTGCGTGAAACTTGTTGCAGAAAGAGTTCGAAGAGTTCTTTCTCATCAACGGTGCGGAGATAGTTGCCGATGTGTTGGCGCCATCGATCTAACGGTGGCATCCCGGTTGAGCCGTGTTCCCTGGTGTGATAGTCGATTTCCAACCAGGCCCAGAAAAGCTTGTTGAGCTCTGGCAGTGTTTGTGTCCTGGTGATTTCCGGTTCTTCCAGGAAACCATCGCGTACGGTTCTGAAGAAGCGTTCGACTTTTCCTTTTCCTTCGGGGCTGTAGGGTTTGCAATGGATCTTGCGAATTCCGAGTGCAGCACAGGCGGCATCGAGTCGTCGTGCAGAATAGACCTTGCCGTTATCGACATAGATGATCTCCGGCATACCGCGTTTTAACATGGCCTTTTTGAGGGTGTTTTCCACAGTCGGGGCTTTTTCATCCCAATAGAACTCGGCATGCGGCGCCAATCGCGAGAAGTCATCGATGAAGGCAACGAGATAAGTGCGCTTATTTTTCTGCGGCTGATTGGGATCGGGCAGATAAGGTCCATAGAGAATGTCGGACTGCCAGATTTGATTGGGTCGCTCGGCTTCGAATTTTCGGAAGACTTGCTGGTTCTCTTTAAGCGAGTTTCGGTCGAGTCCATGTGTTTTGAAATGCTGGGCCAGGGTGCTGTTCTTGATCTCGCCCGGGTGAATGAGGCCACAGACTTCCATGATTTGGATAATTTTTCGCACACTGCGTTTCGGCGCTTCCTTTTTTAGCGCCACGGCTTTTTCCCAGGCTTCGGGCGCAATCCGGCGCGGCTTGCCGGCATCGTTTCTGGACTTGGGCTTGAGTCCATCAAAGCCTTTGGCCCTGTAGCTGGCCAACCACTTGCGAACCGTTTCTTCTGAAATGGTCTGTTTGCCGGAATGCGGAATGTCATAATGCTGCTGTGCGATACGGCGCCGCATTTCACCTTTCATGCCCCATTCCAGCTCATCCTGCGACAGAAAAGGCAGAATGATGCCATAGCGAAACAGGGCGATCTCTTCGCGTTTGGATTCTTGCATGTGTGCTCCTTTCATGAAAGGGGTTCAAGGTCTTTTTGGTTGTTTGAGATGGCGCAAGATAGCAAAAACCCCTTTTAAACCACAGAGCACGTGATGTTGGTTGGGCTGACCCCGTTGGATAGAGCTCCCACGGGGCTGGCAGCGTAAAAATTATCCCGGTGGCGGCCTGGAAAGTGGGTCGAGCAGCGTCGAGCCGGTTTTTTGCCAACAAAAATAATTGAGAAACGACAGTGGTGTGATAGCAGAAGGGATTGCCAATAGTTCATTCGTTGTGGCAAGGAGTTGACCAGAGAGCCAGATACAGCTTTGGCACAGCGCCATTGGAGTGAGCATCTCCGGAGCAGAAGCGTTTGGTTGATTCGAACAAGATGATGTCGATGTTGGCCTGGTGTTTTGAGTCAGGGTGATTTCTTCGAGTTTAGCCAAATCGAAATCCGGGGCCAAAGAAAGCAGCTCATTTCTCAAAAGCGGCAGCAGTTTGGCCATGCGCTCACGAATGCGTCGGAACCAACGATAAACCGTCCCAATATCAGCAGGGCTGTCATCGGTGGCGTGCTGCCAAACCTGCGCCAGCGATTTGTGCGACCTCTGCTCAAAATAAGGAGCAACCGTCTCGACAGAATAGCGGACCCGGCCAAACAAAAAAGAAGGCAGAAGCGCATGCGTTATCAAACACGTCGAGCATCGAATACGTTGAATGCGGATATCATCTGCGTTGGGGAGAATCCGACGACCGTAGGTGCCCCAGAAAAATAAATGCCTGGGGTTCACAACGACAGGGCAAACGCACGAGTTCCCTCAACGCATCACGCGTGAGAGTCAAATAATCCTTGATATTTTTAGCCGGAACGAGTAGAATAAATACACCTTTTGATTTTTTTGTCTCCCGCTGGAAAAGTCTATTCCCCTGCGGAGATTTTTTTGTTTCAGGGCATTTCGAAAAAGAGAAGATAAGATCGGAAAAAATTAGTGGGAAAACAATCTCAAAATTTTCGGAAAGATTTTGGTTAGATAGTGTCAGAAATTACAGTAACCCCGGTTTTCGGAATATCTTTCCCAATCAAAATCCTGGAAAAACAACTCGAATCTACACCTATGGAGAATGCATTATGCCTAACATCAAGACGGATAGTCTCTGGGATGAATATTTTGAAAACGGCCAGGATGAAGTTCGGGAAAAGCTGTTGATCAAATATTTGCCACTGGTAAAATATGTCGCCGGCAAAATGATGGTCACCCTTCCGGCTTCAGTCGACTATGAAGACCTGGTGAGTGCAGGCGTTATCGGCTTAATCGGCGCGTTTGAGCGCTTTGATCCCAAAATGGGCGTGAAGTTCGAAACATTTGTTCTGCCCAGAATACGCGGTTCGATTCTTG
>JBHHXN010000285.1:0-4253 GCA_046757025.1 bacterium
CACTTGATCGAGGCCGGGGGTGTTGAAATAATCGTTTCGAATTCCTACTGAAATGGTTTTATCAGGGATGGGAATCGGAGGCCGCTCGCGAAATTGCGCAAAGGTGCTTTGCTGATCAAACAAAAGCAAAAGCGTTAAAATGAATAAGGATTTTGAGGACCGTTTGAAATGCCGATTCGTAATCGAATGAATCAGATCAACAAAATTCGCTGTTCCGTTTGTCATTTTATCTGCTCTTTAAACGCCTCCTCAGTTAGAATTTGAATCGTTTCTAGATTTTTCTTTTGTAATTTATTGTTGAGGGAGTTTAAATTTTTACTGACCATATTTGTAAAAGTTTTACTTGCCTGATGCAATTCGGTTTCAAGTTGACTCAAAAGATTCAGTTGAGTCTGAGTGGGTTTGCCGCCGTAACTGTTCACGGCGCCAAACAAGCTCACTACCCGCTCGCGCAACCGCTCTTCGTCTCTGATGCCGCGGCCGCCTGTGATAACCAACGTTTTATAAAATGCGTTGAGTTTGTCGGTAAATTGTTTAAGGTCTTTTGCCAATCTGTCTTTTTTCTTCAATTTGTCTGCGGCTTTTTGGGCCGCATCGCGGGCGTCGGTGGCGGCTTTGGTAAGGTAGGCCAATTTTGCTTGCATGTCATAAAGTTTCATGACGGTTTCGTATTGCAGCTCGCGGTCGGCCGCTGAGTGCGAGTATTTGGGATCGTACTCCACCTGCAACTGGGTTTCAAAGGTTTCTTTTCCTTTGATGAGTTTAGCCGTGTAAGTGCCAGATTTGACCAACGGGCCAAAAAGTGCCCCGAAAGAGAGACCTCCGCCGCGTGCCGACTGTGGCGGTTTTAGCCGCATGGGCCATTCCACCCGGTTGATGCCGCGGCGTTTGCCACTGGGCAGAGTTTTGATGAGCTGACCGCTTTCATCGTAAATTTCGATGCGCATGTCGCCAAACAGATGTCGCTTTTTCAAATAATAGGTGATGGTGGCCACCTCGGTGGGATTTTCCCCAAAAAATTGATCGTTGCCATTAAACTGCTGCCGACCGGAGCGCACCGCCAGCAGGGTGGGCCGTGACTTGAAAAGCGTCACGTTGTTGGCCAAAACTTCTCGGTTGATTTGGCGCAAGGGGGTGATATCATCGATGATCAGGATGCCGCGACCGTGAGTGGCCAGAATTAAATCCGATTCACGCGGGTGAATTTTGATTTCCCGAATACCGACTTTGGGTAAATTGCCTTTGAAACGCACCCACTGCGCGCCTTGGTCCACGGAAACGTACAGGCCAAATTCCGTACCCAGAAACAGCAGGTCTGCGTTGACCGGGTCTTCACAGATGTCCAGGGCATACCCTTCAATAGCATCTGTCGCTATGGATTGCCAGGATTTGCCGAGATCGGTGGTTTTGTAAACGTAAACTTTTTTATCGCCGTGGCGATGACCATCAAACACCGCGTAGGCGGTGTTACGATTGTGAAAACTCGCTTGTACATCGCTGCACCAGGTGTTGGGGGGCAGCCCCTGGATGTTGTGAACCACATTTGACCAGGTTTGCCCTTCGTTCTCTGTCACTTGCAGATGGCCGTCGTCCGTGCCCACCCAGATGACTCGAGCATCTTGCGGCGATTCGCTGATGGTATAAATCGTGCAGTGGTTTTCTGCCGTGGTGTTGTCGATGGTGAGGCCGCCGGATTCTTTCTGTTTTTGCTTTTCCGGATCGTCCGTGGTTAGATCTCCCGAAATGGTTTGCCAGGATTCGCCGCGGTTTTTGGATTGCAATAAATATTGTGCGCCCACATAAATAACGCCGGGATTCGTGGGACTGAATGCGATGGGCGTATTCCAGTTGAAGCGGTATTTTTCTTCGCCCCTTTTGGGGAACGGTCTGATCTGTTTGGTTTCGTCGGTGGAGCGATGCCGGCGGACGAGATTGCCGCCCTGGGATTCAAAGTAAATGATGTCGTTGTCGGAGGGATCCGGAAACACATAAAAGCCGTCGCCGCCTCCGAGGTTCTGCCAGTCGCTGTTGTGGATGCCGCCCTGACCTTTTGACGGCCCGGTCCAGGAGCCGTTGTCCTGAAGCCCGCCGTAAACATGGTACGGCCTCTCCATGTCATAGCTGACGTGGTAAAATTGTGAAATGGGCAGGTTTTTGAAAAACAGCCAGGTGTTGCCGCGATCGCGGGATTCATAAACTCCGCCATCCGTTCCCAGTAGAAGATGCCGGGGCTCGTCCGGATCGATCCAAAGGGCATGATGATCCGGATGCACACTGCGCCCCTGTCCGCCGGAAAACGTTTTGCCACCGTCATGGCTGATGGCGAGCGACTGCCCCGGTTTAAACACCCGATTGTGATCGGTGGGATCCACATAGAGGTGGCCGAAGTAAAACGGACGTGCAGCAACGGAACGCGACGAGTTCACTTCTTTCCAGTTGAATCCGAGATCGTCTGAGCGGTAAAGGGCGGTTTTTTTGGCTTCCACAATGGCATACACCACCCGGGGACGTGAAGGGGCCACGGCCACGGTAATTCGGCCCAACGGGCTCTCAGGCAGCCCGTTGCGCAGCACTTGCCAGGATTTTCCACCGTCTGTGGTTTTGTAGAGATTGCTGCCCGGTCCACCCGAAGTGAAGCTGTACGCTTTACGACGAAATTCCCACATACCCGCGTAGATTATTTGTGGATCCTCTGTGTCCATGGCCAGGGATGCACAGCCGGTGTTTTCATCCACCTTCAGGACTTGTTCCCAGGATTTCCCGCCATCGGTGGTTTTGTACACACCGCGTTCTTCGTTCGCGTTCCACAGATGGCCCAAAACACCCACATAAACGATATCGGGTTGCTCTGGGTGGATCAAAATGGCGCTGATTCGTTCGGAATTTTCCAGCCCCAGGTGTTGCCACGATTCCCCACCGTTGGTCGTTTTGTAAATCCCCGTGCCGATGGAAACGCTGTTGCGCACGTTGTGTTCTCCCGTTCCAACCCAGACGGTTTGGGGATGGGCCTGGTCGATTTTCAGGGCTCCGATGGATTGGGTATGCTCATCAAATACCGGTTCAAACGTAACGCCTCCGCTCATGGATTTCCACACACCACCGCTAGCAGTACCCACGTAAATGATATTTTTATCCGATTGCACCACATCGAGGCAGGTTACGCGACCGCTCATTGCCGCCGGCCCGATGGCGCGCGCCTTCATTTCTCCGAATATGTGGGAATCGATTTTAACGGCGTCGTTTTGATCGTCCCCGCCAACGGCAAAGGGAATCTGAAACAGCAGACAGAAAATCAGACTGGCTATTTTTATTCTCATTTTCCTCTCTCCTCAGAAAAACATCTGCAAATGGTGTTCATAACCGGCCGGGGGTTATTCTTTTGCCGGCATTTTGAATAGATTGTCATCGAGCTCCAGGTTGACTTCCACGGAGTTGATGGTCAATTGCGTTTTTCCGAAACCGCCACGGCGACCGCCACGGCCGGCAAATCCGCTGCCCTCGGTGACGATGGAATGCGGCATCAAGACGCCGTCCACCGGCTTGAAATCGCTGAACAGCATGGTGATTTCCAGCGTATTTCCATCCCGTCCTTCTCGAACATTAACGCGTTTGATTTCTATAAAGTATTCTGCATCCAGGTAAGAATAAGAAATCCCGCTGTCGGCATCGGTGATTTTCAACTTAAATACTTCGGTTCCTTCAAAATCTTCTTTGCCCATGAGTTCCACTGTAAATCCTCTGGACTGGTAATTTACCAGGGGTCCGCCGATATCGGTTTGCAGCATAAGCGATCGCGCTTGTCTTTTTGGCAATTCCTGTGGTGAATTGTCACCGCGAAACGGCATGATGCCCCAGGCAGTTTGGCCATCAAAGGCTTGAATCAAGGTCATACCGCGCATTTCGGTTTCGTTTCGAACTAAGTTGGGCGCTTTGAAATAACGCGTGAATTCCGATTCGAATACCCGGTCTCCGCGTCCCCGGGCGACCACGCCGGTGATTTTAAGAGTCTGGATGGCCTGGATTTTTTCCATTCCTCCGATCATATCAAGATGATTGGCAATGATTTCATCCAATGTCTGGCTTAGCAAATGAGAACTGCCCAGCAGGAGCAGCCACAGCACAAAGCTTAACTGAAGATATTTCATTTCCTCCTCCTAAAAATCTGTAAAATGTTTATTTTATGAGATTTAAGTGAACGGTCCTACGGCTATCCAGTTTGCTCAGAAACGGGGTTATTACTGAATTCAGTATTT
>JBHHXN010000286.1:0-4242 GCA_046757025.1 bacterium
TCGGCTTTAAGAGATTTGTGAAATCAAATTGAGATTTGCAGATATCGTTGGGGCTTTACCTTATCTATTAAATAGTACAACCAAAGGTTGTATTTCGGTAAGTAACAAGGAGTTAATTATATTTACTAATACTGACTTTAAAGATCAAGTAATTGCTCAAGATTATCTTAGCAAAGAAGAAATTCAAGCAGGTTCAACATTTCTTGGAAGAACATTCGGAGAATTGAGTGATGGGAAACCACTGTTTAGTAATAAAACGTGATCACAAAAAGCCGACAGGCAAACGCACCTGTCGGCTCATAATGATTTCAATTAAATCAGTTCGTAGTCAGTATATCAAATTCTAAACAACGCATTTTATTTTTCCACTACCGTTGGCAGTTTTCTAAACAATAACTGCTTACTGTCTTCTTTAATTGCCCGATTGTAGAATTCCTTAAATTCAGCGTAGTCTTCTGGATACACCACGTGCTTTTTGTTGATAAACGTTCTTTTGGCGGTTAATTTATCACCCGAAATCGTCACGCTGCGAAAGTAGTCTGCAATCGGGGAAGTCAACTGCACATCTTTAATTTCATCCAACAATTCATATCCCGAAGGAATTTGCATCTCGATGTACTGCACAGTGGTGTCTCCCCACGGCCAGTATTGATAGGGATACTCTCTCGATTCATACGAAAGCGCCTGGTTGCCAGTCAACGCATCAGACCAGGGCAGCTTCAAAAACATGTGCTGATCCGAGCGGCTTATGTAATCGGGTACGCTGAAATGATAAGTGTAATGAACTTCTGGCTCGAGTTCGTCCAAATTCTCAAATTCAAATTTGGTAATTTTCACCCCTGGAAATTTTTTACTCAATATTTCGGTGAGTATGTTGATGCGCTCTTTCTGGCTTTTGTTTCGGTAGGTTTCCCGCATAACCGCACCCAAATCGCCGCTGCGTATGATGTTTGATTGGACGAACAGACTGTCGTCGTGGAATGCCACCTGGCTGTGGCGAGTGAGATTATTGGGCATCAAATGCTCTGCTTTGAAATAAAACGGATTGACGGCTTCCGAATCGATCCGCAGGGCGAAACCGTCGATATCCATGTAGGGCAAAGTGTTCACGGGATAATTGTATGCCGTGGGGTCGAGGTATTTCAAGCCGGTTTCTGTTTCCACCGCCACGATGCAGTGGTTAAAGGCGATGGATGGCAAAATATGCTCGTTGCGACCGCTGTCTTTGTGATTCAGCAAAACATAGTGGGCGTCGATACCCACCTCCCGCAGCATGGCGATATTCAGGGTGGCCACGTCCTTGCAATCGCCGATTTTGGTCACCAGCACATCGCGCGCTTTTTGCGGAATAAACCCCGACTGGCGAAACGAGACCGAGCTGTAGCGTATGTTTTCGGTAATGAAATCATAAATGGTTTTGATTTTCTCTTCGGCAGAATAGTTCTTACCTTCATCAAACAGAGCCGCCACCTGTTCCTTGATCTCAAAGGAGGTGCGGGTTTTGGTGCGTGCCAGATCCGAGTACCAGTTCACGATAAAGCTCCAATCGGGAATGCTGGACACATACAGTACTTTGCCGATATCTTCGAGGCCCGGCATGTAGTATTCATATTCGATGGCGGGCTCGTCTGATAACGACCACTGGTACAATTTGCCGTCGTCGGTGATGGTGATCTGCGGTTGCAGCTCGAAATTTTTAGCATGGTGTTTCAAATCGAAGTCGTCCGGCACCAGCACCGAATATTTGATATTTTTGATGGGGTAATAGCCGTTAAAATTAAACGAGTCCCAAAAATGCTGTGACAATTTGCCGCCGTAATAATTTTTTAATTTCCATTTTAGATGGATATAATCATCGGGCTCCAGCGACTTAAACACGATGTGATTGACATCGATGTCGGCTTTCACTTCGGAACCATCCGCTTTGATCGCCACCGCTTTTTCCACCGTCAAGTCCTGAGAGTAGGCATTGTACTGAATCCAGTATTCTTTGTAAGCATCGATGCCGCGGTTGTTGAACACTTTGACCAGCAACTCGGTAGTGGATTCCGAGGCCCCCCGGCCATAAACGATGTTTTTGGTATCTTTCATCAGAATCACCGCGCCGTCGTTTGGATACTCGGAGGCCGAGGGCGAAATGGCCATAAGCGCCTGGATATCCGCTTCGTTAAACGAGGAGAACAGGGGTTTCTTCTTTTCCAATTCCCTTAAAGCATTCCGAGCTTCGTAAAGCGTGGGCTGAAAATTCAGCGCTTTGCGGTAAGCTTGTTTGGATAAATCAAGTTTGTTTTTGATGCGGTAGATTTCACCTAATTTGGCCCAGTATTGCGGACAGTTCGGACAAATGCTCAACGCTTTTTTAATGGCTTTTTCTGCTTCATCGTAATCTTTTAATTCAAAATAGGTATTCCCCATTTTAGAATATAAACCGGTGCCCGCCGGGTCAATCTGCACCGCTTCTTCATAACATTTTCGCCAGCTTTCTAAATCCGCATTTTTTAAATGCATGTTGGCCAGAATGGTCAGCACGGAGATATCATAATTCGTTTTCAACAAATCGGCGATGATTTGAATGGCGCCTTCGTAGGATTTGGTGATTTGATAGTCCAGCGCGGCTTTGATCAAAGCGAAGGTCAGGTTGTGGGGATATTTCTGAAATGCCTGGTTCGTCACCTCGAACAGCTTGCCGATTTGCTTTTTCTTTTCATAAAAGCTCAATTGCATTTGATAAGCCCACTCCGATTCCGGCATCAATGCTTCCAATCGCTTTAACAGTTCTTCGGCACGGTCCAGGTCTTCCCTTTTAATAAATTTATCGAACTTGTATTTCAGCACACGGGGAATGTTTTTATCCAGAGTGTATATCCGCTCCATGGTGGTGGCATACTCGTCCCATTTATCGCCGCGATTGTAGGCTTCCAACTGATGATTTTGAAGCACGGCGCAATTGGGAGAGCGGGCCAGTGCGTCTCTCAAAATCAATTCCGCTTCAATGGCTTTGTCGTTGCGCAAGTAGCAGTCGGCCAGCAGCAAATAGTTTTCCAGGTGTGCGGGCTGCTGTTGAATTTTCTTTTTAAAATACGCTTCGGCAAAATTGATCAACATCCGGGCTGAAGCGCCCGGTGCTTTTGGGTAGGATTGACTTTCAGTGGAAATTTGCAGTCCCGGCACGGCCTCGCCGCGGACGTCGGTTATGCGCACCATGAAATTGCAGTTTTGAAGCTCTGAAAAACCGCACTTTAGCAGGAGACGGTTCCAACCCGCTTGCAGCCTGGTTTCCCCCATGTAGGTGTCGAGATCGTTGTTGCGTTCTTCGAATACTTGTACCATCAGTTCGTCGTTGAGGAAAGCTTTCAAAGAGCCGGAGGTTCCCATGCGAATTTGCACCGTTTGTTTCACGGGCGAGTATACGAACGTGTTGGCGTAATATATCGCTTCCAAAAAGGCAAAATAGCGGCGAAAGTCAATCCAATAATTATCCCGGATGGCGGGAATCTGAAACCAGTTCACCGGCACCCCGTTTTTGCCAGAGTAAATTTTGGACTCGTCAAATTCCGTTTCCGGAGGGAAGACATTGTCAAATCCCGAAGCCGAAATATTTTCAAAGGGCCCAATCACTTTCCAGTCGGTAACGGTATTCATTTTTTCGTAATGTTTTTTGGACTTACCCAGCTCATTTCGGTGTTGATAATACTCCGCCAACTCCTGATGCGCCATGGCTTTGAGCGTACCGCTGCTGTCGGCCTGATTGGTGAGATCCTCCACCAGTTCTTTTACCTCCTTGCGAATGGTAAAATTGCGGTCGCGCATTTTCCTGGTGGTCCAGGCCGCATAAATGTAGGGATAAATATCCTCTTCGATGTGCAGAACGTTTTTGTAAACCGACCAGGCGCGATCATGTTTTTCCTGCAGGTTGTAGAGATAAGACAGGCCCAGATAGGCTCGGGCGTTGTTTTTATCGGCTTTAATGGCTTGTTGAAATTTTTTTTCCACCAGCGACAGATCGTTCTTTTCCCAGGCTTGCCACGCCTCCTTCACTAAACGGCTGCTTTTGTCACTGCCAGCAATGAGTATGGAAACTCCCGAAAAAAACAAAAGTGCCAGCAAGACAATCCTTTTTTTCTGCATGATGATATTTCCTCCTTTTGAATTCTAATTAAATTATGATGATATTTAGCGACGGTTGGTTTACATTTTTGAAAAATCAAAACAGTTAAAATTATTTGTCAGGTCTCCATAATC
>JBHHXN010000287.1:0-4183 GCA_046757025.1 bacterium
ATGCCCACCACCGTCACCTCAAACGGATTATTATCCGGATCGTCATTCCCAATTCGCAAAGTGGCCACTTTTTCCCCGACACCAGTAGGGCGAAACTCCATCGATATAGTTTGCGAATCTTCCGGGGCAATCACAAACGGACCGCTCCAATTCAAGAGTTTAAACGAGGAAGCATCGTTCCCCAGTAACGAGAGATCCAGAATGTGCAAGTTTACCGGGCCGGTGTTTTTTATTTCAATATTTAAAGTATCGCTGCTATCCACCGCCACCTCAGCAAAATGATACAACCGGGAATTCATCGACAAAACCGGCTGTAAAAGCATGCTATTGGGGCAAACAGCCAATTCAGTGCCGGCGATTTCCGTCCAATCATAAAGATGAAAACGTTTGCCGCTTTGATCGTGTACAACCAGAAAACCGTTGGGAAAATTGGGTGGAACGGCATAAGAAGTCACATCCAGGCCATCGGTGCCCAAACCGGCCTGACCCTGCTCATCCAGAGCGGTGATGGTTTTCACAAAGCGATTGTTACCCTGCCGTTCATAAATTTTTATGGTGGAATTACCCTGACTCGACAACACGAGATAACCGGTGCCGTCGTTGCAGGCATAGATCCCCACGCCTTCCCGATCGTCAGCGGTACCGTCGCCCCTGGCAAAAGTCGACAGAGGATCGCTGGACGAGTCCGGATGAGCGTAATATTTATGAATGCCCACATCTTCTTCCGTAATATAAACAAAACCTGCCATATCGTCGGCCACAAATCCTTCGGCAATGCCGCCGCTGTAATTCAAATCGCGTACGGGGGTGACCAGCGCACCGCTGCCACCCGCTCCGGCCTCGATGCGGTACTGGCGTATTTCTCCACGACTTTTAGGGCGTTCAAATACAAAAAGAGCCTGATCCGAAGGACGGCGGTATAAACAAAATCCGTAGCTATCTCGTTGAATGTCGTTGTGGCTGCTGTCTTTGTTGGCAATTTGAATCAGCACATCCGAATTGGTGTAATCGGGGTTCACCTGAAATACGGCTAATTTACCCTGGTCGCGCAAATTGGCAGCGACGATATCCACCATTTGCCCGCCAAACCGCACGTTCTGGCGAACATCGACGTTGTTGACGCTGGTACCCTGTGGAATTCGCTGCAGCTCCACGCCGTTCATGTCCCAAACAAAAATTCCCGCCGATTTATCGGTGCCAATGATCACGCTTTTAGATGGATCCGTGGGATGGATCCAGAAAGCGGGATCATCGGTATCGCCCGGTGTGCTGGAAGTACTCAGCACCGGCCAAATTTTATTCTGTATATTCGAGGAAATACCGGTGCCAGTCAAGATAATATCCAATGGCTTGTTCAAGATATCATTGCTGATGAGTCGAAGCAAGGCGGTCTTTCCACCTTCTGAATCAGGGCTAAATCCGACCTCAACCTCATGAAAATCATTCGGCATGATGCTAAACGGTGCCTGTCCGGAGACGACATTGAATTCAGAAGTGTCTCCGTTGATGATAGCAGTAGTCAACACAATGAGTTCTGCGGTACCGACATTTCTGACCATAAATGTTTTTGAAAATCTACTACCCAGTGAGACCTCCCCAAAATTATGGACGGCCGGATCAATTTCGAGGACAGGTGTGTTTGTTAACACCGGAATGGCTGTAAAAATTTTAGGTGAACCATATAAACGCCCGGCTGAAGCCCGTACTTTAACCGTATCGGTACTGCTGCCCAATTGCAGCGTTACATCTGCGCGTCCATCTGCGCCGGTGATGTAAGGGCGACTGTGGGACAACGTTCCTTCACCGGCAATGACCTCAAAAGTGACTGTCACACCCGCAACGGGATTCTGAAAATTATCCCGCACCTCCACCACCAAAGGTTCAGCCAAGGTTTCACCAATCACGCCGGTTTGATTATCTCCGTCGATCATGACAAAATGCACGGGAACGCTTGCCTCGTTTGCAGGTTTGGTGATGGTGAAATAGTCCTGCACCACCCCCAGCGTATCGATAAATTGCGCATTCAGTTGTGTGCCATCGATATCCAGAACCACGGACCCCAGAGTGCGTTGAGCCGTAACCATGGCCAGGTGATTCAACCCGTGACCACTGGTGGTTTTGCCTGAGCTGCCCGCCACTACGTAGACCGCCCCCAAATTCGGCGCGGCACCGGGAATCGGTTTGTAGTACGCGCCGTCGCCGTCTGGTTTGCCGTCGCCGCCGTCGATTACCATGCTATCCACCAGCGTTTGCATGCGCGCGTAATGCTGGTCTAGCAGGAAAGAACGTTCATAAGAATGACTGTGGCCCGAAAGCACCAAATCCACGCCACCGTTTTCCAGTATGGGCAGCGCCCGCTGTCGCATTTCAATCAGTTCGGTTTCTTTGTTGGAATTATGCGAACCCTTGCTATAGGGTGGATGGTGCCAGAAAGCGATGGTCCAGTCCTGATTATTTTCATCGAGGTCCGCCTCCAGCCAGTTCCACATAGGACTGTTTTCGGCGCGAAATTCCAAAAGCGTGGACTCCAGACAGATGAAGTGAATGTTTCCGTAATCAAACGAATAATAAACTTCGGTACCCGAAGCCACGCCTCCGGCTTCGCCGGCTTTCGGGAGGGTAAAAATATCGTAATAATCTCCACCGCCGCTCCAGTTGCCGGAGCCGTCCAGAGGAATTTTGTCGTGATTTCCACGTGTGGGCCAGAGGACTGATTTTCTGAGCATGTCTGGATACATATCGAAAACCGCTTCCTGGTAATCGGCATCCGTGCCGTCCTGATAAGCGTTATCTCCCAGCATCAACCAGAGATCGGTATGACGCGCACCCGTGAAATTGTAATACGCATTCCGAACTGCCCTCGCCTGGTTGTTTTTTGTGCCGGAATCGCCGAGTATCCAGATTCTGGTTGGCTTGCTAGTGCCGGTCTCCGGCGGGGTTACAAAAAAGTGCAAACGGTCTCCACCAGCCAGCACAGATAAAGAAGTACCCACCGCATAATAATATTTTTTATCCGGCAGAAGACCGGTCAAAGTCACTTCGTGCTCCGTGGTGCTGGAAAAATCAGCGATACTAAAAAGTAAATCATCCGGAGAAAGACCAAAACGGACACCGCTGTCCGTGGCTTCGGTTGTGCGCCAACGTATCACCAGACTGTTTGGCGTACCCAACTGCAAATAAGGCCCCCGAATCACCTCTTGTGAAACCGCTATATTTACTAAACTAAGTATGGCAGAAATGGTTATGGAACGTGTAAAATTTTTAAATACAAAAATCAGAAAAATTTCCTTCATGAAAATACACACCTGGTGCTTCTGCTTTTTATCAGACTTCTGAAAACTTTGATAAATTGCTTTCACTCAAATAGAAATAACCGTTTTTGGACAATTCATTGAAATTTAACATAGTTTTGTAATCGATCAGTTGCCCAATACGGAACTTGTTTTTTTTGCAAATTGCTATGACTATTTTTAAAAAGTAATTCTGGAAGTCCCCAATAATAAAGTGAAAAAATGTTTGACAAACTGAATCAAAAACTTTTGAGCGTAAGGTTTTTGCGCTATCGATTCAACGATTTGCGTTTGAATCCAATTTTGAGCAGTTTATTCCAGGGTAATTTGTTCACTTTAACACTACTATATACCGTCAATTCAAAGCTAATCAGTAAAAATATTTTACCGGGAATTAACATTCTCACCCTAAAAAAGTAAGCCATTTGTATCTGTTAATTGTGGGATTAGTGGAAATGGAAAAAGAAGAATTCTCCGGGAGATGTTTACAATCGAATTGGTAACGTTTCACGCAGGCAGAAAAAGAGGAAAGCCACATCCATCGGCTTTCCTCTTTATTAGTTTGTGAAAATCCGAGAAAGTTTTACCGAATAAATCAAACCGCCTATCTGGTCAGCAAGAGCTTTTTACGAGCAACAAAATTTGCAGCGTGTATTTTATACATATACATACCGCTGGCAACCGTCTGGCCTTTGTCATTTTTGCCATCCCATCTAATTTCATGATTACCGGCGGGAAACTCCCGATTTATCAGCATTCTAACCATTTGACCACGCAGATTGTAAATCGCCAGCATGACCGCACTGGCTCGCGGTAAGCCAAATTGAATGCTGGTGCCTGGATTAAACGGATTGGGATAATTCTGGGACAGCGTAAAGGTTTCTGGTGCTGCG
>JBHHXN010000288.1:0-4169 GCA_046757025.1 bacterium
TTTTAAGATCGAGGGCTGAATCTTCGCAATATGGCATCTGCCTTAATTAGTGTCTATTATTCCCGGTTTTACCTTCTGCGTTCTCAGATCTGCATCAGGTACATCGCCATAATCAACACGACCGACAAAGTGTATCTACTGGAGTTTGATGGCTCAATAATCTTTGTGTGGATGCTTCAAACAGCTTACCTGTCCGTCCATGTAATATGGCAGCTGGTTGATTCTAAGGGAGACGAGATTGTGTAAGAACACTGGCGCTGTGTGGAGGTCACAATTGAAATGATGGTTTAATATAGTGCCAGTCTGATGAATTATCATAATGGAAAATTTCTGGAAAAGCAAGTGAAATCTTGTCTCCAGTTAAATTTCCAGCGAGCGTGGTTGTTTGAATACAGATTTTTGTCAATTTAAGCTGTATGAAGTGCGTGCGATTCGATTCAAATATCCAAAAGAACTTTAGTTCGCAAATAGATAATTCAAGACAAAACCGGCAGGCTGATTTCAAAAACGGCGCTGGTGCGGTCACCGGTCAGCAAACGCACGCTGCCGCCGTTTTCTTCCACCAGGCTTTTGACGATGGCCAGCCCTAAACCGGTGCCTTCTTTGCGGCTGGTAAAAAATGGCTCAAAAATCTGTTCCTGGATTTCGGGCGCAATGCCCGGCCCGGAATCTGAGAACAGCAGCTTCACTACCTTTTTATATTCCGAAATTTCGAGTTTAATTTTACCCTGGCCGTTAAGGGCAGTGGCGGAGTTTTTCATCAAATTCAGAAAGATCTGCTTGAAATGCTGGGGATCTACCCGTGCTTGCGTGTTTGGCTGGCGCTCTTGAATTTCAACCTCGATGCCGTTTAACTCCTGCTCCAGCAGCATCTGCGCTTCCAGGAAAATCTCTTTGAGCACACAGGGCTTTTTTTGCGCGCGATTGGGCCGGGCGTATTCCAGAAAATCGTTGACGATCTTTTTCAGATTTTGCACTTCGTTTTGAATCTTTTGCGCTTCGGCTTTCGATTTTTCATCGGTGAGCTCGCTCTCCAGCAAACCCGCAAACAGCTCGATGCCGCCCAGGGGATTGCGGATTTCGTGCGCCACGCCGGCGAGCATGGCTTTCTGCCGGCGGTCGCGCTGCACAATGGCCCGCCGCATCTCTTCCAGAGTCTGCCCCAGAAAACCGATCTCATCCCGAGATTTAATTTTAACCTCGGATTCATAATCGCCCGCGGCTATTTTTTGTGCCGCCACTTCCAAGCGATCGATGGGCGTGGTGATTCGCTCCGAAAAAACAATCCCCAAAATCACCGCGCCGGCCAGCACCAGCAAGCCCAAAACCAGCAAGTCCCGACGCACGATGCGGATAGCTTCCAGGGTGGCGGCGCTGCCTTCCAGTGCCAGCGCGGCCACCACCTCACCGTCCGCTACCACAGGCGCAAAACCCGTCTGATACAAACGCCCGTCGCTGCCTTCAAAAAGCGTGGAAATCAAGGCCTGTCCCGCAAACAATTCGGCGATTTCATTGCGGGTAATGGGCAAAAAAACGTAGTCCGCGCCGATGGTCTGTTCCGCTTGTGTGTCCAACAGACTGGTTTGATTTTCGGTGAAAACATAGATGCGGCGCACACCGGTAGCGGCCTTAATTCGGACCAGCTGAGCCCGCAGGTTCTGGTAGGTGCGGGTGGCTTCATCCCCCGGACTGAGGTTCGCCAGCAGCTCGCCGTCGATCTGCATGGCCGCGGCTTTGGCAAGCGTTTTGAGCTTATCCGCCAACTCTTTTTCCAGGGTCTGTTGCAGACGCCAGTCGAGATAGACGCCGCCAATGACGAGCATGATGAGAATCTGGATGGTAAACAAAAAGATCAGGCGGGCACGAATGGAAATTTTTGGCATGAGTGGGCCAACCATTTTAATTAACCACGAATAAATCTCACTTCAGTATCAATCAAAAAAACGCGATCTTGACCGTCATTCTCCGCGTTGTGGGACGGGCTCCGAAAAATACTCGGAGCAGGCAGGAGGAATCTTTTGGAGTTTCAGCACAGGTGCTGCTACCCTGCGTATTTCAATAATTAGTGTCCGTCCGTAATCGTCATTCCCGAATGCTCCCTGCTTAAAACAGGCAGGGACAAGCTCATCGGGAATCTCATGCCTAACTGAACAATGGATTCCCGCTTAAAGATTGCCGGAATGACAAAAAAAGGTTCTTTACGTATGGACACGAATTACTGTCTGAGCGAAAACTCGATTATTCATGTCATTGTCCTGAAGGCTTTCGGGATTTCTCAGCAAAACCATCTCACGATTAGGCACGTCATGAGATGGCTTCGTCCCGCACACACCGCGGGACTCGCAATGACAACTTTATTAATAGTTTTCGTTCAATCACTAATTAAAAAGATTCTTACAGAATGACAAAAACCGGAGTTTTCGGTCAGACACTTGCTGTTTGTTAATAAATCCTTCTCTATTTACCGATTCAAAATCTCCTCATAAAAGGCTTCGTATTTTGGGATGATCAACTGACGATCAAAGCATTTCACCGCTCGCTCTCTGGCGTTTTTGCGAAATGCGGCCGCCTTCTCTGAGTCGGTTAGCAGCTCCACCGCCTTTTCCGCCATGAGCGCGATTTCGCCCACCGGCAGCAGGTAGCCGGTTTCGCCATCGCTCACCACTTCGGGCAGGCCGCCGGTGGCCGCGCCCACCACGGGCACGCAGCAGGCATGAGCCTCCAGCGCCACCAGGCCAAAGCTCTCCTGCTCTGTGGGCAGGATAAACAGATCCGCGCAGCTCAAAATGTGCTCGATGTAATCCTGCTCACCGAGAAACCAGACGTGCTCGGACAAATTGAGCTCTTTCACCAATTGCTGCACGAACAAACGTTCAGGTCCCTCCCCCACCAGCAGCAGCTTTGAAGGCACTTCCTTTTGAACTCGGTCAAATATTCTGACCACGTCGCTCACTCTTTTGACCGGCCGGAAATTGGAAGCGTGCATGAGGATCTTTTCCCCGGCCGGCGCGTACTTTTCTTTTGCACAATCGTTGAACCGTTCAGCGCTGCGCTGCGTGTCGATGAAATTGTAAATCACCCGGATTTCACGTTTGATATCAAATTCCTTTATGGTGCGTTGCTGAAGAAAATTCGAAACCGCGGTGACGCCGTCCGATTCTTCGATGCTGAACTTGATCACACGATGAAACGATTTATCCGCTCCCACCAGAGTGATATCGGTTCCATGCAAAGTTGTGATTATTTTAAGTTTTTTAGATCTCAGAATATTTTTCGCTAAAAACGCGCTGGCCGCATGCGGCACCGCGTAATGGGCATGAATGAGGTCCAGGTTGTGCTCTTCGTAGATATCCACCAGTTTTGTGGCCAGCCCCAGGGCGTAAGGGGGATATTTAAACAACGGATACGAAGCCACTTCCACTTCGTGAATGAACACGTTCTGGCTGAAAGAGCGCAGGCGAAACGGCGTGGCATAGCTCACAATGTGGATTTCATGCCCGCGTTCCGCTAAACCCAGGGCCAGCTCCGAGGCGACCACCCCGCTGCCGCCATGGGTTGGATAACATACGATGGCTATTTTCATGTTTTTTAAATGACCTTTTTAATTTATCCTGAATTATTCACCACAGAGACACGCGGAATATACGGCTATCCAGTTAGTTCAGCAAACTTCCAGAATGGTCATTCTGAGCGATCCCGCTCAGCGGGAGAGCGAAGAATCTCATGCTACTGAGCTTGATTGAATGAATAAAGTTTGGTGGTCTGAGATTCTTCAGTCGCTTCGCTCCTTCAGAATAGCATTTTCTGAGTAAATCGGATAACCGTACACCCTTCGACGCAGTTTATCCTGAGCTTGTCGAAGGGCTCAGGGTGAAGAAAAACAACTTTTTGGACAGCCTCAACGATTGGGCGCCCCATGAAGACGGTGGTTTTACCATTATTATTTAGTAAAGTTTAACCTGAATAATTCATAGCCACGAAGTCACAAAGACACAAAGTATTGTAAATATTGAGTAAAAGAGAATTCAATAGATTACCTCAGAAAACTCAGTTTTAGTTTCATGCTTGTCGTAGGTTATTTATTCTTAGTGACTTAGTGCCTTTGTGGCGAAAGTTTATAGTATTACTTCTGAACTTTTGCATTTTTTTGCCAAGAAAAATAAAAATCG
>JBHHXN010000289.1:0-4167 GCA_046757025.1 bacterium
TTCGGCTACTTTCGTACGAAAACCGCCTTAGATATCGCCGGTTCCTTGCCACGGCCAAAGTCCCATTTGTGATTATCGCTGGTCATGATCAGCCTGTTGCCGGATAGGCTCATTTTGAAATCTGGGTTGTCCGTGGTGATCCGATTGCCGTTTTTCTTCACTCTTCCCGACTCGGTTTTGGTCATCCCCATCATTTTAACTTTGTAACTGTAGTGACCACTGGCTTTGATGGTCATGGTGATGGAGGCTTTCATCATCTCTTTTATATCTCGAGTGCGGGTTGGCTTTTTCTTGCTGGCGTAGCTCAATTCTGTGGCAACCCAGGTACCGGCCAGCGAACTGCTGCCTGCGCTTTTCTTGCCGCTTTTGTTTCCCGATTCGGATGCATCGTTGCTGCTGCATGCGACAGCGAGCATCATCGCAAATAGCCATATGAATATTGTGTGAGCTGTTTTCTTTTTCATGGTAAAATCCTCCGTTATGTTGAAAAAATTGATCTTGCCGTCAAAAACACCGTTACAAACGGTGTTGGCTCGAGATACACACTTCTATTTGAGTAGAATGAGTTTTCTGGCATTCGTAAATTCTCCGGCAGTCAGCTTGTAGTAATAAGCGCCGCTGGGGAAATTGCTGGCCTGCCACTGCACGCTGTGACTTCCGGCGGGCAAGCGCTCATCCACCACACGCGCTACTTCCCGGCCTAAAAGATCGAACACGGTTAGCTTCACCTTGCCGTCTTTTGGAATGGTGAATGCGAAGGTCGTGGATGGGTTAAACGGATTCGGGTAGTTCTGCTGCAACGTGAAGGCATCGGGAATCTGTCCGTCTTCCTGACCAATACTGGTCACGACGCCTTCAAACTGCAAATCATCCACCAGAAAAAACGTCCCAAGAGCGATTGTACCCTGGCCGCCGATTGCAAACTGAATCGAGGCAAACGCTGCGTCACCGGCGCTCGCGCCAGCGGAGTAATCCAACTCGACCACAAACTGTGCATACGAACCGTTTGTGCTGGCGAGCGTATCAACTCCAATGGCCACAGAACTGAAACCTGAATCCAAAAGGTTAACGCTGACGCCAAGAATGTCACTTTGTGCCGCAGGTTCAAACTGATAGAAACCGCTCAATCTCGCATAATTTTGTGATACCGGAAAAGGCAAATTTGGGCTCACACCAGCGAAGATGGAGGCAGAAAAGGGCACTCCGTTGAATTCAACGACCTCTCCCCGGACGGCAGAGGCGCCGCCGTGCGCATCAGTTGATTGCGTTACATTTGTGACCTGTCCCTGTATATTCGTGGTTCCCCAGCTTTGCGGATTGCCGTTGCTCCAGTCTTCAAAACCAGAATTGGGAATTTCGTTTTGAGCCAATAAAAATGATGGAACGACAACGAACAAAAACGTGAAATTTTTGTAAAGAGAGTTCATATTTTCCTCCTTTTCGGATAGATTGATTTCTGCCAAATTGTTTAAACTCAGTCCCAATTTACGTCCGTCTCGGTGCAAAATCAATTACCCATATGAGGTATTTTGGGCTGCCGTTTAAAGCCAGGGAGACGCCGACTTTTTCAAAAAAAGTTAGTGTATTTTTGCACAAATAAGACAACCAAACGCTAACCTTCAAAAGCAGAAGGTCAGCGTGTCCTTGAAGGTATTGACTTAATAGTCAGAGAGGTCGGGCGCTTAGATGAGGCGGTTCTGGATGGCTTTTTTTACGACTTCAGCTCTGGAGTTAACCTGGAGTTTCCTGTAGATATTCTTGATGTGGGCACGCACAGTGTCGCCGCTGATGAATAACGCTTCTGCGATGGTTTTATAATTGTCGCCGTCACACAGTTTTTGCAGGATTTCAGTTTCCCTGGGGGTTAGGGGCGATTCTGGACTTTTCTTAAAAGAGGTGACGATCCTGCGGGCGATGTTGGCGCTCATGGGCGAGCCGCCCTCATAAACTTCTTTGATGGCCTGAAGTAGCTCAGCCGGCGGCATGTCTTTTACCAGGTAGCCCGTGGCGCCGGCACAGATTGACTCGAAGATGGAATCATCATCCTCTTTGATGGTAAGCATGATGAAATCTGTGTCGGGAAGTTTTGCCTTCAGCAGCTTCACGCCTTCGATGCCGGACATGCCGGGCAGGTCGATATCCATCAACACCACGTCCGGCGGATTGCGTTCGACTTCCGGAACGGCGCTCTCGCAATTGTTGAAGGACTGTTTGCAGGCATACCCTGGAGACCCGTCAATGATAAGCGTTAGCAACTGGCGGATTTCGCGGTCATCTTCAACAACGGCGACTGAAATTGCTTCGCTGCTCATGTTGCAAACTTACGAAATTTGAAGTGTGAATGCAATTACTCATATGGGGCATATTGACATGCAACTTGAGTTAGGTCATGAGTTTCTGGAAAGGAGAAAGTCAAAACTCTTTTTGAAAACGATCTTAGTTCCCTGTCCTGGAATTGAGCCAATCTCTATGCTCGCCCCGATTTTCCCGGCTCGTGCAACCATATTTTTCAAACCGTACCCTTCACCGTCTTTCCTTTGTTCAAATCCGGCGCCGTTATCTTCAAAAATTATTGTCAATTCAGTGCGATCTAATTCGGCTTTGAGGTAGGCCGAGTCCGCCACAGAATATTTTATACAATTGTTCATCGCCTCTTTGAAAATAAACAGGATCGAGCGACGGTGATGCATGGGTAGGTCAATCTGTTTGAATGAAGGCTTGATACCGCCAGCTTGAAAGCGGATTTCGCTGTGCTGAAACAGGTTGTTGCCAAAATCTTTTAAGCGCAGCAACGTGTCGTACAGCGAATCTTTCTCCGGATCCAGACCCCAGATAAAATCGCGCATGCCGCTCGACAGGGCCTTGGTGTTTTCTTCAATTTTGCTCAGGTACTCGGTTAGTCCGGCATCAAGACCGGCTTTTCTTTTGGCCAATTCGAGGAACAGCGTAATCTTGGTAATCATGTGACCTGCCTCGTCGTGGAAGTCCGCGGAACTATTCTTGCGCACGCGTTCGCGTTCTTCCACCTTGGCGCGTTCGATAGCCGCCTTGGCCTCTACCTCTTTCTCGAGAGACCGGATTCTGTAACGAACGAAACCGGCAATGCTTCCGAGGATGAACAGGCCGTACAGGGTGTAAGCCCACCAGGTTTTCCATGGCGGCGGCGTAACCCTGACTTTGACAGACGTTCCTTCTTCGTTCCAGACACCGTCGTTGTTGCTGCCCTTTACTCGAAATATGTAGTCACCGGGGTCGAGATTGGTGTAGGAGGCAAATCTGCGCGTGCCGCAATAAATCCAATCTTCGTCGAATCCTTCCATCATGTAAGCGTATTTATTTTTTTCCGGAAGCGTATAGTTGAGCGCTGCAAACTCGAACGAAAAAAAGTAATCCCGGTAGCTGAGAACGATTTCGGAAGTTCCGGTAAACCGCTCTGCTTCATTCAATATCTTAAAGTCGGTGATGACGATGGGTGGCACGTATGGGTTGTCTTTGACGCTGTCCGGATGAAACGCATTGAGACCGTTGACGCCGCCAAAATACATCCTGCCGTCACGGTCTTTGTGAAAGGAATTGTGGTTGAACTCATCGCTCTGCAATCCGTCCGCGGCGGTGTAGATGCGCACCGTTAAGCGGTCCGCTCCTGGGGTGACTTTCGCCAGTCCGCGGTTGGTGCTTATCCAAAGGTGGCCGGAGTTGTCCTCCAAAATGCCGTAGATGACTTCATTCGGAAGCCCGTCGGACTCATGAAATTGCACGAACAAAAAATCTTTTTCCGGCGTGGTCGGTACAACCAGCTTGTTGAGACCGGCTGCCGTACCTACCCAAATTTCTCCAGACTGCGTTTCCGTGAGGCACAAAACCCGGTTGTTGCTGAGACTGGCAGGATTGGACGGATCGTGCTGAAAGTGGCGAACCGCGCCGGTTTCCCGGTCGAACAACTTCAAGCCGGCGGCGGCGGTACCCACCCAGAAACGTCCGTGCCGATCTTCGAGCAAGGCAAAGACAAATGGGTCGTTTAAACTCTCCGGTCTGGCTGCATCCCGCTGGAAGCGCGTGAAGGTGCTGCTGCGGCTGTTGAATCGGCACAAGCCCCCGCCGCCCGTTCCGAACCAGAGAACGCCTGAACGGTCCTCATAGATATAGTGAATCGCGTCGTTGCTGAGA
>JBHHXN010000290.1:0-4155 GCA_046757025.1 bacterium
CAGCTTGACCTTATTTGTTTTTGTTTAAATTATCTAAGTGCGAAACTTGAGTTATTACGAATTCAAAACCACCTCTCCTTTTTTATCGACAAGCGCCACCGGACCGTGACTCACAAGTTCAGCTTGTTTGCCAAAACTGAGGGTGTCCATGGGGCAAACCGTCACACAGATACCGCAACCGATGCAGGAGGTGGTAGCGTTATCCAGAACCTCCTGTTTCAATGCATAACTCATGACATCGATGCCCACCTGGCAGTTGCGCGAACACTCGTAACAGCCGATGCATTTATCGTTGGCCACGATTTTAAATTTACTCCATCGCATTTTCGTGAACCACTTCGACTGCAAATGCATCAATTTCGCCAGCGGGCACCAGTAGCGGCACCAGACCTTTCCGCCCAGAAAGGGATAGAGGGTCACCGGCAAAATGCCCACCAACCAGATGTCAGCGAACAGACCATAAAACCTGACGCCAAATTCTGCGGTGCCATAGAAGATGCCGTAGATGTCTTTCACCAGCACAAAAATCGTCACCACCACCGCGAAAATAAGTACCGCCATATTCATCCATTCCCACTTGACGGAAGCTTTCCCTTTGGGCGCCAAATGCCGCCAGCGGTCGCCAAAAGTTTCCGCCAAGCCGCCGCAGCCGCAGATCCAGGAACAGTAACGCTTGCCGTTAAAGAGCACAAAAATCGGAATGATGACAAAAGTAGAAAGCACGCCCCAGATCACCCAAATCTGGTGGGGATTGTAAAAAAAGGTGTAAAAAAACAGCGGCCAGGCCAATACAATACCGTAACTGCGCCACGCTTGTTCAGCGAAAACCGGATCTGATGCTAATTTCGCTCCCACCCACTGGTATTTTACGGCGGCTTGAAAAAGATACTCCGGAATCAAAAAGAAGAAAATCCACTGAAAACTGAGCAGACTGATGTAGCGCCAGACCTGGAATTTATCCTTGCGGGCCAATCCCCAGCGCTTGAGCGCCTGCATGCCGAACACGGTCATCAGGGCGGTGTACATCACGGTGTACCAAAACGACCAGGGCCGATCAAAAAAGGAAAGAAATTGGTATCCCCAATTGCGGTAGGGCCAGAATTCCGAGCCCGTACCGAGTTTGGCTCCGTAAATGGTGTACCAGATAAAAAAAGACAGACCCAGCCAGGCAAACCGATCCCCCCGGCGGCCAAATTGCACTAAGCCGATGAGGCCGGCAGCCCAAAGCAGCAGACCTACCCAACTCGGCACAAAAGTTAAATTCAAACTCAACAGCTCGGCCGGCCCTCCAAATTGAATGCCAAAAATTGCCAACCCCACAAAGCCCAACAAAGTGAATGCCGCCGACCGCAATATACTGCCCTGCCATTCGTTTTCCATTCTCAAACCCAGGGACTTCAAAAACCTGCGCGGCACATCGGCGCCGATCAGCACAAAAGCGTGGTCATAGGCGATGTCGCGGGTTTCCTGCGTGCCGCCGCGGTCGATTTTTAGTGTAGCGCGTTTCTCAGCAAACTCGGTGACGTTTGAATGAAAGATGGGCTCGATTTTACCAGCCGCAATCTGTTTGTTCAACTTCTGTTCATTGTCTTTGAAGATGCGGCTGAATTCGCCTTTGCGGTAGGACAAAACGACTCTATTCTGTTCGCTCAAAGTGATGGCGGCTTCCACCGCGCTGTTGCCTCCGCCCACCACCAGAATGTTTTCGTTTTCATATTTTCGCGGCGAATATAAACGGTGATAAACCCGTTCGCTCTCTTCACCGGGTACGTTCAACTTGCGCGGATTGCCTCTTTGTCCCGTGGCCAGCACGATGCGCTTGCTGCGATATTGGCTGTTTTCGGTTTGGACTTGAAAAATTCCGTCTTTTTTATCGCAGCCGGTTACACCTTCCATGGTTTTAACATTGAGCTCATTTCGCTCAATGATTTGATGCCACCGATGAATTAAATCCTCTTTAGTAGCGCCATCCAGCCAAAGCTTTCCCTTGGGCGGTTGGGTATCCGGCTCGGCGTAAACCCATTTTCCTTCGGGGAAATTTTCAATGGTGTTGGCGATTTTTTCTTTTTCAAGCACCAGATAGCGCATGCCGCGCTCTTTCGCCTGCAGCGCCGCATTCAAGCCGGCTGCCCCTCCTCCAATGATGATGACATCGTAAAGCTCCCGGCCGTTGCCGCCGCCAACCGCGCCCGGCAAGGAAGCAATGTGTTCGATGACATCGTAACCCTGAGCCATGGCGTATTTGATCACCGGCGCGCCAGCCAAATCACCGATGATGTACAGACCCGGCAGGTTGCTCTCGTTGTGCTTTTTTAACAAAGGGCGTTCATTCTGACTGCTGCCCGAATGCAAAATTTCAATTATCTTGTCTTTAAAAGTTTGCCCAACTGATTTTTTTTGAGACATGTTTATCACTCGCTGAATTTACGTGTGCAGCTCATGAATTTCCATAACCAGTTTTTTCAGGTTACTTTCGAAACTTCGGATTCACAACTTGGTTCCAGCGGTGCTCCACACCCCGAACAGCTATGGGCGCTTGGATGATTGTCGTGACCGCACTCGATGCAGGCAACAGCCGAAGAAGTGTTCGGTACTTTCACCAGGCCCGCGGGAATTTCCCCCTTTGCGACGGATGCGGGACGCAACCACACATAGAGAAATCCCAATAAACTAAAAACGAAACCGATGAAATAATGTGGCACCGGCGGCAGGCCTTTGGCAATGGCCGTGTATCCGCTCAATCCGCTGAAAATCAACGCCGTTAAAATATATATCCCAAACAGAAACCAGCCGCGGCTTATTCCGCCTTGCGCGATTTCAGCCGGCACTTCGAAATTTTCATAAAAAAAGGCGCTTTTCGGCAAGAGTTTTTTGAAAAAATGTTCCTGATTTTGCATGAAAGAATCGACCATGGCTCTGTTCAGCGGCACTTTGCGGCCGCGAACGATGAGCACCACGTCTTCATCCGTCAGTTCAACGCCGCAGATCAGGCAGCGTTCGCCGCGCTCCGGAGGTACGGATTTATAGGAAGACGGCACCTGAGCTTCTTGCGCAAATGCCCCGCCAGACACAGGCAAAACCACAAAACAACCCGTAACCATCGTCATAAATGTTAAATATTTCAGAATATGCAGCATCTGGTCACCACCTTTCTTTCGGTTATGATCATGAATCATAAATATATAGAAAAGTCCCTTTCAACACAAGGAGATTCTGTAATACCTACACCTCAATTCACATTGAGGAAATCCATCTATTTGGCGAAGGAAGGTTTTTCTTTTGTGCCGGAATTACAACGCCGTCATTCATATTCTCAATGCAGCCGCGCAACCAGAAGAGTGAAGAATTTAATTCTATTTGATTTACAACAACCAAACCCGATCAAGCCGGAACCAAAAAGTGAAATGTTAGGACACTAAATCGGAACTGACACAGAAAAATAATTCGTAAGAAATTCTAATTTCGGTGAGATTTCTACTTCCGTGTCCTTTCTTTTTTTGCCAATGTGCAAGGAATTCACTTTTAATAGACTAAATTGAGCGATTGAGCCTTGAAATTATTCTTCATAGGGTGAAACGTTTAGAGGACACGTAGTAAGCGGACTGTCTCCCCCCCAGCGCACCGAGCCCCTGCTTTTCTCTGAATCGCTCAATTTAGAAACAAAGCATGAGATTCTGCGCTTCGCTCAGAATGACTTCGTTTTTCATGATGCATTGTTTTCAAACAGGCACTTAAGGCGTTATTACGATTATTCCGCATTCGGATTGGGTTGGGATCTTAGGTAGAAAATAGAGGAAAGCCAGACGCTTACTGAAAAGACTCAGGAAACGAAAAGTTTAGCTGAGTTTTTTTCACACCCTGTCATTGCGTTCTCCGCGTCTTATGGTTTTTATAAAAAGACCGTACCTATTCAGCCTAAACCGTCATGCTGAGCGCAAACTCCCACATGCCGAGCATCTCACCGGCAGTAACGGCGCGAGGCATCTTGCGAGCCGGCTAAGAGATCCTTCACATATTAGCACCCGTGGGTATGAGAAAAGAATCCGTAGTTGGTGCTCAGAATGACTACCCCGGTTGAATAATTAGTGATTGACCGAAACGTCCATATTTCTTCACCCTGAGCCCTTCGACAAGCTCAGGATAAACTGCGTCGAA
>JBHHXN010000291.1:0-4129 GCA_046757025.1 bacterium
AGCTTGACCTTATTTGTTTTTGTTTAAATTATCTAAGTGCGAAACTTGAGTAAATAATCACTCTTTCGCTGAAAGCACCCCATCCCGTTCATACACAACCTCCCCGCCAATCATGGTCATGAGCACCTTGATGTCGAATAGCCGGTCTTCGGGTTCGGTCATCAAATCTCGATCCAGCACCACCAGGTCGGCTAATTTGCCGGGTTCGATGGAGCCTTTGATGTCCTCTTCAAACGCGCCCTGCGCGCCCCAGATGGTCAGGGATTTCAGCGCTTCTTCGCGGGTCATTTTCAGCTCCGGATGCCAGCCATCGGTGGAAAAACCGGTGGTGTCTTTGCGCACCGCCGCGGCATAAAACTCGATCATCGGGTTGCCTTCCTCCACCGGTGCGTCGGAGCCGCCGGGAATGATACAGCCGAGATCGATGAAGGTGCGCCAAGCGTAGCCCTCGGTCATGCGCTCCGGTCCCAGTCGTCGCACGGCAAAATGCAGATCGCCGATGGCGTGGCTGGGCTGCATGCTGGGAATCACGCCCAGCTCGGCAAATCGCGGCATATCATCCAGCGCCACAATTTGCGCGTGTTCGATGCGAAAACGCGGTTCCTTCAGTGCCCGGTTTTCAGCGGGCACTTCTTTCATGGCTTTTTCGAAAAGATCCAGCACATTGCGGTTGGCGCCATCGCCGATGGCGTGAATCACCATCTGAAGGCCGTTTTCAAGAGCCTGCTTAATTGTTGGGTAAATTTCTTCATCTTTGTGAATGAGGAAACCAGAAGTTTCGGCGTCGCTGTACGGTTGCAGCAGCGCGGCGCCACGCGAGCCCAGGGCGCCGTCCTGGGTAATCTTGATGCCGCGCACGGTCAAGCGATGATCGAACAACCCGATTTGCGCGCCTTCCTTCAAAAGGCGATCCGCATCCTCACCGGGACCGCGAATGTAGGCATAAATTCGAATTTTCAATTCGTCGTTAGCGTACATTTCTTTCCACAAATCCACCGTGCGCCAGTTTGTGCCCATATCCTGCACCTGCGTCAGGCCATAGGCCACGGCCAGGTCATTGGCTTTTTGGGCGTATTTCCGCATCATTTCCGCACTGGTGTCTGGCGGAACGTGTCGGCCCACCAGTCCCATGGCGCGATCCAACAAGATGCCGGTGGCTTCGCCGGTGTATTTATTTCGGAGAATTTGCCCGCCCTGCGGATTCTCGGTTTCTTTGGTCACGCCCGCGATTTTTAAGGCCATGGAGTTCACCACTGCTGCGTGTCCATCGGCCCGGCGCAGCATAACCGGATTGTTGGGAGCGACCTTGTCCAAATCTTCCCGAGTTGGAAATTTTTTCGAGGGCCAGTCTTCTTCCATCCAGCCACGGCCCGTAATCCACTCACCCTTGGATTTGGTCGCAACTTCCGCTTTGACTTTATCCAGAAACTCCTGGTAAGATTTGGTGCCGTCGAGGTTGAGGTGAAACTCGCGATTGCCGACTCCCATATAGTGGTAGTGGCTGTCGATAAAACCCGGTACCACGGTTTTGCCGTTTATGTCCATAACCTGGGTACTGGAACTTACAAATTTCTCGATTTCAGCATTTGTTCCCACGGCCAGTATTTTATCGCCTGCAATCGCCACGGCTTCAGCTTTGGGATCTTGCTCATCAACCGTATAGATGACGCCATTTTTTAAAACCAGATCCGCTTTTTGCTGAGTACAACTCATCGAACTCAAAATAATCACGATCAGAGAAATAATAAACAAATTTGCCATTAATATTTTCATAGTTCTCCTCGCTCCTTTAAAATGGTTTGATGGTTATTTTTTAAAACTTAACCAAAAAATGTTTGTAAATCAAGAACAAAGTGTGATCGATTATACGCCTTGTTTAAATTGAATTTAGAAATAAATTGATTTTTTTTCTAAAACTACTATATTCGACTAAACAAATTACGACCATTTCTCACTTCAATTAGTGTAACTGTTCAGCCTGTTTTGTCATCCCGTAGGGACTTGTTTGTTTTTTAGCTCTTTTTTTTATAGCTAAATGATTCTCAGAATCAAAAAAGATTCTTCCATCCTGCTCCGAGTAATTTTCGGAGAATGACAGCTACGGTCGTCTTTTTTGGACCGTAACTGCAGTGAAAAATGCTAACAAATTATTAAAATCCATGTTGCGATCCTATCTAAAAGAAATATGTCAGGTTGCCAACCGCGGAGACGCCAGAGAAGAGAGCTATTACGCAACCCTTGCCAGCTTGCTGCAGGAATTTGCACACTCCCGCAATGATAAAAATGTCAGCATCACCACCCTGCCCAAAAAAACCGCAGCCGGCAATCCAGATTTCAGAATTTGGGATGGAAGCGAACATATCGTCGGCTACATCGAGGCCAAAGCGCCAACTGAAATTGATTTAATTTCGATAGAAGATTCCGCTCAAATACAAAGATATCGACACACTTTTCCAAATTTAATTTTGACGAATTTCTTCGAGTTCCGACTTTACCGCCAGGGCGAGTTAGCCTCAAAAGTTGCCATCGCTCGACCTTTTGTCGTCCACAAATTGCAAACCGTGCCGCCTCTGGAAAATGAAGCCGCGTTTCTGCAACTGCTGGAGAACTTTTTTGCGTTCACCCTGCCAAAAGTTTACAACGCCAAATCTCTGGCCACGGAATTGGCAATACGTACCCGCTTTTTGAAAGATGAAGTGGTGTCGGAAGAATTGAAAGAAGAGAAAAAGGGTCGTGGTTTTATTCTGGCCTTTTACGAGGCTTTCAGAAAATATCTCATCAGCGGTCTGTCCAAAGAAGAATTTGCCGACCTCTATTCGCAGACCATCACCTACGGGCTATTTGCCGCCCGAACTCGCACTGAAAACAACTTTAACCGAAAATTAGCTTACGATCGAATCCCAAAAACCATTGGCATTTTGAGAGATCTTTTCAAGTACGTTTCTCTGGAAGACTTGCCGCAACAGATGGAATGGATCATCGACGACATTTCTGAGGTTCTGGCCGTGACCGATATCCAAAACATTTTGCACCAATACTTTCACGAAGGCCGGGGCCGAGACCCGGTGATTCATTTCTATGAAACTTTTCTGGCAGAATACGATCCCAGTACCCGGGAAAAGCGCGGTGTTTACTACACCCCAGAGCCCGTGGTTTCTTACATTGTTCGTTCCATACATCAAATATTGAAAATGAAGTTTGATAAACCAGACGGTCTGGCCGGTGACTCTGTAACGGTCCTGGATCCGGCGGCTGGTACACTGACCTTTATGGCTGAAGCCGCAAATCTAGCGGTAAGAGAATTTGTCTCCAAATACGGTTCAGGTGCAAAAAAACTCTTCATACAACAGCACGTTCTCAAAAATTTCTATGCCTTTGAATTGATGATGGCGCCTTATGCCATCGGGCATTTGAAAATGGCCCTGCTGCTGGAAGAAGCCGGACATTCTTTGCAAACAGATGAACGCTTCAAACTCTATCTCACAAACACGCTTGAAATGGAAGAATTGGCGCAGACTGAGCTGCCGGGCATGGCTTCGCTATCCGAGGAATCGCATTTGGCCGGACAAGTCAAGAAAGAGCAGCCGATTCTGGTGATCCTGGGCAATCCGCCTTATTCCGGGCATTCTGCCAATCGCAGTCCGTGGATCGACGATTCATTGAAAAAAGGGTACAACCAAAGGAACGGCAGCAAAGATGGGGGCTACTACCAGGTCGATGGCAAACCGCTGGGGGAAAAAAATCCCAAATGGCTGCAAGACGATTATGTGAAATTTATCCGTTTCGCACAGTGGAAAATCGACCGGGCGGGCGGCGGCGTACTGGGTTTCATCACCAATCACGGCTACCTGGACAACCCGACTTTTCGCGGCATGCGACAGTCGTTGATGAATACGTTTGATGAAATTTATATTCTGGATTTACACGGCAACAGCCTTAAAAAAGAAAAGTGTCCAGACGGCTCCAAAGATGAAAATGTGTTCGACATCCGACAGGGCGTGGCCATCGCTTTATTCATAAAAGCAAAAATACCTGAGCCGGAGAAGCTCCATCCCATGTTGCGTCCCTCACCGCAGTTAAAAATCTTTGTTCCAAAAGAAACCAAGAAAAAGCAAAAGGTAAAGAAAAA
>JBHHXN010000292.1:0-4121 GCA_046757025.1 bacterium
TTGGCAAAAAAGATATTAAGATAAAACGAGTATTGAATTAATATGACAACGGAACATAATCACCCAAGAACACAATTTGTAGTTTGTATTAAGAACGATAGTTATCTTGCCTCGTTGGAGTTAAGAAAGATTTATCAACTGCTGCCTGACAATGATGCTGAGAAGCACAACCTTATCCGTATCGTTGATGAATCGGGCGAAGATTACCTCTACCCAGCAGATTTTTTTGTGCCGATTGATCTACCGGAAACTTTAGAAAAAGTTTTTGCACGCGCAGCTTAGCTGTTGGCTTTTTACTAATTTTGTTCGATAACATTTAGTCAATCGCATTCAAATCACTCGCCTGCGTACCGTTTCTTAAATTCCTTCTGCGCCTTTGCCCGCGCGGCTTTTTCTTGCGGACTCATTTTCCCAAGGTACCATTTATGTAAATCTGAATTCAGGATCTTGTTTAACAGAGACTCGACCTGCCTTGCGCCCGAAGCCTTACCGTGCGTTTTGCCCCTGGCTATCAGATTTTTGACTTCTGGCACAAACTCGACATAGAATCGCTCTGCTACTTCGTACATACCATGCCATTGCGTGAAGTCCGGGCCCATCATAGATGCGCCCATGCGGGCGCGCCGGCCTTCATGGTGCCAGAGAAAGAAATAAGTCCACTCGATCTCGTCATCAAAAGCTACCTCTGCCGTAATGAGACCAGTCGCTTTCAATTTTTTCATTATGTTTGTGGCAGGTATTCCGAATTTATCATTGTACATATTGACGACATCGTCGTACTGGATGTAAAAGTTCTGAACATACTGCTTGCTGTGGCACTGGAAGCAAACATCCTGCATGCTGGCGCGGCGCTTTTCCCAGGGAATCGTATCTCTGCCCGCTTTGATATCCTTTGCATCGATTTTTTCCGAGACCGGAGGGCGCAACGTCCAACTGATTCTCTCTCCAACATCGTGGGTAACGCCCTGGTTTGGCGTCGCGCTCATGTGACAGGTGGCACAAGTCGGCGCAGAGATGTAATCTTTGCCGACTATCCAGGGCCTGACGCCGAGATTCATTTCGTCTTTATGAGCGATAAAATTGATGCCGTGTTTGGATTCGCGGTAGATTTCATATTGCGGATGGTCCGGGCCTAAATGGCACTTACCGCAGTCATCCGGTTCCCGGGCTTGCGCCACGGAAAAATAATGGCGGTTGTGGCAAGCTGCGCATGATCCCAGACTGCCGTCGGGATTTACCCTGCCGATACCGGTATTCGGCCAGGTCTCCGGGTCGATCATTACGATGCCGTTTCGATCCTTTTTGACATTACCCTCTTCATCGCGGACAAAATCAACAATAGAACCATGACACTGCTTGCAGCCGCTGACCGCCACAGCGTTGCCGTGCATCATCGTATTGCCTTCGACGACTTCAGCAAGAATGTTATCCAGAGAACCGAGTATCTTTCCACCTTGTGCATGGTGACTCCGTTGAAATTCAGCAAACTCTTTTTTGTGGCAGCGCGCACAATCCCTGGGTGAGACAATGGTCGCTATCGTCGATTGGTAATGGTCAAATGCATCGATCTCATCTTCTTCAGCTTGATGACACTCGATGCAGCCGACGCCTTTTATCGCGTGCTGGCTTTCCTTCCACTGTTGAACGGCGGTTCTGGCATTGCTTTGCTGGGAGTGACATTCAACACATTTTTCGTTTTCACCCGAAATCACAATAGCGGGTTTTGAACCTGGAATCTGTTTTTTGCCTTCAATATATCCCACAATTACCAATGCCAGAAGTAGAAAGAAACTGAGCCCTCCTATGATTAATCGTTTTGTTTCCAATGACAGCATAAAACCTCCTCTAATTGAAAACCAACTGGTTAAAATCCTAACGTTTCAAATCCCAACTCTTTTGGCATTGGGATTTGTTGATTTGGGATTTTTACACAAGCGCTTCCCATACAGTAAAAACCAAAAACACGAAGAACCCGACCACACCAATCCAAAAGCTGACATCTCGCCCCGGGAATTTTTTCATCAACATGCGGTCTATAAATGGCCAAAAAAACAAAATTCCTAAAAAGACCATGGTTCCGATGACGCCAACCTGAAATGACGTTAACTTTAACCACCGGAAAATGGCAAAAAAGAACCACTCCGGCTTGATATGTTCCGGCGTAACGAGTGGATTGGCCGGTTCTCCCATGTGCGCCGGGTAGACCAAGGCTAAAATAGTCAGAATAAATGTCAGAGTCAAACCGACCATCAGCTCGGTGTAGAAATGATCGGGGTAAAAGGGATATGACTCGGCTTTCACCTTCTCTCCTTCTGTGCCGGAGGGTGTTTCTCCTCCTTGAGCGCGAACCGGTGAAACCGGCGCGGAAACGCGCAATGAAACTTCTACTTCATGCGTTCGATCTTCTTGAAAACGCAATATGGTGACGCCATGCAGACGAATCTGTACAACATGCAGAAGCAAGAGTAAAACGATAATGGTCGGCAGGACGCCGATGTGCAGCACAAAGAATCTGGTTATGGTGTTTGCACCAACTTCCTCTCCGCCGCGAATAAAGCTAGCTAATACACCGCCGATGAGCGGAGTTGCTTCGGCGATATTCGTTCCGACCACCGCCGCCCAATAAGAGATCTGTTCATATATTAGTGAGTACCCGGTGAAACCGAAACCCAATGTTGTCAGTAACAAACCCATCCCAATCATCCAGTTTAGTTCGCGCGGTTTGCGGTAGGATGCGGTAAAAAACACCCGCGTCATGTGCAGCATTACGGTAAAGACCATCAGGTGAGCAGACCATCTATGCACACTGCGAATAAACCAGCCAAAACGAACTTCGGTAGTGATCCGGGCTACACTGCTAAACGCCTCAACAGGGTCGGGAATATAATAAAATGTCAATAGGATGCCGGTGATCGCCTGAATGACAAATAAGTAGAGCGGCGTTCCACCAATAGCATACCACCAGCGTTTCAGGTGGTTTGGAATCGGTTCACTTGAAATTTCTTTTAGGATGTTTAAATCAATCGGGAAGGACTCTGCAAACCATTCTTTTATACCGGCGGCTTTTTGCATTATAACTCCTCAGCTTTCTTGTAGTAGCACGAACACATTATTGTTTTCATCTACTTCGACAGGATTGCTTTCTAACGGCCGCGGCGGTGGCCCTGAAACAACATTCCCGTTTACATCAAAGACGCCGTCGTGACACGGACAAAAGAAACGGTCATTTTCCGGTTCCCAGTAAGCCTTACATCCAAGATGCGTGCAAGTTGTGGAAATGGCTTTCAACCCCAGGTTTGTGTTGACCAAAACCATTTCTCGACCCGATAAATCTCTGAACGTTTTGCTGCCATTTTGTGGCAATTCTTCAAGGGAGGCAATCAATAGCTTTCGATATTTTGTCTGTTTCTTTCTGGGTAACAAAAACTGAATTGCATAAACTGCACCGGCACCATAACTGAGAGCCAGCCCTATCCCCATGAACATTCGTCTAAGAAATCCACGCCTATTTACATTTTCCTGATGTTCCTGTTTTGGCACTTAAACCTCCAAATTAAGTCGGCAGCGATAATTGCTTCGAGAGTAATCCGCTCTGAATTTAGTTCTTAAAACTAAAAATAGCAAAAATAATATTTTTAAGATTTGGAAACACTTATGAAGGTGTGATCATGAGTGTTGTGCAAAGATGTCCTGTACCCATGAATAGACAGCTACTGTAGACGGAAGACCGAGCGTGCTTGCTGCCAGAGCGACCACCTGTTCGATTTCATCTTGTGACACACCCAGGTCCACTGCCTTACGCACGCTGGAGTGGACCGCACCCTCTCGCATGGCACCAATTGCAATGGCAAGCTTAATGAGCCGGGCGCTCTTTGCATCCAAAGGTCCTTCTCTGCCAGCCCCGGCAATCCGCTCCCAGGCTTCCCCTAACTTGGGGTAGCGTTGAATAAATTCCCGATAGGTCTTCGGTGGTTCGGATTTATTTGTCATCAGACCTCCTGTTTAAAAAAATTTTAGACTTCCGCAGAATAGCACAATTTGACCGTCCTCTTTAAGATGACGGTCAAATAAGAAATGCACTAAATTCCATTTTCCAAGAAGTGAAAAAAAAATTGATTTGA
>JBHHXN010000293.1:0-4096 GCA_046757025.1 bacterium
CCAGTTTGATAGATTATTATACATAATCCGTTATGAAATGTCAAGAAAAAAATGATTTGGAAACGGCATCGTCTTTTTCCCTGTTTGGTTGATTTTGATAAAAAATATGTGTGGCGCCGGCAAAACTGGCAGCCGGCGTTGGTATGCCGGTTTGGGCAGATTTGCGATTTTTACGAAACCAGAAACATCACATTGATTCCATCCACGCACGCCACTTCCCTCTTTGGACGCTCGCCGCATGGATTGGTGTGTAAACAGGGGAAGTCATGTTGACATTTGGTTGTTTCTTCCCACACGGATGGCGGGACGTCGAATTTCATTTGTGAATGCCCTTTAATTCGCAGGCCGCATTGGATGTTAAATATCATTAACCGATTTAAAATTCAAAGTAAAAAAGTGATCCAAATAAGCCAGCGAAAATAGGGCTTTCGCAATTCAGGCCTTTTTTAGGAGCCGCCTTTTAGAGCCAGGAATCCTAAAATGTTTTGGAAAAATCCTTGACAATGGATGTTATTATTCGCATATTGGCGGCAACCCACCCGATTACAAAATTAGGAGTTTTGATTTTAGTCAAATTTTCCCGTCAATCATAATTACAAATTGATTCCCTGATTTTAGTTATTTTCTCACAAACGGACCTTGCATTTTCAATCTGCGGCACGCGGTATTTGATTTGACGTGGAACGGTTTATATAAAAGGAGATTTTATGTCAGCTATGTTAAAAGCCTCTCAAAATGGACAGGAAACCCGCAAAGGCATTTGCGGCATTTGCCCGGCCGGTTGTTGGGTGGAAGTGGATTTTGCGGACGGCAAAATGGTGGACATCCGACAGGACACCGGCCATCCCCTGGGCATGATCTGCCGCCGGGGACAGCATGCGCCGGAAATCGTGTATTCCGAGCACCGTCTGCCATACCCCATGAGGCGCGTGGGTGCTAAAGGCACGCACGAATTCGAGCGCATTTCCTGGGATCAGGCTTATGAAACCATCGTAGAAAATCTAAACAAAATCAAGGCCGAATCCGGTCCGGAGGCGGTGGCGATTTACACCGGCCGCGGCGCTTTCGAGTTGTCCTTGTGTGATATGTTTCAACCCAAGGGCGTGGCGGTGTCTTCGGCTTCCAACGTGCTGTTTCCATTTGGCTCGCCCAACACCATGGGCGTGGGCGCGCTTTGTTATGTGTCGTTTGCCATGATCGCACCGCATGTGACCATGGGGCGCATGCTGGTGAACCTGTTTACGGATATGGAGAACGCCGAATTGCTGGTGGTGTGGGGCGCCAATCCGGCCACGGATTCGCCGCCGCTGGATATGCACCGGCTGGAAGCCGCGGCCAAACGCGGCGCGGACATCGTGGTCATCGACCCGCGCCACACCGAGACCGCCACCCGCACCGGCGCGCAGTGGCTGCCCATCCGGCCGGGCACCGACGGCGCTCTGGCCCTGAGCCTCATCGAAGTGCTGCTGGAGGAAGACCTCTACGACGAGCCGTTTGCAGACAGCTGGTGTCACGGATTTGATGAGCTGGCGACGTATGTGCAGCATTTTCGGCCGGAGGTGGCGGAATCCATCACCGGCGTGCCAGCGGAAACCATCCGCGATCTCGCCCGGCGCATCGGCAAAGCCACCGGCGCCTGTCCGGTGATGTACACCGGCCTGGAATATTCCAACAGCGGCATTCAGGCCATTCGGGCGGTGCTGAGTTTGTTTGCGCTGGCCGGTCATCTGGATGTGCCCGGCGGCATCGGTCTGGCCATGCTCGACAGCCATTTTCCCATCAACCGCGCCTGCAACCAGGCCAATCCCAATTTAGAGCGGGCGGTTGCCCGGGACAAAGTGCCCATTTACAGCCACTACCGGGGTGAGTCGCACGCCAGCGGGCTGGTGGACTCGGTGCTGCGGGGCGAGCCGTACCGCATTCGCGGACTCCTCATCCACGGCGCGTCGCTGCTGACATCCTGGCCGCAAACCGCTCTCTGGCGGGAAACTTTGTCCAGGCTCGATTTTCAGGTGTGCATCGACCGCCAAATGACGGCAGACGCCGCTTACGCCGACATCGTGCTACCCGCTGCCACCATGTTCGAGATCGATTCCTACATGGTGTACGGCCCGATTTTTCGCCTGCGGGAGAAGCTCATCGAGCCGGTGGGGGAGGCGCGCAACGATTACCTAATCATGGCGGAGCTGACCGCGCGGCTGGGATACGGCCATCTTTTTCCTCAAACTGAAGAGGACATGATTCGCTTCGCGCTGAAAGGCTCGGGTTTTTCGCTGGAAGAGGTGAAACAGGCCGGCGGCTGGGTGAAAATGCCCACGCCCATGATGGAATACAAAAAGTGGGAGAAGGGTCGTCTGCGTGCGGACGGGCAACCCGGCTTCGATACGCCCACGGGCAAATTCGAAATCTGGTCGACGGTTTTGGAAGATTACGGCTACGAGCCGCTGCCAAAATATGTGGAGCCGGTGGAAGGCCCGCAGGCGAATCCCGCCCTGGTCAAAAAGTATCCGTTGGTGTTCAATTCGGGCGCGCGGCCGCACACGGATTTTCGCTCCCAGCATCACGGCATCAAAGGCCTGGCCAAAGATAATCCCGAGCCCACCGTGGAGATGAACGTCGAAGATGCTAAGCAGCGGGGCCTGCAAACCGGCGATCTTGTGGAAGTCCGAACACTCAGAGGGGCGGTGCCGTTCCGGCTGCGGGTGACGGCGGATATCGCGCCTGGTGCCGTCGAGTGCAACATGGGCGGCGGTACGCCCGTGGGCCCGGAGGCCTGGCAAAAATGGAACGTCAACGAATTGACCGATCTGCAAAATTACGATGAAATTTCCGGCTTCCCGGTGTACAAAGCGCTGTTGTGCGAGGTGGAAAAAGTGGAGAGCGCCACCGAAGTCAGCCGGCGCAATGCCAACAAACAAGTCACCGCCTGCGGACCACAGTTGCTCATGCCGCAAAAACGAAACGGCAAAAAAGGCAAGCGAATTTATCTCGATAACAATGCCACCACCGAGGTGGCCGAAGCGGTTCGGGAAGCCATGCTGCCTTATCTGGTGACGGCCCAGGGCAATCCATCCAGTATTCATGGCGCGGGCCGGGACGCCCGCGAGGCGGTTGACAAAGCGCGACGGCAGGTGGCGAAATTGCTTCACGCCCGGCCGCGCAGCCTTGTGTTCACCGGCAGCGGTTCGGAAGCGGACAATCTGGCGCTCAAAGGTGTGGCGCTGGCGCATGGAGAGAAGGGCCGCCATTTGATCACCACTCGCATCGAACATCCGGCCATCTTAAACACCTGCAATTTTTTGGAAAAACAAGGATATGAGGTCACGCGTCTGGAAGTGGATGAGAAGGGCTGGCTGGATCCCCAAAAACTGTGTGAGGCCATTCGTGAGGATACCATCCTGGTGTCGATCATGATGGCCAACAACGAGGTGGGAACCATCTTGCCGATCAAAGAGCTGTGTGCCCTGGCCCATGAACGGGGCGTGCTTTTTCATACGGACGCGGTGCAAGCTGCGGGCAAAATCAAAGTGGATGTGGACGACCTGGGGGTGGACCTTCTCAGCATTTCGGCGCACAAGTTTCACGGCCCTAAAGGCATCGGGGCGCTGTTTGTGAAAAAGGGCGTTACACTGGAGCCGCTGATTCACGGCGGCAAGCAGGAGAACGGCTTGCGGGCCGGCACGGAAAACGTACCGGCAATTATTGGATTCGGCAAAGCGGCTGAATTGGCCATGCACAATTTGGGCAAATCAGTCCATTTAACCGAACTGCGAGATAGACTGGAATACGGCATTAAAAAGCTGCTACCCGACGCGAAATTGAACGGGCATGCCACACAGCGGTTGCCGAATACGCTCAATCTGACATTGCCTGAGCTGCGCGGCGAATCGGTAGTAGTGGCGCTGGATCAGCACGGCATCTCTCTGTCCTCGGGTTCGGCGTGCAAGTCGGGCTCGCCGCTGCCCACCCACGTGCTGCTGGCCATGGGTAAATCCGAAGAAGAAGCGCATTGCGCGGTGCGGTTGTCGTTGTCGCATCACACCAGTGAAAAAGATGTCGAGGAAACGGTTGCGGCCCTGGCGGAAGTGCTGGAAGA
>JBHHXN010000294.1:0-3965 GCA_046757025.1 bacterium
GGCCTTTGCAAGTCGATTCCCTGATTCATTTTAAAGGCCTCCAGCTCGTCCAGATCCAAACAAACTACCCGGACTTCCCAATTCAGGTCGAGCAGGGCTTCGATGATGAGCGCGGTAACGAGGGTGGCGCCGCCGCCGGCCTGCAAACGTTTCGTCACAATCAGGGCTTTCATTTGTCGGTTATTTGACAATTTCTTTTATCTCATTCGAAGTTTAAAAAAGTAATTCAAGGCTTTTTGAAAATCCTATCGATGGCTGATTCATAACGGTTTTGCCGCACGCCACGACGCAACGAACAAAACAAACGCAGCGGCCGTCGCGTCGTAGCGTGAAATATTTATCCACCGAAGTTTCCCAGGTTCCGCTTTTATGCGACCAACGCCTTCACCTTCTCCACGACGTAGGCCAGCATCTCTTCGGTCATCTCGGGGTAGTTTGGCAAACTCAGCACCCGGGCGGCGGCTTGCTCGGAAACGGGAAAGCTCCCCTCTGGCAGCGCCATGAAATCGTAAGCCGGCTGCAAATGCAGGGGAATGGGATAGTGAATGCCGGCGCCGATACCTGTCTCGTTGAGCTTTTGTTTTAGCTGGTCGCGGTGGTCAACTTGCACTACATAAAGATGATAAACGTGCTCAGCCCAGGAAGCGGCTTTTGGCAGCACCAACTCTTCGAGGTCAGCAAAGGCTTCGTTATAATAGCGGGTAATTTCGCGCCGTTTTTGATTCCACTGGTCTAAACGCTTGAGTTTGACATGGAGGATCGCGCCTTGCAGACCGTCCAGACGGCTGTTGAAGCCCATCTGGTCGTTGGCATATTTTCTGAGCGAACCGTGGTCGCCCAATTTGCGGACGTTTTCTGCGATTTTTAGATCGTTGGTGGTCACCCCGCCGGCGTCGCCATAAGCCCCCAGATTCTTGCCGGGATAAAAACTGAATCCCGCTGCGTGCCCAAATGAACCCACCCTCTGGCCATTGTAGCGCGCTCCGTGGGCTTGAGCCGCATCTTCTATTACCTTCAAATCGTATTTTTTGGCGAGAGTTAAAATGGGCTCCATATCGGCCGGGTGACCGTACAAATGTACCGGCATGATGGCGCGGGTTTTGTCGGTGATGCGCTCCTCAATTTGCCGCACGTCCATGGTGTACGTCTCGGAATCGATGTCCACAAACACCACTTTGGCGCCTACCCAGTGGATGGCTTCGGCGGTGGCGGTAAACGTAAACGGCACGGTGATGACTTCGTCGCCTTCGCCCACGCCCACGGCCCGCAAGGCCAGCATCAGGGCATCGGTGCCGTTGCCCACCCCGACAGCATATCCGGCTTCACAGTAGCGGGCAAATGCCTCCTCAAAATCCGCGACGGATTTCCCCCGAACGAATTGCGTGCTTTCCACCACCTCGGCGATGGCCTGGTTGATTTCCTCCCTGATGGTTTCGTACTGTGCTTTCAAATCGGCTTGCGGGATACGTAACATGCTTTTCTCCTGATATTTTTTAGAATCGAGTAAATAATTGTATATTTAGTTGATTAGTCGTAGGTATTTGGGTATAAGGTATAAGGTATAGGGTATAGGGTATAGGGTATAGGGTATAAGACAAAGTTGATTGTAAGACAATTTCATTTTACCTTTACCATAGATCTTATACTTTTTACATCATCCATTACTAATCATTTCAATTTCCCTTTAACAAAATTAATAAATCCATTTAGCGTTTTCTTTGCCGTTTCAATTAAGTTCAAACCTTTTTCAAACAACTCTTTTGAGATGTAGCCAAAATCGTAACAGCTCATCAAATGGTCTTTTAATTCATAAAGTGATCCTCTGGCAATTCTGTAAAATTGAATACCCTCTTGAAAATGATATCGGCCATAACCCTCTGCTATATTTGCTGTCGTGCTCACGGAAGCTTTCCTGATTTGAATATTTAAATTATACTTTTCTTCATCGGGTAAATTGGGTAATATCATTTTGTAAAAAAATACTTTCACTTCACGTGAATGTTTCCAGGCATATAATGATTGAAAATCCCGATCTGGATTATAATCACAAAATTGGTCTTCCACCTTAAAATCATGTCTATGAAACTCTTCATATTCACTCATCGAACACTCCTTTTCGGACTTATACCTTATACTCTATACCTTATAAGTCCTACCGATTCAAACTCACCCCGAACAGCACTTCCCGGCGTCCTACGCCCCCCCGCTGGCCATCGGGTAGCAGCATATTTTCCGACGAGGCGGTGTTCAGGTCGACCCCCACAAAAAAATTCCGGAAAATTTCATAACGGATGTTGAACGCCAGTCTTTTTCGACGTTCTTCGATCCCGCTTAAAAACGGCACGATATCCGCATCGCCGCTGGCACGCGCACGACGAAAGTCTCCGCCGACGTTGTTTTCCGGCTCGTTGGCGCCGTGTCGGTAAAATTCCACCTGCAGGGAAATGAGCCAACTTTTTGACAAGCGGTAGCGCAGATGAAACAGCCAATCGTCGGCATTGGGACCGATCCAGTGGCCTAAACCCGTGGAAAAGTGCGAATAGGCATTGATGCCGGTTTTATGCGTGTACACAAAAGGCCGGGTGCGGACGTACTCCATTCGCGCATCCAAATTAGGCATGGCGAAGGCGTCCACCCAGTAGGCGCCAGCCAGGTAAGCGGTTTTGTTGCCAAAGTAGCCGCTCCCCAGACGCGAAGTGAAAAGATCATCGATGAACAGCTCGCCGTAAAGTTTGACGTTGGGAATGAGCAGCAGCTCAAAATCCAGCCCCATGCTCACGTTGTCGTCATCGCCGAGAGCGTGTTCCGCCGAGCGATAAAAATTGATGGGGTTGACATACGCCAGTTCAAATCGCCGATTGCTGAAAATCACCGCTTCATATAATCCCAGGTTCAACCATCGGGCGACATCCACTTCCAGGCGATGGGCGATGAGATTTTTTTCCCGTGCGCGGCCAGCCTCGTCCAGAATAGCCGGGAAGGTGCGCAGAAATCCCCAGAGCCAGGTGAACTTCAAACGCCAGAATTTCGACTGCAGTTTGATCTGATCGTAGGACGTGGCGTTGTCGGAAAGCCCCAGGGCGCCGTTAAATCCCGGTCCCCAGTAATTTCGATCCTTCCCCACAATGAGCTGAAAATACGGCAGTTTGAACACCACGTAAGCCACAGTTTCATCGTGCCAGATGTGGGTGCCGTAGCCGTTGACGAAACCCAGTCCGGGCAGGGAAATATCGAACTGCCGGGGGTAGGTGCGCGTGCCCCACTGCTTGGTATCGCGAAAGTCGAAATAAAAACCGACATGCGTACCTAACTGTCCCCACAGGGTCAGGCCGTGTGCGCGCTCCAGTACGCGTTCGGCGCCGCTCAGGGAGTCGGCGCCGGCATACAGCCAGTCGTGATAAAAGACCGGATCGAAATTAACTCGGAACGCGTCCTTATCGAGATGAAACAGATTGCGGTTGTTTTTATATAAAAATCCTGGAAACAGCTTGCCAAAGGTTTTACTGTGTTTGAGCTTTTCGATATTGGATTGGTAATGCACGCCGTTGTGGCCGCTCAGCAGCTCAAATTCTTCTTTAAACTCGAAGTGCAAAAAATCCAACTGTTGCTGTTCAACGTTTGTCAAATGATAACCGGCACGCACTTTTTCATCCACCTGCATCAGGTAGCGTGTGAACTCCTCGCGGCTGAACGGTCTGGTGCCGTTCAACGCGCCGGTGATGACGCCTTTGGTTTCCAGGCGCTCGATATAATCATAAGCCCAGTGTTGCAACGGCACATAAACCGATTGTGTTACCGCCTGCGGCACGAACATGCAAAAAATCCAAAGAAAAATTATTTTAGATTTGAGATTCCGCATAAAAAAAATCATCCTGCTAAAGAGACAATTTTGATATTTTTAGCAATATTCATTCCAACGACCGGCAATCAGATTAAATGTTAACAAATATTTACATGACAAAGTA
>JBHHXN010000295.1:0-3948 GCA_046757025.1 bacterium
TTCATCCCAGAGGACATCGGCACTCGAATGCGGACGGTTGTCTAAATCCGGCCCGACACTGGTCCAGCACTGATTGACCACATCGAATTTATGAATACGGTGCATGTTCAAAGCCGGATCCCAGAGTATTCCCCACCAGGAGCCATCGTTCCACCACAATTTACTCTCAGGCTTCGCTTCCGTCGGATAACCCGTCAGGGAGCCTGCGTAGCTGAAAGTCCGATAGCCCACGGTCACAGGCGTGGATTCACAAGTTTGGGCAGATAGATTAGATTTTGGAATAAAAAATACCAGTAGTAATATGGAAAGAATAAATTGATAACAGGTCTTTGATAGGTTACTTATGTCAGACTCCTCTGCGTTCAGACTAAAACTCTCTGACTCCAAAATCATTCACTGTCTCCTTATAATATATCTAGAAAAACGGCGTAAAAAAACGATTGGCGAATTACCGCAAAAGCATCATTCGCTTGGTGCTGCTGAATTCGTTGGCTTGCAATTTGTAGAAATAAATTCCACTGGTTGCAGGTCGGCCTGGCGTTTCCAATCCATCCCAATCTACATCATGAAAACCCGACGGCAAATACGCATCTAACACAACTTTAATCTCCTTGCCCATCAAATTGTAAATTAATAATTTTACTCTGCTTGATGTCGGTATCGCGAAAGCAATTTTCGTTTCAGGATTAAATGGATTGGGATAATTTTGCTTTAGCTCAAAATGAGTCGGGCTCTCTATTTTCACTATGATTTCATTTGAAAAATCAATCTCTCCGCTGTTCAAAATGAGCTTTAGACGGTAAAAAAACCGTCCAATTGCATTTGGTTTATCTGAATACAAATAGGTATTTTTATCAGATTCTTGTAGGTCTTTTAAACCGGCTATTTTTCGGTAACTTGAACCCGAACTGCGACGTTGCAATTCTAAATCAGCAACCTTTAGAAAAGGATTCATTTGCCACTTCAGGTCAATTTGGTTGCCATTTTGTGTGGCAGTAAAGTAGCCCAAGTCCACCGAAGTCGTCATTTCATCTTCAGAGCAAATCGGCAGAAAATTACCCGCAATATCCGGCCAGGCGTACAGTCCGAATTTATTGCTTGTTTTGTTCTGCCAGATCAAAAAGCCCTTGTTCAAAATATCCGTGGTGGCCAGATTGGTGATGTCGATTCCGGCGCCAAATTCACCGCCAACACTCTTGATGGTTGTGAGTAAATTATGGCTGTGCGGATTCCTCTCGTCTCCTTCCCGGCGATAGACTTTTATGGACTGCGTGCCTGGATTCGCCACCAATAAAAATCCGGTTTTGTCGCTGCATTTATAAATGGCGAGTCCAGAACGATTGCCCACAATGCCATCATCGCGCGCAAAAAAAGCCAGCCGCTCATCGCCATTTGCGGCATCAGCGTAATATTTATGGATACCAAAATCCTCTTCTGCCAGGTAAAGGTATCCCAGCTCATCATCCACCACGATGCCTTCAACAAAAGACTGGTTCTCACCAAACACTCTCTGAAGGGTCCCCTTCACAAAACCGTTGCCGTCGTCTTCTAATCGCAATTGTAAAATGCCTGTTTTAGATTCCGGATGGCGGCTGCTGACAAACGCAAATATGGCTCCATCAGAAGGACGTTTAAATAATCCCAATCCAAAAGGTTGTTTAAAAATGTTGATGCCGTCCGGTGTGGTGATGTCCAGCAAAATTTGAGATTCCGGATCGATTTTAAAGACTCGAATCTGCCAGTGGTCGCGTAGAGTCACCACCGCAACATCCACCACACCTGTGGACAATTGCATGCCATACCGGACATCGATATGTTTGGGGTGGCTGACAATGATCCGTTGACGCAAGCTTCCATCCATATTCCAGACGAAAATGCCGCCATTGGGATACGTTCCGATATCGGTGCCGAGAAGCAGGCTCTTTGTCGGGTCGGTGGGATGGATCCAGATAGCGGGATCATCGGCATTGTAATTTACCGCATTCGTACTTAACTTTGGCGACACGTGAATGAGATCCGGAATTTGACCGTACAATGGAACGGTCATACTAAGAATCAAAATCATTATCGGATTGAATAAAACACCCGGCATCAAGACAACTCCATGCGTTTAAACTGCCAAAAAATTGATAATTAATTTACACCCTGTAAGCATCCCATGCTGACTCATAATTTCCATCCATGATTCCAATAAAGGAAAGTGAGTATCGATCCGCCCCCCATGATACTTTTCTATTATCTATATTTACGCCCGAAAATCTCAATCTGCGTATGGGAATTTAAGACAAAACAGTTAGTTTATGAGCTTTTTTCAGATTAAATTTAGCTATGAAAAGCGGACCATTCTGGAGAATTTTGGACTGGTGTGGAGAGTTTGATTTTATCGAAATTAGATTGAAATTTCATTCCTGGCAAAATTGACTCAGACTGACAAGCCCCCCAAACACTATCGTTTCATAAAATGACTACTGCAACAAGGCCTCCCCCTTCGTTAATTGATTTGCAAGATGGACAGGAAATGGATTCGACAATTTGAAAAATAAATGTCCGATTCAAATCTTCCCAACTATCAAAATACCATAGTCGGTATGGTATCATTCTGTGTTTTAAATGAATTAAAAGCAATGATAAAAGACAAATAATCAGATTTTTTCTCAGGTCAAAAACCCTCGTCCGGAAGTACGCAATCTGCTGGCGCCATTTCAGGCCTATTTTTGCAAAATTAATCTTGAAGTAAATTTGTGCGCCCCGCTTTGCAATTTGATCAGATAAATTCCAGAGCTCACAAAAGTACCATTTTCATCTCTGCCATCCCATTGAATTTTATGTAGTCCAGCTGGCTGTTTTCTGTGCAGCAATTCGCGCACTCGCTGTCCGATTAAATTAAAAACGTTCAATCTTACTAGCGATTCTTCAGGTAACGCATAGGAAATGGTTGTTTCCGCGTTAAAAGGATTAGGGTAGTTCTGAAACAGTTGAAATTCTTTTGGTAACTCTGATCTGGTGAAATAATCCTCATCCTGACTATTTTCGAAGGTCTGTTTAGTCATCGTGGTTGGGGGTTTAATCGCCAGACCAATTACTGCCCAATCAACATTATTATTAAAACTGCCGTCCACGGCCACGGTTGCCACCGGTGAAACCGTTTTATCCTGTACAGCCAGCCCCACTGTGTTGCCACCGCTGCCAAAAAATATTTCTGTTCGTTCCGTGAAGTCGGCGCCAGGTGTGTGGAGTTTGTTTCGCATCGCGGCTGCAGAAAACACCACAGAACCGTCAACAGCAGTTGATAAATTGAATGAATATATTTTGCTATCAGCACCACCTGAGCAAAGTCCATCCACGCCGTTTGTATTTCCGCTTACTAGATTTCCTATGGGATTTGATGGATCCACGCCAGAATAGCGTGCCACAAACAAGAGCGTGGATCGCGGTGCAGCAGAAAGGTCGGCCGTTATTATTCCATTACCGGTGGGATTTCCTTGCGCCATCCAGATCTCTGCACCGGTTTGATTACGGCCAGCACATTGAGATCGAACCAGCGTCCAGGTCAAGTCTAAACCAGATACCTGGATGGCGCTGGTAAATGGCTTCGTGGATATGACGGCCAGATAAAGATTTCCACTCACCGCCGTCATTAAATTAGAGGTAGAAACATGGCTCAAGTCCAGTGCACCCCCATTTTGGCTTTCTTCATACATCACCACTCCCGATGGTATGGTCACAATGAAATCATCTAAACTTATGGCTGAGCCGGCTGGATTGCTCACACTGATTTTACCCGTGCTTGCGGAAACGGGTACGATAAATCGTAATTGACTATTTGAATCCACCAAAATCATTGTCGAGGAAATTCCATTGACAGCTACATCACTCACTGCGGTAAACGGACCGCCCGTCACCGTCACTTCCGTGCCAGGAGGCCCGCTGGTGGGTGAAAACGACGCA
>JBHHXN010000296.1:0-3925 GCA_046757025.1 bacterium
AAACAACAAAATGATTTCCAGGGTCTCTGACAAATTTTTTATTGCGGGCAGGTAACGGGATACTACAAACAAACCACCCAAAATCAAAAACGTCATGGTTTGAACCGACTGATTTTCAATCATCAGCAATAAAAACGGCGCCACCGTGAAAACCGCCATAAAAGAAATTCTTTTGAGTGAGTCGTTGGTCATTTTATTTGCCTTCTGTTCGAATATTCATATTTCGTGATTTTTTACTTTCATTGCACGGGATTCTTTTGTATTTTCCCTCCGATAGTCGTCTCTCAATACGCTTTTTTGTTGATATAGTTAGGTTGCGCAGCAACTTTTTCATAAAATAGCATTCAGACCCGGTGTTACAAACAATGTTTCGAATGCTGTGCAAGGAACCAATTCACGCATCGTGATTCCACAGCCAATGAGGAGGATTAAATCATGTTGGGAGACCACATCCAGCGACGCATTCGCGGCTTGAAGTGTCTGGTGGGGAACACCCCGTTACTGGCCATCGATTTTATTTTTCGCGGCCAAAAGCGCGTCCTGTTCGCGAAAGCCGAAAATTTGAACATGACCGGCAGCATCAAAGACCGCATGGCGCTGCATATTTTGATGGAAGGATACGCTAAAGGTGTGCTGCAGCCGGGTGACGAGATCGTGGAAGCCACCAGCGGCAACACCGGCATTTCCATCGCGGCCATCGGCCGGGCCATGGGGCATCCGGTCATCATTTTTATGCCCGACTGGATGAGCCGGGAACGCATCAATCTCATCCAGAGTCTGGGCGCAAACATCCATCTGGTGAGTAAACAGGACGGCGGTTTTCTGGGCAGCATCGACCAAGCTGAGAAGCTGGCTGCTGAGTGTGAACGCGCCTTCCTCCCCCGCCAATTTTCCAACGAGGATAACATCGAAGCGCACGCCCGCACCACCGGCCCGGAAATCTGGTGGCAGTTGCGCTTTCACAACCTCTCTCCGGATGCGTTTGTAGCCGGCGTCGGCACTGGCGGCACAGTTATGGGCACCGGCCGCTTTCTCAAACAGATGCAGCCAGACATCCGACTGCACCCGCTGGAGCCGGCTAACTCTCCCACGCTTTCTACCGGCTGTAAAGTAGGCCACCACCGAATTCAGGGCATCTCGGACGAGTTCATTCCGCCCATCGTGAATTTGAACGAGCTGGATGAGGTCGTCAGTGTGGACGACGGCGACGCCATTTTGATGTCGCAGATTCTGGCAAAAGATCTGGGCATCGGTGTGGGGATCTCTTCCGGCGCCAACTTTTTAGGAGCCGTGCAGGTACAGAACGAGTTGCCGCCCGACGCAGTAGTGGTCACCGTTTTCCCGGACGATAATAAAAAATATCTCAGCACCGATCTTCTAAAACAGGAGCCAGTAAAAAGCGACTTTTTATCGCCTTCGATTCAATTAAAAGGCTTTCGTGCTTTCAAAAGGGTTTGCCACACCTGCTGCGACCCGCTGGAATGCGCCGAGAGTTTGCCGCTGGATTTTGTAGCAGGGGAGCAGGCGCTGCCGCCGTGTCCGCGTAGAAAGTAGAGTCAAACTTTCGTTCAAGTTTGACTGCGAGCGGCGGGCAGGATAAACAAGGCCACGACGTTGTTTAATCCGTGTGCGATGATGCACACCCACAACGATGCCCCAATTAACAAAGCGCCCCCCAGAATGACTCCGTAAACGCCCACCGCCACCTGACCACGCCAGCCTTTTTCCGCGTGCAGCACTCCAAATAACCCGGCGCTTATCAACAGACCGGCACTGGGAAATAACCAAAACGAAACCGCGGGCAGGATCACACCTCGAAAAACGATTTCTTCAGTAAAAGCCGTGGTAAATACAAGATAAACGAAACCGGCTTTCTGCCAACCGCTGTGCGGCAGCCACTCCATTTGAGAAAGGTCGGTTTTAAAGATGAAATGCTGTTGAATCACGTTACCGACACCCATGAGCAAAATTAGTCCGCTGCCCCAAAGCCAATCCCAATTTGAAAATCCCTGGATTTTGTGAGCAAGCCAATTCAAAACAAACACAGTAAATTCATATTTAAACAGCAGAGACTGGCCCTTGTCCGTATAAAGCACAAAGAAAATAAAAAACGCCAGACCGGCCGCCGCCAGGGTTTGATTAAAGAGTAAGGCACCAAAGGAGGACCTTTTTGTTTGTGTGCGCAAGTTTAGTACTCCGGTGATGTGAGAGTAAAAGGAAATGGCAATTTTTTCGTCAATATAGTAAGGCCGGTAAAATACGTTTTCGCGGTCTAAACATGCCAGACGCCGAGCTCCTGCGCTTTCTGATGAAATTATTCATTGCATGAAAAAAACATAAATTCATTGCAGCTCACTCGCTGGCAGACGAAGTGTGATCATGCACAATTCGCCAGCCCACGTCGGTCTTTCGAAACACCAGCGTGAAATAGCCCCAGGGATGATCGTTTGTTCTTTGCAGAGACCATTTGCCAAAAACCAGCGCGGCCTCCGGCTCCAACACGGTGATGTCCAATTCGCTGAAATTTAAAGTGCCCATGGCCGCTTTATCAGGATACGCATTTTGATAGTGTTCCAACAACGGCTGCCAGCCGTACGCCACGCTGCCACCGGACGCGTAGCGCAGTTTCTCCGACCTTAGATAGCCCTGCATAAATTTTTCCACTGAACCGGCGTTCCAGCCCGCCACCTGCTGGTTCATAACCGTTTCAATGGCGGTTTTGACTTGCGCTTCCTGGACTCCGCTTTTGCCGGCGCAAGAAATGACCGCCGCCAGCAAAACCACCAAACAAGTACCCATGCCTTTTCTCATGTCCTTACCTCTTTAAAAATGAAATTGAAAGTAGCAGGATTTACAACCAGTAAGTCAAATTTAGCGTTTTAATTTTCTAATGCAATTGTAAAAGCCGGTTAGACAAAATTTTGAACAGGATTTCTGATGGGAGGAACTACGTCTTTTCATAGACGCTGCTGCGACGCTGCTGCGAAAAGAAAGTTGGTACCGTAAATAAAAAAGGAAACCCGAAACCTGCCGATTGCAGATCTGGGATTGCGGATTTCGGCATTATCACTAAAATCGTATGCACTCGACTTCCACATTCCGAATTGCGCAACTCGAAATCCTCCGTTTTGTTTCTCTATTCGAATTTGACGTTTCAACATCTCGACAGAAAATTGTCGATGTCTGGAGCTAAGCGCCTAATAATTGGTGGTGGAGAAGTTTTGCGTCACGTAGAAAACCTCGTTCTGGAGGTATTTCCCACGGGCACAACCCACGCCTAAAAATCGGAAGTGTTTATTCAGAATGTTCGAGCGATGCGGCGGGCTTTTCATCCAGCGATCGACCAGGGTTTGAGCAAAATCCTGATAGGTGAGCTGAACCCCTTGATTTCGCCAGGCAAAATTGGACGGCCGCTGGCTGCGGAGCGAATTTTTAATCACGATGTCCTGTCGCTTAAAAATGGAATGAATGGCGATGTTTTCACCCACTGCACCCTCTTTAATTCCAGATTCGAGGGCACGCTTGCGTAAAGAATCGCGGCTTTCGACCGGCGAGCTGTGACTAAAATAGTCCAACGCCACCATTTCCTCCGAATGCCGGCGGGCGGCCATTTGCAGTTTTGATTCGTATTTGAACACAGACAGTCTCAGACGTTCACGCTGACGGTTGGTCTCCTCAAAAACAGCCCATTCGAGCAATTCGATATCCGCAGAATCGATGGCGACTATTTCTGTAATCGCGACCTCTTTTGAAATGCCTTTCCAGAAGTGGGGATGATCCTGAATTAAACGCGGCCGGTTTACGCAAGCCTGGATGCTGATCATCCATAAAACCAGCCAGAGAACTTGATTTCTTGCAATTGAATAATTCATAATTCCTAATGCAGCGAAAAGCCGCAAACCGAAAAGCGAAATTCGCAAAAAGG
>JBHHXN010000297.1:0-3822 GCA_046757025.1 bacterium
CGCACGTATCCGGCCATTTGCCGTTTACGCTCCATTTACAAATGGCGTCAGCCAGCTCAGCCGGCGCATTTTCGTAACTCACCAGCGGGCCCAGATCGTATTTTTGAACGATTTTTGCCGCCTCAGAAAACCGCGGCGCCAGGGTCAGCACCGGCTTGCCGGCGGCCACATATTCGTACAATTTTGCCGGCGCCATTTGCTCTGCGTCCCGGCTCGGGCGCACGATCAAAATCAACAGGTCCGCCGCCTGCAGCCGCGGCACGATTTGCCGGTGCGGCAGCCTCGGCTGAAACTCCACCACGTCCATCAATCCCAACTTTTCCGCCAATCTTCGCGTATTGGGGATTTCATTGGAATAGATTTGCAAGGCCATTTTCTGGTACAGCTCAGGCCGCTGTGTTCGCAATTGCTGCAAGCCCTTTAAAACGGGCGCCAGGCTGCGGCTGCGATCCCGCGGCGGAACCGTATCCGAAAGCGAGCCCGCATATATTAAGGTCAATTTTCCGTCGCCATCTTTTTTAACAGCCGGGGCGGTTCTCTGGCCATTAAAATCGGCCGGATCGTAGCCGTTGTAAATCCAGGTCATCCTGGGCGCCAGGTCCGGGTAAAGCTGCTGGTATTGCCGGGTGGTGCCTTCGGAGGTAAACAGGTTGGCGTCGGCCTGCGCCATGATCCTGCGTTCCAGCCAGCCGTGCAGTTTGAATTTACGCCACACCGGCATGGGACTCAACGACCAGGCGTCGCGCAGATCCAGCACCAGCGGTTTTTTCAGCGCGCGTTTCAGCCAATATCCCAGCAGCAGACTCGACCAGGGGAAACCCGTAGCATAGATGACGTCAGGCGCCTGGCGACGCTGTATAATTCTTTTTGCTTGAAAAAATGCTCGTAATCCCCATAAAATTTTCTCGTCAGGGAAAAACAAGGTCTTGCAAATCTTATCGATTTGCAGCATGAAGTTACTGCTCAATTTAGAGTTGAGCCAATTTAACAGACGGCCCATGAAATCGTCAATTCGAATAATCTCGATATTTCTGGTTAGTTTTGACAGCAAAGTAACATCGTGGCCGTGCACCACATCAAAACCGTTTTTCGAGGTCAGGACCACGGGAGTCCAATTGAACTGGCCGAGATATTTCACCAATCTCAAAGAGCGCATCACCGGGATGCCCCCCATGGGCGGCAAATGATAAGCGATTATGAGTGCCTTTTTTGATTCCATACTAAAGCTAATTCCTCAGAGGTGTCCGATTTAAATCTCTGATGAGCATTTGTGCCGGACACCCCCCTAATCGGCGCTGACCCAAAAGGATCCTGTCATTGCGAGCGAAGCGAAGCAATCTCCTGATTTTGTGCATGAATCGGGAGATTGCTTCGTCGTCCCGATATTCATTATTGTAAGAATTAAAAAAATCGGGACTCCTCGCAAAGACATTTTTCAGGCTTTTGAAACAGCCCAATCCCGATAAGCGGGAGGGGGGTGTTTTGCAGAATACATAATTCAGGTCTTTCATGGCTAACTCATAAATCTATTGTTTTATTTTCATTTGTTTAGGTCTATAATTACATTTTTAATTCAAACACACAAAAAATCTTAAAATCAAAATATCACGTTAAACCCGAATAAATTTAATCCAATCGCTGAGCTCGGCCCGGGAAAACGCCCGCCCCACGATCAAAAACAAGCCGTACACCAATAGCAGCAGCGGCACGGCGTAAAACATCGACATTTGCGGGATGAGCAGAATGAAGATTCCACCTGCCAAAAACGGCATGCCCACTTTCAGCCAGTCGAGTTTGGGCAGCAGCGAATAGCGGTTGACGACGATCAGGTGATAATAATTGAATACACACAGGGTAAACTCGGCCGCCACCGTGGCCGCACACGCTCCGAGGTAGCTGAATTTGGGAATGAGCAGGAGATTCAACACCACGTTCACCGTCACCGCCGCCAGCCAGCCTTTGGTCACCTGGCGCTCTTTTTTGAGGGCGATGAGCGCGATAAACAGAATGTGGCTCACAAACATAAACGCCACGGCAAAGATCAAAATGCGCAGACAGCCGGCCGCGTCCTGGAAATCGTCGCTGTACAGCAGCGAAATGATCTGGTCGCTGTAGCCCAGCACCGTCAACACCACGAACAAGGCCAGCACCACCAGCCCTTTGATGGTCTGCCGGCAGTATTTTTGAAACGGCTCCTTCTGATTTGGCGGACACTGCGATAACAGCGGCAGCAGCACCCGCCCGGCGATTTGCTGAAACAGGATCAAATTCAGTACCAGCACGTAGGCGGCGCTGTAAACGCCGGTGGCTTCTTTGCCGTGCAGGATGCCCAGAAGGATGGCATCCAGGCGATAGTTCACCAGGGCCAGAAAAATCATCAACAGAAAGGGCAGGCTCTTGCGCACCATCCTTTTCTGCTCTGCGAAGTCGAAGCGAACCCGAAATGGGGTGAAACGCGCCTGCACCATCCCGGCGAGGTAGAGGAACTCGATGGCGCTGGCGACCAAAAAGACGCTCACCACCGTCACCAGACCGTACCCCGCCAGCAGCGCCGCCACGCCGCCGGCCAAACTCAGCAGGCGATTGAGGATGCCGGCCGCGGCTTCGTACTGCATTTTCATGTTCGCCCGTACCACCGCAATAAACGTCGACGACACCACCCGCAAGCCGTGATTCAGCACCACGAGAAAGATCACCAGGGCGCTTTCCTTGAAAATGGGCACCACGCTGTTCAGCGCCGCAATCAGCAGCAGCACCAGCATGGTGGAGATGATTTTTATGCCGAGGGCGTTGGAAAGGTAGCGTTGCTGCAGGCCGGGATCCTTCGCCAGGTCGCGGGTGAGCAGGGTGTTGATGCCCAGATCGCTGAACGCCAGCACGATGTTCGCCACGGCAAAAGCAAAGGCGTATTCGCCGTAGGTTCTGGCGCCGAGATAGCGCGCCATCAACAAAACCAGAATGACGGAAGCCGTTCGGTCCACGGTGGAAAGAACGGTCAGGGAAATAAAGTTGGTTTTGGTTTTTTTAATGATCGACAAGCGCTAAATCCTTTACCTGTTTTGGAAGGACGCCCTTCGCTGACCTCCCCTCTTGAGCTTGCAAACAGACCGTTTGAATCTGCTGCTGAAATCTTTGTTTGGTGAACTGCGAGAACCGCCGGCTCAAAGTTTGAGACAAGCCGACCTGCCGCTCCGGATCCTGACGCAGCGCCGTGAATTTGTGAAACAAATCGTCAAAGTCGGCAAACTTCAGGGCTTGGGATTCGATAAACTCCGCCATGCCGCAGCGGCGGGGCACAAAGGTCAGGCAGCCCATCTGGCAGGCCTCGGCCGCCGCCATGCCAAAGGGCTCCAGGTACCGCGCCTGGATGGCGTACTTGTGCCTTCCCAAAATTTCGCTCAATTGCGTGCGATTTTTGTTGCCCTCGAACGTAACCCAGTCGAAGGGATATTTTCGCCGCAATTCGTTTTGGTAGGCTTCATCGAGTATGGGGCCGACGATATGGAAATGCAGGTCGGCGCCGCTGGCCCGCACCCTTTGAATGAACTCGATCATCCCATGGAGGTTTTTATCGCGCACTACCCGCCCCGAATAAACAAAGCCGTCTTCCCGGTCGGCGAAGTTCCGTCTGTAAGATGCGTCCATCAGCACGGGCGGGTGGATGACTTCTGCGGAAGATTCCCCATACAGCTTCTGGAATTGCTCTCGGGTCAATTCCGAATTAAAGATCGAGAGGTTTTTCCTAACCCGCTGGACATCATAATTGAAAAGTTTGCTGATGACAATTCGAAAGAGCGTTTGCAGCCGAAACGAGAGCGCGTC
>JBHHXN010000298.1:0-3792 GCA_046757025.1 bacterium
GATAGGTTTTTTCATCTAAATCAGGATTAAAAACAATCTGGGTTAATCCATAGCTGAATCAATTGTTTGGTTGCGACTTTGCCGCATGCCATTTACTGAGGATTCGGACTTATTCATTCCGGCACTTTCTTCAGCTCCATCCAGTGGGGCAGCCAGAAAGTCTGGTTCATGGCCACGGCGGCGGCGACTCCGCTCAATGTGTCGCCCCGCCTTCTCAGGCGCAGAAAGAGCACGTGTTGAGAACGCTTGCAATCGTCGGTGGGGATAGAGCCGAAGAAGGGCGCCTGGAATACGCCATCCCGGAACCTGACACGGCCGAGGGGATTCCGCACCCGCATCGGTCTGGTTTTCTTGCCGTCGATTTCGAGTACAATGTTCCGGCCGTTCCGGATAGAAAGCTTCGCTGCCAAATCCCCCTGGTAGGTTTTGATCGAACCTCTCCATTCGCCCAGCAATTCTGCCGGCAGCGGCGCGGACAGTTCTTTATCCGCAACGACCTCCGGTTTCTGCGGGAAGCCGGGGAGCGTAGGTTTCGCCGACGCCGCTGTTGATCACGATTGCCACGGCCGCATTTTCCTCCCGGATCAGGGCCAGGCGCGTCACGGTACCCGGCATGCCGCCGGTCACAATCAAAAACCGGACACCGTGCAGGTCCACAACCGCCCAGCCCAGACTAATATGTGTCTCTCCAATTTCCTCCTCTGGCATAGTAAAGTCTGAAGGACGGTGCATCATGTCGATCGTCTGTTCGGAAAGGATTCGCTTCTGGCCGACAACCTCGTTTTGCAAATGGAACATACCGTAGCGGATGAGATCGTGAACACTTGCATGGACGGCCGAGGCGCCGCGGTGGTCGAAGTCGAGCGCCGGAACCAGGTTACCCTGAGCGTCATAATGGCGGACCGCATGCGCCTGCTGGGTCGAAACTGCCTGCACAAAGGTATGGGTCAGGCCAGCGGCGTGAACACCTCCGCCTCCATAAACTCGGCATAGCTCTTTCCCGATATCCTGGCGATGACGCGGTCGAGCACGCCGTAGCCGAAATTCGAGTAGGTATATTCCGGGCCCGGCTCGTCCACGATGATGCCGTAGCGTCGAATCGACTCGTCCTGATCGGGCGGGCTCACAGCCGCATTGTCGAAGAAGATATTATGGTGCGAGGGCCGGCCAGCCGTGTGCAGTAGCGCCTGTCGAACCGTGGCCTGCGCCGAATCGCTCAGGTATGAGACCAGTTTAGCTGCACCCAGATACTCGTTAACCGGCCGCTCCAGGTGCACTAGGCCGCGCTCAACCAGCACCATCAGACCGGTTGCGGTAAACGACTTCGAAATCGAGGCCAGGGCGTAGATCGATTGCGGTGTAGCGGGTATCTGTTTTCCCTGTCGGCCCAGCCGAACGCTTCCTCCCAAACGAACTCGCCATCCTTAGCCGCAGCGATGGCAATCGAGGCAATGTTGTGCTTGCGGATGGTCTCATCGAGCAAGCTGCGCACCGGATCGAACCGGTCGCCGCGCAGCTTCACTTTCGGCGTATTCTCTTGCCTGCAGCCCTCGAAGGTTGTCAGCAAGACGCCCACCAGAAAAACGAGGGTCAGACCGTGATTTTTCATTGTCATTCGTCTTTCAGTCAAAAACTCAGCAAATCCCACCGTTCATGGTACAGCACGATTCATCATTCATAGCCAATTAATCTCACAAACGGTCTGTAACTATCGACTGAAAACTTTTTACTAATCCCTGTGTGATTAATTCAGGTATTATTCATATCTTTATCTATTCCTCATATCCTTTTTATCACCTAAAATATGCCTTGCCATGAGCTCTTGGGCCTCCTGTTTCCGCGTCACAGACAGGTGCTGCAATATTGATTTGATTTTACGTCCTGAATTTCGTTTCACTTGACAGGTGAACTCCACTAACCATTATTGCTAATTGATTTTTATTAGCTATGAGCTAATAGCCAAAAGCTCTTCGCTCACTTTACGTTTAAATATAATCTCTCTACATGATGTTGAAAAGCATTGCCTTCATTGAGTAACCGGCCGAGAATGGTTTTCCAGTATGTTTTCATCTGCGCCAGAACGCTAAAACAGTGGATTCCCTCTAAAAATAGGCGGGTATGGCAGTCATGGGGCAATCATTTGTAATTTACAATAGTTTGGAGATCATTCAAATTTTCAATTTGCCTTTGGCAGCCACGCCACACCAGGATTAAGCTATCTCAAACTTCCCCAAACCAAACGTCGCCCCTTTGCCTACATGCACGAACTCACCCAGCTTGAGCAGAGGCAGCCAGGGTTCCATTTTCCCCGTCAAAGTCATTTCCCCCTGAAAGCCGCCCAACTTCATGCGCGTCTGCTGACGGTTGGAATAGCGTTCCCAATCCACCCATTCGAGATTTATTTGTGCCATCTCAACCTCGTCGGCCGCAGCTAACGCAGAACGCCAATTCCATTCAACGCTGGTTTGGGGAATGTGAAAATAAGCCAACGTGCAAATTCGGCGCAGCAGCGACAAAACGATCTCCCGAAAAGGAAGATCCGTGGACAGATGGCCTTTGATCTTAATGCGGGTTGGGGTGACAAAGTTTAATCTGATACTTTTAATCGGATCGGCATGACCGCAGAAATCTTTCATGCTTCTGATTACATAATTCGCAGTTAAGGTTTTGGACTGGCCGTCGTAAATGGGGCGCCACTCTTCATCAAAACTGGCTACTTCGGTGAGTTTGAATTGGCCTTTACCGCGGCCGATACCCATGTTCCCTAACCGGTCAAAGGTGTAGATGAAATAGGGCAGATATTCGATGGCCCGGCCGATGAGCACCAGGCCAAACTTCAGGTTCTCGCCAGGCTGGTACACCCGTTTGGATTCTAACGGCGGTTCCACCACAAACGGCTGCGGACCGGTTTTCACTCCGCGCATAAACGGCGGAAAGTCGCCTGCGATGGGCGTCTCGAAAAACTGCGGATAGGGGCATTTTAAGTGCAGCAGGCAGGTGTCGCAGGGAATAGCGCCCATGGTGCAAACGATTTTGCGAAACGAATGGCCAAAACCGCCGCGGAGAGTGGAGCCTTTGTATTCCGGCAGGTAGAGGGTATCCAGCGCTTCCAGGGTAAATTGAAATTTTGCACAGCTAAGCTCAGGCAAATTCACCATAAAGGCGCACCATTAATTTAGTTAGTTCTGTGTATCTTGTTCTTAGTTGCTGGTCCTTTGTGTGTTGCGGGGAACCGATGGAATTCAGGTAAGCATTGAGTCTGGAGGCCAGCTCATCCATGATGACCTTGAGAGCTTCAATCTGCGCTTCGGTTAATAATTGTCTTTTGTACGCTCTTCGCAGCCAATGTTTGGTTTCGTTTAAAGAACCCTGGGCGATTTTTACAAATCGCTGGTTATCTTTGAAGCGCCAACCCCTGCCTTCCGCAATGTTAGCTCTGATGCTATCGACCGCCCGTACCAGTTGCATGCCAACCGAGTGCCTTGCGAAGGGAGTCCAATTAATTACAATCTCCCAGACTTTGTCAGCAAGATTTTCCGATAATTGATAAACTTCTAATTGCTCAAAACCTCGAGTGATCACAATGTTATCCCTCCTCCTGCCCGGAAAAAGGACCAGGGACAAAAAACAAACTGTCCTCTGTCCTTCGTTCCTGGTCCTTTGTGTGTACCTTGGTACTCCTTTGACTTTTCCCACCTGCCCACGTACCAAATACAAATGACCAATGACAAAGGACAAATCTCTTTTTGCTAATCAGAACGATTCTCACACTAATTCATAATTCTTAATTCC
>JBHHXN010000299.1:0-3750 GCA_046757025.1 bacterium
CGAAACAATCTTGAGGATCGAGGAGCGTGGAATGCGGGTGCAATTAGTGTGTGTGCAGTGCCGTCCGTAAAGAGCCCTTTATTGTCCTTCCCGCAATCTTTAAGGGGGAATCCATTTTTCCGTTAGGCACGAGATTCCCGATGAGCTTGTCTCTGCATGTTTTAAGCAGGGAGCATTCGGGTATGATGATTACGGATGGACTCTATTAGTGTCTGAACAGAAAATGTCATTCTGAGGCAGCCGCGACCGAAGAATCTTTTCCTACCGAGCCTATATGTTCAGAGAACAAACCCTCTGCACGAATTTACCACTTTTGCATTTTCGCAAATTGGGCTGTATGAGATTCTTCGTCGCTGCGTTCTGCAAAAAGACAAAATTTGAAGTCACCTCGACTACTGAATTTTACCTCTCCTCCTGCATAGCAAATCCCCGTGCAAAACTCCGCTGCAGCCAAATCAAAACGATCAGCGGCGGCAGCATCGCAATGAGGGTGCCGGCCATGATCACGTTCCATTCCGCTGCCTGCGCTTCGCTGGCCAGCAGCATTTTGATGCCGATCTGCACCACTCGCATATCATTGGAATTGGTGACCACCAACGGCCACAGGTACTGGTTCCACATGTAAAGAAACTCGATCATAAACAGCGCGGTGATGTTGGTGCGCGCCAGCGGTACCAGAATTTTACGGAGGAATTGCATGGGGCCGGCGCCATCCAGGCGGGCTGCGTCTGAAACGGACAACGGGACCGTGAGAAAAAACTGCCGGAACAACAGCATGCCGGTGGCGCTGGCAAAAAAGGGAATCGTAAGCGCCTGGTATGTGTCCACCCATTTAAAATCCTGCATGAGCTCAAACGTGGGCACAATCCGAATGGGCAGCGGCAGCATGTGGGTGATCAAGATCAGCACAAAACAGACTCCCTGTCCGCGAAATTTGCCGAAATAGGTAAACGCAAACGCAGCCAGCAAAGAGAGCGCGATCTTTCCCAGAGCTACTGCAGCGGAAATGACGGTGCTGTTGAAAAGCAGCCTCCCCATATTTACCCGTTGCCAAGCACGGGTAACATTTTGCAGGAAGTTTGCGCCCGGAACAAATTTCGGCGGATAGGTAAATATATCTTGAAAGCTTTGTGTGCTCACAAGTAAAGCGAACAGGACTGGAAAAGCCAACACCAGAACAGCCAGAGCCAGCAGCAAATGAGTCAGTAAATTTTTGGAACTTAGCTTCGACAATATTTTGCACCTCATCGATAAAAAACCCGGCTGCGGGCAAACCGAAACTGCAGCAAAGTTAAGACAGCCACAAAAACGAACAAAACAATTGACTGGGCAGAGGCGTAACCCGTACGCAGATTTACGAATCCCTCACGGTACAATTTATAAACCAGCACTTCGGTAGCGTTGCCGGGGCCTCCCTGTGTCATAACGTCGATCAGGCCAAAGACTTCGAAAAATCCGTAGAGCGAATTCATGATGAACAGAAAAAAGGTGGTGGGCGAAAGCAGCGGCCTGATGACGTGCCAGAAGCGTTTGAATGCGCGGGCGCCGTCAATGCGCGCGGCGTCTAAAATTTCACCGTGGATATTCTGCAAGCCCGCCAGAAAAAAGATCACGTTGTAACCGAGCATTTTCCAGGCAGCCGCAATAGTGACGACCGTTAGCGCCAGTTGGCCGTTTGTACGCCAATTGGGCATCTCACCGGTGAATTGAGAAATAAAGTAAGACATGGCTCCAGTCGCCGGATCCAACAGCAACGCCCAGATGGTGCCGGCGATGGCCGGCGAAAGCGCATAAGGCCAGATTAAAGCTGTGCGGTAAAATGAAATGCCCGGTATTCTCTGATTGACCAGCATGGCGATTGCCAGTGAAACTGTTAATCCCAGAACGGTAACCGCTGCCGTAAAAAGCAATGTGAGCAGCAAGCTGGACACGTAATCCGCACTGGTAAACAGATTTTGAAAATTGGCCAGGCCTACGAAGAAAAGCCGGTCGCCAAAAGGTGACACACGAAAAAAACTCAGGTAGAGCGATTGCACAGAGGGGATAATGAGAAAAATCAGCACCACCAGCAACGACGGCGCCAACAGTAAATAAGGAAGATATTTCTGGGGAAATTTAGTTTGCATGCCTCACCAGCCTGAGTGCGTTTATTATAATCGTCATCAAATCATCTAAAAAGCTGGTTATATTCCTCGAGCACGCGATTCGCCTCTTTTGCAGCCTGCGACAACGCCGCTTTCGGAGTGACGGCGCCGGCAAAAGCTTTCTCCAGAGCGCTTCCCACGATGTCACGAATCTGGACAAAATTCCCCAGCATTACGCCGTGCGCTGGCAGGGTGTTGCGTCCCGAAAGAATCTGAGTCAAAGCCGTGTAATGATTGGGGTGCACATCAAACCAGCCCTCTTTTTTCAGCTCGGCGACCGCGGTTTTTGTCAGGGGAAAGTAACCCGTTTCTTGGTGCCATTTTTTGGTCACGTCCGTGCGGCGGATCCAGACCAGAAACTTTCGCACCGCCTCTTTCTGCTGGTCAGACATGCCTTTCATCACCCACAAAGTCGCCCCGCCGATGACCGAGTTGCCTCTTTCGTAGCCAGCGAGTCGCGGGAAAAATGCCGTGCCCACTTCAAATTTCGCGGCGCTCTCGATGGAAGCCACCGAAGACGTTGATTGAATGAGCATGGCGACCTGTCCCGAAAGAAAGGCTTTGTTTGCGGAGTACTCCCTCCCACCGTAGATCAGAATTTTCTCATGCGACCAATCGACCCAGGTTTGCAAAACATTCACGCCAAACGCGTTATCGATAAACAGCCTGGTGGCGCGGCCATCGCGGCCGTTGGCATGGTCGGAATAAAATTGATTGTTCACGGAATAAGTTTGTTCAAACACCCAGGCCGGCCAACCAAAAGACAGCGCATTAGGCGCGGCGCCGCTGGCGACAATTTTCGCGCCAGCCGCTTCCAACTCGGCATACGTGGCCGGCGGATTTGCAGGCTCCAGGCCAGCCTGTCGAAACAGGTCTTTATTATAGTACAAAATGGAGGTGGAGCAGTTAAATGGCATGGAGTAAAGTTTGCCCTTCACAGAATAATGCCGGCGGATGGGATCGAGCAAATCGTTCCAGTCGATGTCGCCGGGCTGCATGAGCTTAAAAACCGGGATGAACGCCCGGCTGTCCAACATGGTTTGCGTGCCCACTTCAAATACTTGAATGATATGCGGCGGATTGCCCGCGCGGGTGGCGGAAATGGCTTTGGTCATGGTTTCGGCATAGCTGCCCGTAAACTGCGCAACCAACTTTGTGCCAGGATGTGCGTGGTTAAATCCTTGCACCAGCGTGGCCACGGCCCGCAGCCGATTGCCGCTCATAGCGTGCCAGAATTTGATTTCGACCGCCGCCTGCGAATGCAGCATTTCCACCTGAAAAATCCATCCGCACAACAAAATTAATTTCCAAATCATCAGTCTGAATCGGTTTCGCATGAACTGTCTCCGTTGTTATTTTTTAAAATAAATGAAGTAATTTGCTGATGACAAGTTTGCCACATTCTAAAAAAGAAATGCCTAAATGTCAAGCGTAAAGTACGTTGACCATCAACACGCACGGAGACTCACATTGCCACGGGAAAACCGGGGACAGAGAGAAGATGGAAGATGGAGGATGGCAGATTGCGGATGGCGGACGGCACGGTAGAATGAAACCCGAAACCCAATACTCAAGACTCGAGACCCGAGACTCGAAACCCGAAACT
>JBHHXN010000300.1:0-3734 GCA_046757025.1 bacterium
TTGCGAAGGAAAAGTCTGCTTTTTTCTATTTTCACGCTGCTCATTCTAATATTATACCGCTGGCTCATTCGTGTTGGTAGAATGAAAAATATTAACCAAATGATGAGAATATTGTGATTGGCAAAATTATCTCGCATTACAAAATCCTTGAGAAGCTTGGCGCTGGGGGCATGGGCGTGGTGTACAAAGTCCAGGACACCAAACTCGACCGCTTCATTGCACTCAAATTTCTGCCCCCTCACCTCAGCGAGGCCGAAGAAGAAAAGCAACGCTTCATTCATGAGGCGAAAGCGGCCTCTGCGCTTCAGCATAATAACATCTGTACGATTCACGAAATCGATGAGACCGCGGATGGCCAGATGTTTATATGTATGGACTACTACGAAGGTGAGACGTTGAAAAAGAAAATCGAGCGCGGGCCGTTAAACTTGGAGGAGGCAACCGACATTGCCATACAGATAGCCCAAGGCCTAGAGCGGGCGCACGAAGCGAAAATTATTCATCGGGACGTTAAGCCCGCTAATATAATGCTTACGAATCGCGGCGAAGTAAAGATCGTTGATTTTGGTCTCGCCAAATTAGCAGGGCAGACCATGCTCACCAAAGAAGGCACCACCCTCGGTACTAGTGCCTACATGTCACCTGAGCAGACGCGCGGGGAGATTGTTGACCATCGGACGGACATCTGGGCTTTGGGTGTGGTGCTGTACCAGATGCTCACCGGGCAGTTACCGTTCAAGGGCGACTATGACCAAGCCATCGTCTACTCAATCTTGAATGAAGACCAAGAGGCGATAACCTCACTGCGTCCCGATGTACCAGAAGCGATAGCAGAAATCATCCATCGAGCCTTATCAAAAGAGCCCGATGATCGCTTTGCAACAGCTAACGAGCTTCTTGACGCCTTAAAAGCAACTCGAAAAACGGATTCGACACCACCTTCCCTGTTCTCGCTTATTCGGCGACCACGTTTTATAGTCACTGGGGTATTGCTGCTCATTACGCTGACCGCACTAGCCGTCTGGTGGCAAAACCGCAGCGCCAAAATAAAGTGGGCGCGGCAGGAAGCCCTGCTAGAAATTGAGCGATTGGTGGAAAACATTTCCTGGATTGCAGAGGGCACGAATGTATGGCCAGCGTTTGAATTGGGGACAAAAGTGGCGAAACTGATTCCGGACGACCCGCAGTTAAAACGACTACAGCCCAAGTTTTCACGCGCTATTAAAATCTCTTCCGAGCCGCCAGGGGCATCAATATCTGCCCAGCCATACTCGGCGGATGACAATAAATGGAGATTTTTGGGCCAGACTCCCATTGATAGTATTCCATTTCCGATTGGTATTTCCATAATCAGGTTAGAAAAAGAAGGCTTTCGCACAGTATACGACCTGGTATATAATACTTCTTTCGTCGAAGATACATATCGATTTCGGCTGAGTGAAACGGGCAGCATTCCTGAAGAGATGATTTTACTTCCAGAGGAAGCCAACTGGTATGAAATTGAGGCAGCTCCGGCAGCGCTTCACCTGCCTGGCCTGGAACACCTGGAAGTAAAGCTTATTGGTGATTATCTGATGGATATTCACGAGGTTTCCAACAAAGCGTATAAACGCTTTGTAGATGCTGGAGGCTATCAGAATCAGGATCTTTGGAAGCACACTTTCGTCAAAGATGGGCAAACGCTCAGTTGGGAGCAAGCAATGGCCCTTATGGTGGATAAAACGGGCAAACCAGGCCCCGCAACCTGGGAGGTAGGCGACTATCCAGATGGCCAGGAAGATTTTCCTGTGACTGGCGTGAGCTGGTTCGAAGCAGCCGCATACGCAGAATTTGCTGGAAAAAACCTGCCCACAATTTACCACTGGGACCGCGCGGCACTCCCCTGGGCCAGTTCAAACATCGTTCCTCAAAGCAACCTGGGAAGCAGCGGGCCTAAACCAGTAAATAGTTTCAGAAGCATGAATCGATTCGGCACCTACGACTTGTCGGGAAATGTGCGGGAATGGTGTGTTAACCAGAGTAGTCGCGAGGAGCGTTTCATCCTCGGCGGGGGATGGAATGACCAGCCATATTCTTTTAATGATGCCTATGCCCAGTCCCCTTTTGACCGCTCCGAGACCAACGGCTTTCGCTGCATCAAATATGTAGGTTCAGAGGCAAACCAGGCCAACCTGGAGAAGATGGTGATGCTGCCGTTCCGTGATTTCCGAACGGAAACGCCAGTTTCCGATGAAGCGTTCACACTGTTTCTGCATCAATACGCTTATGATAAGAGGGAGCTGAATGCAATCGTCGAATCTGTGGTTGAGGAAGAGGACTGGATTAAAGAGAAGGTTACCTTTGATGCCGCTTATGGGAATGAACGGATGATGGCGTATCTCTTTTTACCCAAAAAAGGAAACCCGCCTTATCAGACTGTGATCTATTTCCCTGGTTCGGGCGCTATTCATACCCGCTCAAGTGAGTCCTTGGGCCCCGGTTCGCGAGATTTTCTGTTGAAGAGTGGCCGCGCCCTCATGTATCCCATCTACAAAAGCACTTATGAACGAGAGGATGACCTGAAATCCGACCTTCCAGAAAAGACCAATTTCTGGAAAGAGCATGTCATCATGTGGGCAAAAGATTTTAGGCGCTCAATTGATTATCTGGAAACACGTCATGAGATTGACGCTGATAGACTCGCTTATTACGGCGTCAGTTGGGGCGGGGCGATGGGTGGAATTATCCCAGCGGTTGAGAATCGCATCAAAGTGACTATCCTTCTTGTGGCTGGATTGCAGTTTCAACACTCTTTACCAGAGGCCGAGGCCGTCAATTTTCTCCCCCGAATTACGATGCCAGTGCTCATGCTAAATGCAAAGTATGATTTTTTCTTCCCCTATGAAACTGCGCAGCTTCCATTTTATGAAATGCTGGGCACTCCCGAAGAGCACAAAAAATTGTTTATTTACGAAAGGGGACACTCTGTTCCACGAACAGAATATGTAAAAGAGGTCCTGGCCTGGTTGGACCGCTACCTGGACCGGGTTGAGTAATCATGGGCGGTGACGGCCGGTATAACTATTGCTTCACCTGACTGGCGGGCGATGCGGTGATTTTCACAAGTTCGGTGTAGTAATTGAAGTTTTAAAAATTAATAACGTTTTGTGCACTCAAGCCCGCCAGCAGGTGAGCATTTCGAACCCCGCAGTAAGCGCGCGAGTTAGGCGCAATTGGGAGGTGATTGGGGGAAGTTGTCTAAGAAGCACAGGCGACCAATTGCTTGATTGCCGGACAAAGATGGACAAAGATAGCAAAAGTGATTATAAAGTCAAAGAGTTTTGTGGTAAAGACAGCTTATTTTTGACCTGAGGGCGTACTTTTCCTGCACTTTTTTCAAGCGTAAACCGGTTTTGCGATTTTTTTTCTTAGTCAGCTCATTCTCTTTGCCGGTGTTTGGGTTGAAAATTGAGATTTAAGATGCCGGCTTCCGCAAGCTCGTTAAGATAAATGACGCCGGGCAATTTCTCCAGGGCCTGGCGCACGCGCTCGGCGGACGGGTGAATATAAATTTGGGTGCTGCGCGGCGAGGCATGACCGAGCAGACTCTGAATCACCAGGATGTCTTCACCGTTGTCGTTAAGATGGGAGGCGAAGGTATGGCGCAGGGTATGACAGGTGACCCTGAAATGCACCTCGAGACCAACACGGTCCACCAGCTTTTTCATATTGTCTTCCATGGTGCGGATCGCCAG
>JBHHXN010000301.1:0-3694 GCA_046757025.1 bacterium
ATGACTTGCTTTGTTGTGGTCCACACCATGGTGCTATTATCAGCCGTCATTAAGCTTCGCTGTCATTGACAGAGGTGAATTATTGCTGCTGTCTAAAATGACGCCAAAGGCAAATGACCTGATGACTTTATGACGGGTCGTGTCATTCACTTCGCGTCATTTAGCCATTTTCTTGTAAAAAAATGCAAAAGTTCAGAAGTAATACTATAAACGCTTGCGGTGATAATTCAGCAAATTCACACCCCCTTTAATTCCCCCTCAAGGGGGAAAATAAGTCTCCCGCTGAGGAAGTCCGCTCAGCGGGATAGGGGGGGGCGTGCTTTGAATTTTAAATCAATGACCCATTTTGACCACCCATTTTAACGGAGTAAATCCATGAAGTCGCAAACTTCATCCCGCGCCAATCTTAAAAACTTTGTCCTGCTCGATGACACGCCCTACACCAACGACAACGATCCGTTTACATTTAACAAATACGCGGCCGGTCTAACGAAGCTGATTCGCAAGTCGAAAAAATCCACCCCGTTGACCATCGGCATCCAGGCGCCCTGGGGCATGGGCAAAAGCACCCTGATGTTCAAATTAAAACAGCATCTTGATAAATATCATGGAAACGGTATTCACACCCTCTGGTTCAACGCTTGGATTTTTGAAGGCAAAGATGTGCTGGAAGGCTTGATCAAGTCGGTGCTGGAGAAATTAGATTCCAACATTTTGCGCAAATCTCTTCGCAACCAGAAAATTATGGCAGCCGTGCGGGCGGCAGCAGGATTTCTGGCAAGCAAGTTTCGGCTGGGTAAACTCGTGGATGATGTCTGGGAGGCTGTCTCCAAAGACCCGCGGGTGCGCAACCAGATTCAAACCGTGCTCAAAGATTCCATGATTGCCTGGATCAACGAGGCGCCAGTGAGCGAAAAAGAGCGGCTCCTCATCGTGTTTATCGATGACCTGGACCGCTGCGAACCCGCCAACGTGTTTCGGGTGTTCGAAGCCATCAAACTGTACCTGGATGCCCCGGGTTTTGTTTTCATCATCGGCTTTGATCAGGGCATCATTTCGGAAGCGATACTGGAGCAGAAAAAGTACAGTGAAAAAATCACCAGCCGCCACTACATCGAAAAAATCATTCAAATCGATTACAACATTCCCCGTCCAGATGAAGGGCAAATTCAAAAGCTTTTCAGATTGTGTGTGCAAGCATCCCGCACAGAAAAGTATCTCCAGGAAAACGAAGAAAAGCTGATCGTGGAGCAGAGCGATCGCAATCCGCGGCGCATCAAGAGATTTATCAACCGCTTTATCCTGGAGCAGCAACTGGGCGATGAAAGCGACACGCTGGCGCCGGAGCTGCTAATAAAAATTCTGATGATCCAATTATATTTCAGAGATTTTTACGCTTTGTTTCACGATGAATACCAGAAAAATCTCATCAGTGAGTTCCTGGATTACCTGGAAGTTTCGAAATTGCTCAAAAGCGGCAGCGCCTTTGAAACTCCCAATGAAGAAAAAGTCGACAAAGTCCTGGAATTTTACCACCTGGGCCGGCGTGAAAATGTCGAAACCACTTTGCGGGTTCTTGAAGAATCGGTTCCGGAAGAATTCAACAAATTAGCGCGCAATAATGAGTTCGTGTCGCTGATAGAAAGCATCACGGAGGAGGAGGAGCGCGAGCTTCTGACCCAGCACATTTTACGCAAACGCGCCACCAGCCGCATCACTTCTGAATTAGCGGATGAGGCTGAAGCCGAAGATATCAGCCACAAGGAGATTTCCCTGGCCGGTCTGCGTATATTGTGGGTTTATGGGCGTCCCAATGAAATTAAGGAAGACAAAGAGCTGATCGAACACGCAAAAGAGCTGGGCGGGCGAGTTGAGGTGGTTGCCGATGGCAGCATGGCGGCAAGCTTCCTGAAAAGTCGGCGTGAATGGGTACAGGTCATTTTCATGCACCTAAGAAGAAAAGAAGTGGAGAAAATGGGATTCGAAGATATCAAAAGGTTGCAAGCGGACGGCATTTATGAAGGCCCTGTGATTTTATATGTCATGCGGGTTACTCCCCTGTTGCGGAAAGAAGCCGAGGCTTTGGGGGTGTACGGCATTACAAACAATCGTACCAAAGCCCTTGAAATGCTGCAGTCCCATGCTGAAGTTAATTTAGCACAAAAGCAAGCCCTGTAATCAAAACGCATATATACCCTTTTCTCACTTATCGAAATCGGAGTAAATTTATGTTAAAACACATTGGTATAGTCGCGGTCAGCGCAGAGGGGGCCGCCCTGTGTTACCGAACTATATGCACGGAAGGCGCGGCGTTCATGGGGCCGCATGCGCACCCGCAGATCAGCCTGCACACCTTTCCGCTCAGCGAGTACATGCAGCCCATTTACGCAAACAACTGGCAAAAAGTGGCGGACTTGATGTTAAGGTCGGCTGAAAAGCTCGCGCAAATCGGTGCGGATTTTCTCATTTGTCCAGATAACACCGTGCACCAGGCGTTTGATCGGATGGTGGAAAAGTTGCCCCGGCCCTGGCTGCACATCGCCGAAGTGGTGGCCGAGGAAGCCGCCCAAAAATGCTACTCAACGCTTGGGGTGTTGGGAACGCGCTACCTCATGGAAGGGCCGGTGTATCCATCGAAATTAGCGGAAAAAGGCATCGACCACCGATTGCCGGAGCCGGAGGAGCGTCAGCAGATCAACGACGTCATTTTCAACGAGCTGGTGTACGGCCGTTTTGAAGCGCCGTCGCGGCGACAATTCCAACAGATCATCCAGAGGCTTAAAGAAGACGGCTGTGACGCCGTGGTGCTGGGTTGTACGGAAATTCCGCTGCTCATTCACGCTGAAGATTCCCCGCTGCCGATTTTGGATTCCACCAGACTGCTGGCGCGGGCCGCGTTGAAAAAGGCAATTATTTAGGATTTAACACTGAAAACACAGAAACATACCGAATGATATTGTTATTTTTTAATTCAATCAAACTAACACCAAAACCAACTTTATTTGACTGGATATCAAACAACGATTTTTCCTTTACAATGGATTCAGTGTTCTTCGGTGTTCGTTAATTTAACACTGAAAACACAGAAACACACCGAATGGTATTGTTATTAATTAATCAAACTTAAACCAAAAACAACCTTTTTTGATTGGATATCAAACAACGATTTTTTCTTTACAATGGATTCAGTGTTCTTCGGTGTTCGAAAAAAATAACCTCTGAAAACACTGTACAATGTCGAAAGGAGGAGAAACATGCTGGAAAATTTACTTTATCAAAAATTAACAGAGAAGATCAGACAAGCCGCCTTCGATGTTCATAATTATTTCCGCAATGGCTTTCTGGAAAAAGTGTATGAAAATGCAATAGCTTACAAATTGAACAAGCTGGCCATAAACTGTCAGCAACAAGTGCCGTTGAAAGTTTATTTTGAAGACGACGTTGTCGTAGGTGAGTACTTCGCAGATTTACTGGTGGAAAATAAAGTCATTATTGAATTAAAAGCCATGGAAAATTTGGAAAAAATTCATTTCGCACAGGTAAAGCATTACTTAAAAACAACCAAATTAAGACTGGGTTTATTAATCAATTTTGGCAAACCGATTTTGGAATTCAAAAGAATCATTTTATAATCCATTTCAGTGGATTCAGTGGCCTTCGGTGTTCGTTAATATAGCACTGAAAACACCGAAGG
>JBHHXN010000302.1:0-3683 GCA_046757025.1 bacterium
CAATACTCCAGAAATCCATTACTCCAATAATCCACTGTTTATAAATAACCTGACCCGCAAAATCCAAAGTCAGTTAGCAATGTTCATGAATAATGCAGGTTAACATATCACTTACCTTACTATTCAGCAACCCTTCCGTTTTAATTAACCATATTTTATCGAGGTGATTATGAAAAAATCATTTAAGCTAGAGCAATGGTTAGTCCCCATCGCATTTGTACTCTTTTCATACCTGAATGCTCAGGGCCTGCAGAAGAAATCCCTTGATCACGATGCTTACGACATCTGGAATAAGATTAAGGAAAGTTCGATTTCGGTCAATGGTCAGTGGGTGATGTGGTCTCTCGGACCAGAAGATAAAGATTTAGAGCTGAGAATGAGAAGTCTTTCGGAGGGAATTTTTTTTAGCTTTCCCAGGGGTGAGTCAGCACAATTTGATTATGATTCCGGCTTTGCGGTTTTCCTGATAAAAGCACCTAAAGATTCGGTGAAAAGAGCAAAACGCGACAAAAAGAAGAAGGAGGAGATGCCCAAAGACTCACTTGGGATCGTCGAGCTGAACACGGGGGGTGTGGTGAAGATTGCGCGGGTGAAGTCTTTTAAGATGCCTGAAGAACGCGGCGGCTGGCTTGCCTATCACTTCGAAAAGTCGAAGACCTTGAAAGATACAACAAAAACTAAAGAAAAAAAGAAAGAAGATAAGAAGGAGAAAAAAGACAAGAAGAAGAAACGAGATGAAGGTACAAAACTTATTCTGCACAATCTCGCGACTGCTTCGGAGAGTACTTATTCCGATGTCACAGCTTATCAATTTTCTGAAAAGGGCGAGTGGCTGGTTTACACTGCCGCAAACAAAGACAGCACGGCGGACGGCATTTATGCAGTTGAAGTGGAGACGGGGTTGGTGAGAACGGTTCTTTCCGGCAAAGGTGATTACAAACAGATAGCGATTGATGAAGCCGGTACCCAGGTGGCGTTCATTTCCAACCGGGATAGTATCCAGGCAAAACAGCCCTCTTATAAATTGTACTACTGGCGCATTGGGTCAAAGGCACCGAAATCTGTTGCCAGCCAGGGAACGACTGGAATTCCCAGAGGGTGGTGGGTGAGCGAGCATGGCAAAGTGTCGTTTTCAGAAAATGGCAAACGCCTCCTGTTTGGCACAGCGCCGCGCCCTAAGCCTGAAGCCGACGACGAGGAGGAGTCCGAAGATGAGAAAGTCAAAGTCGACATCTGGCATTGGAAAGACCCTTACCTGCAGCCGATGCAGCTCAAAGAAGCTGACAAAGAGCGCAAGCGCACTTATCTCGCGGTTGTCGATCTTAAGAAAGGTCGGGTGGTGCAGCTTGCGGACGAAAATGTGCCCGATGTTGAAATCGGCGACGAGGGAAACGCAAACATTGCTCTGGGTATCTCGAACATGCCATACCGCCGGCTCATTTCCTGGGATTGGCCTGCTTATTATGATATTTACATTATCAATGCTCAGACTGGTAGCCGAAGATTGGTTCGTCAAAAACTGCAGGGCAGGGCGAAATTGTCGCCCGAAGCAAACTATCTGACCTGGTGGGATCGTCAGGATTCTTCCTGGTACGCTCTAAATGTTAAAGGCAGCCGACCGGTCAATTTAAGCAAGAAAATTCCTCATCCGGTTTACAACGAATGGCACGATTGGGCATTTAACCCTAATGCCTATGGCAACGCGGGTTGGACAGAAAAAGACCGATTGTTTCTAATCTACGATAAACACGATATCTGGGCAACCGATCCAACCGGCAAGCGTCCTCCCCGAAACATTACCGAGGGACTGGGACGCGTAGATGATTTCCGTTTCCGCTACATCCGGCTTGATCCTGAAGAACGTGCGATCGATCCGAATAAAACCATGCTGCTTTCGACGTCCCATTATCAAACCAAATCGAGTGGATTTTTCGAGACGCGAGTGAAAGGCGGAAACCAGCTTACGCCATTGGTTCTTATGGATAAGAGATTCTCTGCGCCAATTAAAGCGGAAAAAGCCGATTCACTTTTATTTACCCGTTCAAGTTTTTCTGAATTTCCAGATTTGTGGGTGAGCAATCTGGACCTCAGCGACATGCACAGAGTGAGTGACGCCAACCCACAGCAGTCGGAATATCTCTGGGGAACTGCGGAGCTTATCGAGTGGACCTCGATTGACGGCAAACCTTTGCAGGGAATTTTGTACAAGCCGGAAAACTTCGATCCGGAAAAGAAATATCCGATGATAGTTTACTTTTATGAGCGCAATTCGCACAACTTGCACCGCCATTGGACGCCCGAAGCGCACCGTTCGATTATCAATTTTACTTTTTATGTCAGCCGTGGGTATGTTGTTTTTGTGCCGGACATTCCCTACAGAGTGGGCTATCCGGGCGAGAGTGCCCTAAATGCTGTGCTGCCAGGTGTGACCCACCTAATCAAGCAAGGATTTGTGGACGAGAAGAATATTGGTGTGCAAGGACATAGCTGGGGTGGGTATCAAATTGCGTTTATGGTAACGCGCACCAACATTTTCAAGGCCGCTGAAGCGGGAGCGCCAGTCTCGAACATGATCAGCGCCTATGGCGGCATCCGCTGGCGGACGGGCAGGAGCCGAATGTTTCAATATGAACGTACGCAAAGCCGCATCGGCGGTTCGCTGTGGGAGTACCCCATGCGGTACATGGAAAATTCGCCGATCTTTTGGGCCGACAAAATCGAAACGCCGCTTTTGATCATGCACAACGACCATGACGGCGCTGTGCCCTGGTACCAGGGCATCGAGCTTTTTGTGGCGCTCAGACGCCTGGGCAAACCGGTCTGGATGATCAATTATAACGATGAGCCGCACTGGCCGACCAAATTCCACAACAAGAAAGACTGGCAAATTCGTTTGCAGCAATTCTTTGATCACTATTTGAAAGGCGCACCCGCGCCCGTTTGGCTGAAGGAGGGCGTGCCGGCGACACTGAAAGGCAAGACGCTGGGAACAGAGACGACTTCGTCCGAGTAAAGGCGACCATCTTTCATGAAGGCAAGAAATCTAAAATGGCTGTTGAATATCTATCCTCCGTATCTCGGTACGGGAATTTGGATTGAGCACATCGCACCAGATTACAGCGAAGTTGTGGTTACCATGAAATTGCGCTGGTACAACCGCAACTACGTTGGCGCCCATTTCGGGGGGAGTCTGTATGCGATGGTCGATCCGTTTTACATGCTCATGATGATGAACATTTTGGGAAAAGATTACACTGTCTGGGATAAAACCGCCGGCATCGAGTTTGTTTCGCCGGGTAAAGGCAAAATGATAGCACGCTTTACTTTGTCGAGCGAGCAAATTGAAGATGTTAAAAAGCACACCACCAATGGCCAAAAATATTTTCCGAAGTATTTTGTGGAGGTAAAGGATGGAGAAGGCAACTTAGTGGCAAAAGTAACGAAGCAGTTGTACATAAAAAGGAAATGATTAACAGTATGGGAGGTTACCGACGGGACCTAAAAAGTTGAAGAGTTCGAGGGAATTGAACCTAAATGAAATCTCACAAAAATGAATCCATTACCAAATTTATTTTTGTGGCAGTTCAATTTTGTGACCTTGATTTTTGGTTGCGGCTTTACCACCTTAGTACCTGATAAGTTGTTTTCTGTCATTTTTTGGCAAGAAATGAAATTTAAATCCC
>JBHHXN010000303.1:0-3620 GCA_046757025.1 bacterium
ATTGCCGCTACAGGTTGGCCATACATTGCACCAAACAAAATCAAGGTGACAAGCATATCAAAACAGGGGTGGGAAACCTACAAAAACCTAGTCTTCAAACTCTACGGGGATATTACCAAGATTAGGAAAAAAGCTTGGGCGGGCAAAACTCAACATCGAATTTTACTTAGTGATTCAAGGGACACTAGCGGAAGTTTCCCAAAATTCAGAAAAAAATTCTACCCATCTATTTATAATTAAAGGGATTACATGCCTAAGGTTCTGTATACACCAACAACTATACTTCAGGGCTTTTCGTTTCAATTTCGAAAAGTTGAATCAACTTTTGCTGAAGCGGTTCGCTCTCCCCGTTTTCGAGTTGATAGTGTACTTTCGCCGGCCCTGGCGTTTTTTCGACCTTTTCAGCAATCATTGCGATACGGATATGTTCAAGTTCCTCGAGGAAATTTTCCAAACTCCCTTCGTACTGAATTTCTTTTTTTGTTTTGATGTATGCTAAACGAGCCAGAAGATAACCAAGAATCACGCAATAAACATGAACACGAATTTTTTGATCTGTCCAATGATACTGCGGACGAATTGCATCATGGAAAGGATTTTTAAACGAACGGAAAACATCTTCAACCTTTGCCTGGCCGCGAAAACCCATGATGATTTCCGCTGTGCTCCATCCGCGCTGATCGGTCATCAGGATTCGACGACCGAAAACATTTTCGACCCGATCGTCAATCGCTTGTTGATCAACCTGATACTGAAGATGGCTACGACCTTGCTTGTCGGTCTCTATGGTCACCTGGATGATCTCATAAAGCTTTTCGATTTTAAGAAGTTGATCGACTTTCGCTTTGAGTGCGTCCTGATCGCGCGGCCTGGCATTTGGCTTTTCCAATTCCTGGGAGAGCTCGTCCAGGGCTTGCTTTCTTTTTTTGAGCCATTGTAAAAGTCCGCGCGTCTGCCCCTGGCGAAGCTTTTCGGAAATGTAGACGACCAAAACTCTTTCAGCGCCCCAAACGTCGCGCTCTACACAATAGGTTTTGACCACTTCGCCGGTCGGTAATGTTGTTTCCTCAAAAGCAGCATTGGCTTCAGCGACCAATGCTTTGTGATGGCTCGGCGTCAGGCTCGCAATATAATGATAAGGCTCTCCATCAATGAAAGCCTGATTCTTTTTCGAATTGTTGCCCTTGTCATAAACAATCGTTAAGGACTCGATCTCAGTGAAAATAAAAGCCAAACGATCGGTTAGGCTTTGAAGGAGCTTCCCGAAGGTTTTGACATCAACTTGCGAGCCTTCGTAGACCTGATGAAACAGGGGCAGTTGATGCTCCCGACTGACCATCAACGCCAGGCCGATCTGCCGGAGATCGATGCGGCGTTGTTTGTTTTTGCCTCGTTTAGCCAACTCCGAACGCGTATTCGTCGAAGAAATATAGGTGAAAAAATTTGTGGTATCGTAAAGGAGTAGATCCGGCTTCACTTCATACTGCTGGCAAACCGTTTGTACGAGGTCGCGCTCGATTTTGGCGATGGCTTCTGTGGGGATAGCGTCCATCTGATCCCAGAAGTGCTGGCTGGTCAAGTCGTCGAGCTTTTTGCCGCGCCACAGGTAAAGACTGGTATGCCTTGCCCAGCGCGCCCATCCCCTTTTGCTCGTCGGGCGACAGGCGCGCCCGATTGCCGCCAACAGAATTGTTTGGCCGACGGTCAGGCCATCACGCTGGGGAAGGTTGTTCCATTTGTTGCGCGGGATATGGGCATTAATGGTTTCAACAACCTTCAATTCACGAGCAATCGCAAGCAGGGCGACGACATGACCATGGGCAAAGGAGCGAATTTGAATGGTTGATTCGCCACGCAATCTCTTGAGCAGAGTGTCCGGTTTACCGAGATATTCGAGCACAACAGGTCTGGGTTTGCCATTGACACGTTTGGATTCGACGATGTAATAATACCTCTGGCCCCGCGAAGTTTTCGCTTGAATCGATGCCATAATCAGTATATACAAAACTCAAAAACAAAAATCAAGTGAAAATAAAACCAGAGAATACAAACTAAAATAGGCTAAGATTTAAAAATATCAAAGAACAGATGATTGTTGGTAATATATATTATTCAGTGTATACGAAATAAAATTCTATTAATATTCGGGTTAGATTAGATTTTTTTGTAATTTTAGTAAACTTCCGCTAGAGAATTAGAAAAAATATGCAAATTGAACACATACGTTTTGCATAGTAATGATGGTGATGAAGGATCGACAATTTTTCTTAAAAACGATTAACATATCTCTTGTAAAGTGTGGTTATGGACAAGACGATATATTCAAGATGAGATGCTGACTCTTTTCAAAACACGGGCAATGGTTTTTGGTGAATACGGAAATGGATGCAAAAGAATCCAAATTAAATCTTGAAGAGTGCTTCAATGATTTTAACACGTCTATTTCTGAAATTCAGGAGGTCTACAATACTCTTGAGATCGCTTTTGAAAGCGATGCAACTGTTTTTATTCAGAGCGAAAATGGCACAGGAAAAGAATTGATTGCTTCGGCTATTCATTACAATAGCGCCAGAAAAGCCAAACCTTTTATTAAACCTGAAACCGGCAAGTGACGGCATTCGGCAATTTCCATCTGCTGGAGACCTTCAAGCAGTCAATCGACTTCAAAGGCATCATCTGTGAAAAAACCGAAGACATTTTGGATTTTCTCCTCGACGCCAATTGCCTGGGCCATTCACGCTTCGAGCACACCGAATGTCTGCTTCCCTCAAATTACGTGCTCAGGGGCGTCAGGCTCGACAAAGGCTTTTATCTCCGAAAACAACATTGCCTTTATCGAAGGCAAACATCTGGAGTATGCCGCCAAAGTTCCGCTTTACACCAATATCAGGGTTTGGCTCGAACGCCTGCCGGAGTCGGACTGGACGGCGCTTGACGACGGAATGAGCGTGACGCGCAAAAAGCTTCTTCTGGATAGTTGGAAGCACGACCGTTACATCGACATCCGCAGGTTAAAGATCGAAAAAAAGACCAGGCAGATGGCTTTGCCGGACGCAGCGTTTTATCGCTATGAAGCGATTTTATCGAGCCGGCTTGAAAAGCGCCCCGAAGAAAATCTCGCCTGGTACGATGATCGGGCGACCTGCGAAAATTATATCAAGGAACTACAATACGGTTTTGGGGCGGATGAGCTTTCACAACATGAGAAGACGAGAAACCATGCTTATGCTTTTGTGAAAGCGATTGCATATAACCTGACGAATTTTTTTAAGACGATTGTCCTGCCCCAAGGGCAATCGTCCTGGCAAGCCGAGACGATGAGGCGCAAGCTGCTCAATGTGCCTGGCAACATTCTGGGGCGAAAACGAAATCGCCGCGTAAAATTGGCGCCCAACCGTTTTTTGGACTGGCTTATGCCTTTGATTCGAAACCGGATACAGGATTTTTTGTGGTTTGTCGCCAATGGCTTCCAACAAGTAAAACCGGCGCTTCGTCTCTAAAAGTTCGCTGTGTATTAGCGACACAAAAACGAGCAAGGGAGACGTATGCCCAGGAATGCAAAATTTGGTCGAAATTGCGGCAAAATCTGTATCTTGGCGACAAACAGAACAGAAACATCT
>JBHHXN010000304.1:0-3574 GCA_046757025.1 bacterium
ACCCCAGCTTAAATATCCAAAAGTCACCTTCTTTTTTTAAGTCCTTTTTAAACCGAATTAGAAAATGTAAAAATATAGCCGTGAAAATAAGAGTAACAATTGACTTCGAAACAAGCAGAGCTAGATCGGTACCTCTGCTTGCTATAGTTTCTGGGTCCGGACTCATTCCCGCCGGCTCAATCATCAGTTTGATAATCCAGCGCTCCGGGATCAATGATTTCGCTGAAGATTTAATCAGGGAAAAAATTGAGCTATTGGCCTGCCATTTGTCGGCGTAAACGAATAGTCCGGAAAACAAGTGTTTCCCGGCGTCGGCATACGGCAAATACAGCAATGTTACAAAAACAATAAACAAAAGAATGAACGCAAATTTGTTTTCCCTCTTCCTCATAGCAAAGAAGGGCAAAAACAAAATCGAAATGAACTTTGTTAAGAAAGAAAGAACCAATGTGAAATTTGACCGCAGCGGCCGATTCGTAATTAAAAACCACAGGGCCAGTGTCAAAAGCAAAATTCCAATAATGTCCGCATGGCCGCTGCCGGCGATTTCAACGATTATGAGTGGATTCCACACATAGATTAACGCCTGGTTCAAATTAATTTTTAACTGCTTGAGTATTAGCAGAAGAACAACAATAGTCAGAATATCGAAACCGAGAAACGCTGCTTTAAATCCCAAAACCGACGGGTCAAATTTATATAGCCCCCAAAAAACAAGTTGGTTAACCGGCGGATAAATGGTGGAAATTTCTTTGTGATTAATCCTGGGATAAATGGAGGTGTCCCGCAGAGGCTCAAGCTCGTGCGCATTTGGGGCATAGTGATATGGATTTATGCCCTGAGAGGCGACCTTGCCGTCCCAGATATAGCGATAGATATCATCTGACAAAGATGGTGCGCTAAAAAGCAAGGTTAGCCTGAAAATGACACCAAAGACGAGGCCAACCGTTATCAATTCTTTGGAAGATATTTTATCTTCGGCGAGTTTCCTTCTAATTTTTTTGATCCAGCGAGTTCCTTCCTCGCCTGAACGGGCTGTTCTTTTAAAGTCGCAAAACAAAACTGCCGCTATCCAATAAAAAATAAAAACCAGCCCGTAACAGAGCAAGTAAAGCGGAATCTGCAACCTTAAGTTTGGAATAGCGGCAATCATCAAATAACACATTTCAGAGACCAGTGCCAGGCCAATAAGTATTTTTATGTTAAGATTTCTCTGCGCCATCCTTAATTCTCGCTTTCCAAGCTAATTTAGAGAATTTGAGCAAATAAACAAAAGACAATTATTTAATTTAAGACCTTCATCGACCTGACGATATATGAACTTAATATCCTATAGTATTATCTTTGAACTTTGCATTTTTTTGCAAAAAATATGACATGTTTTATTCGGAAGATTATTGCGAAATGTGAGACGTCAATAGTAAAATACAAAGGACGGTCGGGGCTTCGCCGCGCTGGGTGTCTTTCGGTGTTTGAACTAACTTTCCCGTATCTGGGTTAGAATAAATTTTGATATTAAATGCCTCGTGATCTTCAAAATATTCCCTTTGTAAGCGAACTGACGAAGCTCTCAATTGATAAGGTGCTTTCAGATGCAATTAGTTCTACTCATTCTGCTGGAGCGAAAAAGAAGATCGAAATCAAGTATCAACTCCCTGAAACAAAGCAATATGTCTTAGGCGATCGAGAGCAGCTCTTGAAAGTCGCGACGAATCTTATTACGAATGCAATCCGTTTCGGGAGTCAGGGGGACAAAGTCATTATCGAGCAGGATGTCATTCATGGGAAACGCCATAATGATATCAACGATTTTGTCCGGGTTGCCATTAGAATCTCTGGTTTGGGCATTTCGAAGGAGATGTTCGACATCGTTATCGAAAAATTTCAAAATTTAACTGAACTGCTGAATGTAAAACCCCCCAAGACCCTCGAGCTTGAGCTTTCCTATTCACAGCAAGTCATTAAGAATTTAGGCGGTAATATTTGGGTGAAAAGCCAGTTTGGCAGGGGACTAACGTTTTATTTTACTATTCCACTTGTCCGAAAAGCTAAGAAACCAACACAGAGTAAGAAAATGAGTATCGTTGAAAACGTGCCAGGTTCCAAGGACGTGACGCCGGTTGACCTCTAACATATTGCTTTTCCTTTTTTGTAAACTCTTTCCATCAAGTCCACAAAAAAAAGCTGTACCTCTTTCTCCCTTGACTATCGCCTTGTAGATTCATAAGTTCCAATTTTAACTCAACTCAAACTAAGAACCCATTTCCAGGATGCCGGAAAATTCAAAATCGGGTCTCCGCCGTGACCTCGGCCTGTTTACCGCTGTCAACATCTCAGTAGGTTTGATAATCGGTTCCGGAATTTTTGCGGTACCGAGCGTTATTGCCGGGCACCTGGATTCAATCGGGCTGATTCTGGGCGTATGGGCGGTTGGCGGCCTCATGGCACTCTGCGGTGCGTTTTCTTTTGGGGAATTAGCCGCAGCCATGCCACAAACCGGCGGCACCTACGTTTATTTAAGGGAAGCTTATGGCCCACTCGTGGCTTTCTTGTTTGGATGGGCACAGCTTCTGGTCATCAACTCCGGATCATACGCCGCGATTTCTACTATTTTTGCCAACTACTTCAATTTTTTCGTGCCCACGTCCCCTTTTGGAACCAAGCTGATAGCCGCCGGGGTCGTTACGGCGATTACGATTCTCAATTTCATCGGGGTAAAAAAAGCCGGCAATGTTCAGAACGCATTGACGCCCATCAAAGCAGGCGTGCTGGTTTTTCTGGTCTGTGGCGGCTTTCTTTTCGGCAAAGGGGATTGGGCAAATGTCCAGCCACTTTTTAGTGAATTGAATAAGGGGGGTCTTTTTTCCGCCTTTGGGCTGGCTCTAATTTCAGTGCTCTGGGCCTACGACGGCTGGATGGATGTCTGCTATGCTTCCGGAGAGATCAAAAATCCGGAGCGGACGTTGCCAAAGACTTTTATATTCAGCATCGTTTCGCTTATGGCGATTTATCTTCTCGTAAATCTTGTCTATCATTATATTCTGCCCCACGAACAGGTTCAAAATTCCGCAATGGTCGCTTCAGACGTAGCACAAAAGATTTTAGGGCCGATTGGGGGAACATTTATTGCGGTGACCGTAGTGCTTTCAACTTTTGGCGCCTTGAACAGCACGACTTTGACAGGGGCGCGGATTTTTTACGCTATGGCTCGCGACGGTCTGTTCTTTGAGTGGGTCGGAAAAGCGCATCCCAGGTTTCATACACCTTCCGGCGCTCTCATTATTTCGGCCCTATGGTCTTTTGTTCTGATTTTTTCCGGGAGCTTTGACCAATTGATCACATATTTCATTTTCATTATGTGGGTTTTTTACGGTTTGGCGGTGGGAGCTGTTTTTGTTTTACGTGCAAAAAAACCGGATTTGCCGCGTCCATATAAAACGGTGGGCTACCCTTTTACTCCGATTATCTTTTTGGTGGCTTCGGTTTTACTTTTAATTAATACCATGACAAACAGCGCATTAGAATCTTTGGTGGGATTGGGGTTGCTGGTTTTGGGAGTTCCGGTTTATTTTTA
>JBHHXN010000305.1:0-3546 GCA_046757025.1 bacterium
GGCGGAATGCTGCTGTATTCTTCTTGATTATGGCCACGTAAATACACACACAAGACATTGCAGTCTTTAACCTTATTTACTAATTTACCAACACCGTAAGTGAAACTATCCAAATCAATTCTACCGGCTCTACTTCTACCGCCTTCGGGAAAGACAGTTATTGTATGGCCTTTTTTGAGAAGGTAGATTACTTTATCGAGAGACTTTTTTACGGCGTTTCTACTACCACCTCGATCGATTGGAACACAACTACCGAGATAGCATAAAACCCGTAAAATGAAATTCTGATTCAAGTGAGCCCGTTCTGGTAAATTCCATGAGAAAATTTTAAAAGAGCGCATATAGGAAAATATTGAAGCCAGACTCCAGTTCAAGATAACCGAATCGATTTTTGTAAGATGATTTGAACAAACAATTATTGGACCTTCCACGCTTCGCTTAAGCTGTTTATAATGTCTACGAATTTCACGTAATTGTTGAACTTTATATCTGCGGACGAAACGCATGAGAGCAATTAAAAATGTACCCCAAAACGGGAAGGTGACCCAGCCAACAAGGTACTGAATTTTCAAAGCAAACTTTTCTTTGAACTTCAAGTCCATAACACAAACTCACAACTCATATTTTGGCCAAAATCAAATTCACACCATCCCCAACAGTGGCTACGCTGTCTGCATCATCATCGTCAACTTCAATGTCAAATATATCTTCAAAATCAAGTACAATGTCTACCAGTCTTGCAGAATTTATTTTTAAATCATCTAAAATTGACGTCTCCATTGAAATGTTTTCCATTTTAATTTCAGTTTTACTATATTTGCTCAAAACATCGACGATTTTTTTAAAGACTTCATTTTTAGTCATTTTCTAAACCTCCTTAATGATGTTTAACTATCTTTTGTTTTTTTTATTGTCTACGCTTGCCACTTTTTGAACAAAACACAGGCATTAACATCGCCAAAGCCAAAACTGGCCTTTGCCTGGATTTTCAGTTCCGGCGTTTCTCGGGTTTGCTGGACGATGCTGTTGGAATACGGCAATAATTCTGCATGCAAATCTTCACAATTAACCGACCCATGAACAAAACCTTTGTACACCTGAAGTACACATGCTATGGATTCCAAACCACCTGCAGCGCCCAGGCAATGGCCGATCAGCGATTTGGTAGCATTTATAAGTGGAAAATCCTGTTCAGTTCTGCCCAATGCTTTTGCCCAATTTTTAATTTCATGCGGATCGGCAAATGTGGCTGTTAAATGCCCGTTGATAGCGTCTACCTGGCTGCCTTCGATCCCGGCGTCAATCAGGGCATTCTGAACACACCGCTGAACACCGACCGGGTTTGGAGCTGTCATACTGCCGCCCATTCTGTGGCCGCCACAATTGATAGCTCCACCGATGATTTCAGCATAAATTTCCGCGCCGCGTTCCAGGGCGCTGTCCAAACTCTCAATCATTAAAATTCCGGCACCGGCACCTGGAATAAACCCGGCGGCACTTGCACTCATGGGACGAGATGCTTTACCCGGTTCTTCGTTGCGCGTCCGGTTTAAGACCCGCATAGCATCAAACCCGGTCCACGTATAGGGTGAAGCGCCTTCCGCTCCACCTGCTAACATGCGCCGAGCCAGACCATGCCGGATTCTGTACATCGCATCGAGAATGGCCTCCGTACCGGTACTGCAGGCACTGCTATTGGTGGTTACTTGATTTCCCAATCCCAGCAGTCCGCTTATTTTTGCAGAGACGGCGCTTGCCATCACTTGTTCGACAGCGGTGCTGCCAAGTCGTCGAACTTTACCGGCATCTGTTAAGGGAACAATTTTTTCACCTATGGTATCCATCCCGCCAATTCCGGTACCGATGATGGCGCCGGTATCCCAATCCACTTGCTCTGAATCATCATCAGGCGCCTCAAGACCAGCGTCTTGCCAGGCGTCGATTGCTGCAATTGAGGCATACTTAATGCTTGAATTCATTGCCAGCAGTTGTTCACCGGTGAAATAACGCGAACAAATATCATCAACTTTCTGGGGAACTCCTGCTACCTGGCAGGCAAATTTTAATTCTTCAAGCTCAGGGATAAACCTGATACCGGATTCACCTTTTTTCAATGCTGTTTCAAACGCCTCACTACCGTGACCGTTCGGCGCAATAACTCCAAGCCCTGTGACGACAACTCTATTTTTCATACCTGCCTTACTCCCATTCCTGCAATCGTACCGCTGCAAACGACGTCGCCATTTTTCAAAGTAATTTCAGCCTCAACCTTTAGTTTTAAACGGCGAAAATATATCTGTTTAGCGCGAATTATAACTCTATCGCCCGGCCGTACCAGACCGGTGAATTCAACTTCAGCTTCTGTGAAGACAGTGATGGTTTTTTGAATTTCGTCGCGCGTCATTTGTTTTGAAGCCAAATAAATTCCATAGGCCACAACCCCGGTTTGTGCCATTGTTTCAAGTAGGATCACTCCCGGTGTGATGGGATTGCCCGGGAAATGGCCGGTGTAAAATGTCTCGTCCGGTTTAAACTTATACGACGAGACAATGCCGTCGTCACTTAATTCAATAATATCGTCGATAAACCGGAATGGTGGCTGCTGTGGCACTAATTCCAGTATATCTTCTTTGCTAAATTGATTCATGACTATTGACCTGAATTAGGCGATTGGCTTTTAGCTAAAAAAATTCAATAAGTTAAAATGGTTATTGTAAATCACCTAACAGGTGAAATGGTGTTCATGATGTAAATTCTCAAAAGCCAAAGGCCAAAAGCGAATGGCTAAACGCTTATTTTAGGTATTAATAAGATGCTAAGACTCTCTTGTCATAATTCCACCGAAAGAATTTTTTGATTTAGATGGATAATCTTTGTAAGCGATTCCGGTAAAAATACCGACTTTTGCATCTTTAATAGAATAGATGTGTTCATTATCTACAAAGACATTGCCGTTACCTATCACAAGCGAGGTGTGCCCTCCCTGCAGAACGGTGTATCTTCTCACACTAATTTCAAAGCGAACCAGTGAATTGTGCGGCCGGATCTGGCCGTCAAAATTGACTTCCTTGCACCCCAGGGCGCGGCCATTCCCTTTGCTGCCACAACAGACACAATAAAACCCCAGCAATTGCCAAACCGCGTCCACTCCCAGGCAACCTGGCTGCACCGGATCGCCGTTGAAGTGGCACTGAAAAAACCACTCATCGAGATGAACATCTTTTTCTGCGATCATGCACCCCTTGTTCCCACGCTTCTCTATCTCAAGCACGCGGTCGACCATTAAAAAAGGTGGGGCCGGCAACCTGGAGAATTCTGCCGGAGAATCGTCTACCAATTTGCCATAAGCAAATGCGATCAGCTCCTCTTTTGTAAAATGAGTTCTTTCGAGAAATTCTTGATATTTCATTTTAAGCATCATAAGAATTCAATCGCCATGCTTGCCCAGGTCAATCCTGCGCCAACAACAATCAGAGCAAGCCGGTCTCCTTCCTTAAATTTATGCCAGTTTTGACTCAGGACAGTTGGCGCGCCTGCCGCCCCGGT
>JBHHXN010000306.1:0-3527 GCA_046757025.1 bacterium
TTAGCATCATTATTTAACGCAGAGGCGCAGAGGACGCAGAGAAAAATCTCTCTCTGTGCGAAACTTGAGTTGAAATGAAAATGAACGGTAACTGAACGAAAATTCTCCGAGCCGGCTTATCATTGCGAATCCCGCGGTGTGTGGGGTCCGTTCGTGCCTGACACGGAGATGGCTTACCCGAGAAATCGTGACTCGCAATAACATCATCTTCTTTGATTTCTGTGGTGTTCGTTCAAACACTAAATAGTGAAAGAGACAAAAAAGGGATAAATCGGCAAATATGAACATCCTGGTAACGGGCTCAGGGGGGCTGGTTGGTTCGGAAACGGTAAAATTTTACGCCCGCAAGAGGTTGGCAGTTTTTGGAATTGACAATAACATGCGGCGTTGTTTTTTTGGAGAAGCGGGAGATGTCTCCAGAAACATCGCGCGACTACAGAAAAAGTATCTCAATTATCATCATTTCAATATGGATATCCGCGATCGAATGCAGTTAGAAACTCTGTTTCAGCAGCATCGCTTTCATCGAATTGTTCACTGTGCGGCGCAGCCTTCCCACGAAAAAGCCAGAGAGCTGCCTTTAGTGGATTTTGAGATCAATGCACTCGCAACAATGAATTTGTTGGAAATGACCCGCAAATACGCCCCGGAGGCCGCCTTTGTACATATCAGTACCAATAAGGTTTATGGCACATCACCCAACGACGTCCCCTTGCAGGAATTAGACACGCGATGGGAGTATGCCAACCCGGAGGATTTCGACGGTATCACCGAATCCTGTCAGATCGATCAAACCACCCACTCGCTATTTGGCGCCTCGAAGCTGGCTGCGGATGTGACGGCTCAGGAATACGCTCGTTACTTCGGCCTCAAAATCGGAATTTTTCGAGCAGGGTGTGTGGCTGGCCCCAACCAGCAAGGTGTGGAATTGCATGGCTTTCTATCATTTCTAATCAAATCCGCAATAAGTGGCGTACCCTTCAATATTTTTGGGTACAAAGGCAAGCAAGTCCGAGACGTTCTGCATAGTGGTGACCTGGTGCAAGCCTTTGAAGCTTTTTTCAACCATCCACGCTCAGGTGAAGTTTACAACATCGGGGGAGGAAGAGACAACAGTGTGTCCATTCTGGAAGCCATTTCATTGGTAGAAAAAATCGCCAATCTGAAAATTGCCACGGAATATCACGACCGCCATCGAACAGGGGATCACATTTGTTACATTTCCAACCTCAAGAAATTTCAAACTCATTTTCCCGAATGGAATGTGACCCGGAGCTTAAATGAAACCGTCAAGCAATTGGTCGAGGCGGAATTTACTCACAAACACGACACTCGTTAAAGTGGATCGGGAGTTTTACTCAAGTTCCACACTTGGATAATTGTAACAAAAAAATTAGGTCAAGCTGATGAATGAGCTTTGAAGCCATACATACGAAAGAGATGACATGACGATTCCAAAATCAAGATGATGTCTTCGTTATGGGCACATTCTGACCTTTCTCGTTAACGCAGAGGCGCGGAGGCAGCAGAGAAAAATATCTCTCTGTGCGAAACGCGCTGCGTTCTCGGCGGTCTCTGGGTTAAAATCAAAGTGGTTATTTGCTAATCCGGCGGTCTGCTGCAAAACGCTTTTTAAATCGTGTGAATGACCTGTTGAAAATCTGTTTCGATGGATTATTAAAGAGTTATCCTGGTTTCCCGAATTTATTCGGGATTCACTTTGAAAAAAAACGCTTCAGCCTGAGCGGAGTGCCCTGGCTGGTTGTACCCAGGTCGTTTTGCGTGGACAACGGCCGCGAAAAAACTAAAATATATATTCATGCCATCGCTATCGAAATTGGTTTCTGCAGTTGGAGCTTCTTTCATCCGAAATGGGAAGTCCATCCATCGATTGCTTCGTGCGAATAATTCGCTTGATTTTTCAGAATAAAAGTCTTAATTAGTGTCTGACCGGAAGAGTCATTCAGAGGGAGCCCGCGACCGAAGAATCTTTTCACAAGGAGTCTATATTTTCAAAAACCGAACCCTTTGAACCCTCTGCACGAATTCACATCTTTTGAATTATGGTAAAGTGGGTTGCACGAGATTCTTCGTCGTTTCATTCACCAGAATGACAAAATGAGGAGTTTCCGTTCAGGCACGAATTAAATACAGACTATGGCAAAAAAAATAGGCAACATATTGGTAGTGGATGATGACGAAGACGTATTGTTGGCGGCTCGATTATTTTTGAAAAATCACTTTAATTTGGTGCACACCGTAAAAGACCCGCAGGCCCTTCCCATCCAGCTTAAAAATGAAAAATACGATGTGATTCTTCTGGACATGAATTTTGCCAAAGGTGCAAGCAGCGGCAAAGAAGGATTTTACTGGCTCAACAAAATTTTTGAGATCGACCATTCGGCGGTGGTGGTTCTGGTCACCGCCTACGGCGATGTACAGATGGCCGTGCGCGCCATCAAAGAAGGCGCCATAGATTTTGTGCTGAAGCCCTGGCAAAATGAAAAATTACTAGCCACGATTTCAGCTGCCATGAATTTGCGACGCTCTCGACTGGAAGCGGAGAATTTGCGTTCACAAAAAATGCAGTTGAACGCCGACCTGGCGCAGCCTTTTCACGATTTTATCGGCGAAAGTGAGACCATGCAGCAAGTCTTCGTCACCATCGAAAAAGTGGCCAAAACCGACGCCAATGTTTTGATCACCGGTGAAAATGGCACGGGTAAAGAGTTGGTGGCGCGCGAACTGCATCGCCAATCTGCACGCGCAAACGATGTGTTCATCAGCGTGGATATGGGCGCCATCAGTGAAACGCTGTTCGAAAGCGAGCTGTTCGGTCACGTCAAAGGCGCGTTCACCGACGCTCGCGAAGACCGTGCCGGTCGGTTTGAGATTGCTTCTGGCGGTACGCTTTTTCTGGACGAAATCGGCAATCTGCCCGTACCGCTGCAGGCGAAATTGTTGACGGTTTTGCAGAGCAGACAGGTTTTTCGACTGGGGTCCAATATCCCCAAAGCCATCGATGTCCGGTTGATTTGTGCCACGAACAAGCCCATTCGCGACCTAGTGGCCCAGAACAAATTCCGACAGGATCTCCTTTATCGCATCAAAACAGTGGAGATTCCGCTGCCGCCGTTGCGGGAGCGACAAGAGGACATTCCGCTGTTACTGGATTATTTTCTGAACCACTATTCACAAAAATATCAAAAACTGCTAAAACGGGTAAATGCGGCCACCCTCAAAAAGCTGCAAAAATATCACTGGCCCGGCAATGTGCGTGAGCTGCAGCACGCCGTCGAGCGGGCGGTGATCATGAGCGATTCTCAGGTTTTACAGCCGTTGGATTTTTTCTTCGATCCCGGTCAGCCCAAAGAAGAAGGCCTGGTGTTCGATAGATACAACCTGGAAGAAGTGGAAAAAATTGTGATACAGAAGGCCTTGAGTAAACACAGCGGCAACATCAGCAAGACTGCTAGAGAGCTGGGGCTCACGCGAACGTCTCTTTATCGCAGGCTCGAAAAATATGA
>JBHHXN010000307.1:0-3526 GCA_046757025.1 bacterium
TGAATCCACGACATCATTTCCCTAAGATTTTTGCCAACCTTTTCAATTTGCAATTCCTGATGCTGTTTGCGCAGCGCATTCATAACCGGCTGCCCGGCTTTGTTTTCCGAAATCCATTCCCGGGCAAAAGAGCCATCCTGGACGGTCTTGAGAATCTCCTGCATTCGCTGCCGGGTTTCCTCGCCAATCACTTTTGGACCGCGGCTCATGCCGCCGTATTCTGCTGTTTCGCTCACGGAATAATACATCTCCGCAATACCGCCTTCATAAAACAGATCCACAATGAGCTTCATTTCGTGCAGGCATTCAAAATAGGCAATTTCCGGCTGGTACCCCGCGTCAATCAAAGTTTGAAAACCGGCTTTGATGAGCTCGGTAATTCCGCCGCACAACACAGCCTGCTCTCCAAACAAGTCGGTTTCGGTTTCCTCTTTAAACGTAGTTTCGATGACGCCGGCGCGGGTACCTCCCAACCCTTTGGCATAGGCCAGAGCCAACGGTTTCGCATTTTTCGTGGCATCCTGGTACACTGCCAATAGGCAAGGTACGCCTCTGCCCTCGGAGAAGACACGTCGCACCAAATGTCCCGGCCCCTTGGGTGCGATCATGAACACGTCCACGTCTTTTGGCGGTTCGATTTGATTAAAGTGAATGCTAAATCCGTGCGCAAAAGCCAACGCATTCCCGGAACTCAGGTTTGCCCGAATGTCTCTTTGGTAAACATCACCCTGGTCTTGATCCGGCAGCAAAACCATCACCACGTCGCCACGTTTGGCAGCCTCGGCGGTTTCGACGACCTCGAGTCCTTCTGCCTCCGCTTTTTTCCATGAACGGCTGTCCTTTCTCAAACCCACGACCACTTGCATGCCGCTATCTTGTAAATTTAAAGCATGCGCGTGCCCCTGGCTGCCGTACCCAAGCACAGCGATGGTTTTTCCTGACAACAAATTTAAGTCCGCATCGGTATCGTAATAAAGTTTCATGTCTCCATCCTTTTTTTTGAATGAGTTATTTTTGAGAAAAACGACAATTATTAGAGCAATAAAGACAAAATGATGAACGACAAAACAATTTCTCTATATCAAGATTCTTAATCATTTTGTCATCAATTATTTTGTCTTTTTGGAATTTAAGACTTTCATGTTTGCCCCTTAAATTCCCGTTCCAGAGCCACGCTGCCGGTTCGGGCAACCTCCAGCAAGCCGAAGGGACGCAACATGCCGATGGCGGCGTTGACCTTGTCCTGCTTGCCGGTGGCTTCAATGGTCAAGCTTTTGGGGCTAATATCGATGATTTTCGCTCGAAAAACATTCACAACTTCGATAATGTCCGAGCGTGTCTCAGGTGTTGACGCGACTTTAACAAGCGCCAGCTCTCTTTCTACAAACGGCTCATAAGTCAAATCCGTGACTTTGACCACATCGACGATCTTGCCGAGCTGATTGTTGATCTGCCCGATAATTTGTTCATCGCCTTCGGTGGTAATGGTCATGCGCGCCATCCCGGGCTCTTTCGCTTCGCCAAAACTCACGCTGTCGATATTAAAGCCGCGGCCGCTAAAGAGTCCTATGATTCTGGATAACGCGTTGAAATCATTGTGAAAATAAACCGAAATCGTATGTTTCATCTTAACCTACCTCCAACTCTGTATCAACCATTTCCGGCAATGCGGCGCCAGCCGGTACCATCGGGAAAACATTTTCCTCTTCTGCGACGAGAAAATCCATGACCACGGGTTTGTCCTTGACCTTCATGGCTTCTTTCAGCATTGGCACGATTTCGTCTGGTTTGTGCGTCCGAAATCCAACAGCGCCATAGCTCTCGGCCAATTTTACAAAATCCGGATTGCCGCCCCGAAGATGTGAGAACGAATACCTGCCGCCAAAAAACATCTCTTGCCATTGGCGCACCATGCCCAAATAGCCATTGTTCATGATGGCGATTTTGACCGGTATCTGGTGTTCTACCGCTGTCGCCAATTCAAACGCCGTCATTTGAAAGCCGCCGTCGCCGACGATGCAAACCACATCGCGATCGGGGCAGCCAATAGCCGCTCCCAGTGCAGCGGGGAATCCATAGCCCATGGTTCCCAATCCGCCGGAGCTTAGGAATGACCTGGGTTGGTTGAATTTATAATACTGTGCCGTCCACATTTGATGCTGACCTACGTCGGTGACAACGATTGCTTCGCCTTGTGTCACTTCTGAAATTTTCTCTATAACAAATTGCGGCATGATCACACCATCGCGCTGGCGGTAGCGCAGCGGATGTTCTTTCCGCCACTGTTCAATAATCCCGCGCCACTTTTTTGTGTCAGGTTTTTTTACTAATTGGGTCAACTCCGGCAAGAGATCCTTAACATCGCCGATGATCGGAACCTCGACTGCCACATTTTTGTTAATGCAGGCGGGATCGATATCAATGTGAATTTTTTGGGATTTGGTGGAAAAACCGTCGAGTCGGCCGGTCACCCGGTCATCAAAACGTGCGCCGACCGCGACCAAAACGTCACATTCGCTGATGGCCATGTTGGCATACCAGGTGCCGTGCATCCCCAACATGCCGAGTGACAATTTATGACTTTCAGGAAAACCACCCAGGCCCAATAGAGTGGTCGTCACAGGAATTCCCGTTTTCAGGGCCAAATCAGTTAATTCCTGGGCTGCGTTTCCCAAAATGACGCCGCCGCCGGCATAAATCAAAGGGCGTTTTGCGTTATTCATGAGCCGGGCCGCCTCGGCGATTCGTTGGCGCTGAACTTCGTTCAGGGGGGCATGGCCTTCAACTTTTGACTGCGCCCGGGATTCATAGCGTCCATTAGCAATGAGCATATCTTTGGGTAAGTCCACCAACACGGGCCCAGGCCTGCCGGATTTAGCGATATAAAACGCCTCGTGAACAACTTCTTCGAGGTCATTCACATCTTTGACCAGGTAACTATGTTTCGTGATGGGCCGGGTGATACCGACGATGTCAGCTTCCTGAAAAGCATCATTGCCGATCAACGCGGCGGGAACTTGTCCGGTAAAAATGACAAGTGGGATCGAATCCATATACGCTGTGGCAATGCCTGTGACCGTGTTGGTCGCGCCCGGACCCGAGGTTACCAAAACCACCCCAGGCTTCCCGGTGGCGCGTGCGTAGCCGTCCGCCGCGTGCGTTCCCCCCTGTTCATGGCGAACCAGAATATGTTTAAATCGGGAATGTCTTTTATAGATTTCATCGTAAAGACCCAGAACCACTCCGCCGGGATAACCAAAAACCACCTCGACGCCTTCATCCACCAAAGCACGAAGCAGGATTTCCGAGCCGGTCATTTTCAGCGGATCGGGCTTAGGCATAACGTTTTCCGTGATCTTCTCTTTGATCAGCGTGCCAGGCTGGGTAGCAACTGTAATGGCTTCCATGGGAATCTCCCTTCTGTTTGAATGATGTTGTTCTCTTTCGTAAAGAGGTGACAAGCGAGCTGAAATATCTCAATCCATAACTCTGTCGAGGTTCCGAACCCTGACAGAGTCGCCTAACG
>JBHHXN010000308.1:0-3441 GCA_046757025.1 bacterium
TTGTTTTTTGTAAATTATTTAATTATTTTAAAATTGACCACCCATCTAAAAATCGATTGTCACCTGAAAGTCCTTTTTATCGTGATAAATCCATGTAGCAGCAGCGGAACGCTCAGCAGCGAGCGTTGCTAATAAATATCAATTTCATATCTAAGAGGAGAATTTACAATGTTGAAGAAAAAGCTCACAACGTTGGTGATTTGCCTGGGTGTGCTCCTGGCAATGGATTCTCTGATGAACAAAAGTTATGCGCAATGGTACGTCAATTACAAGCGCGGTCTGGAAGCCATGCAAAAACATAACTGGCATGTGGCGATTAAACATTTTCAACAAGCGTTGAAGGTCAAAGAAAAAGATACTAAAAAAATCCGAGCGAAAGGCGTAATGTTCATCGAATATTATCCACACCGGGAGCTGGGGATTTGTTTCTTTCATATCGGCGCCATTGAACGGGCAAAATTGCACCTGGCGATCTCTTTTAAACAGGTGGCCACACGCAGAGCGCGACAATTTTTGAGCCGCATCAAAAAGGGCGACTTCCCCAGAAACATTTCGCAGCCGCCGCCGGAAAACGAGTTTAGACCGCCCATTCGCAGCGGCCCCTCGGTGCCGGCCCAGCTTGCGGTGGATCTGTTTTTTGTGGAACCCTCCAACAACGGCTTTCTCGATGCCGAAGAATCCGGCAAGATCATCGTGGATGTGAAAAACAACGGTCAGGGCGACGCCTTTGATCTGCACGTCAATCTGACGCCGCAAACCGATATGGCTGGCGTGCAAATTGGCCGTTCCCTGATGATCAACCGTCTTGCACCGGGCACGCAGCAATCGGTAGTCATTCCCATCTCCACTCTGGCCAGTGTCGGCTCCAAACAGGTGAAGCTGAAAGTGGAAGTGAGCGAGCGAAACGGCTTTGACCTGGACCCGCCCGCTTTTGTGACATTCAACACCCAGGCGCTGACGCCGCCGGAGCTGGTTATCGACGACATTGGCATCGATGATCACTCGCAAAACAGCCGCATCGAACCCAGGGAGATCGTGGATGTCACCGCCCGCATTCGCAATACTGGCCAGGGTGAAGCCAGACTAGTCAAAGCCAGCGTGCAGGTGGGGCAGAACGTGTTTTTGACGCCGGATTCAAAGAAAGAATTCGACCTGGGCAATCTGAGAAGGGGTCAATTTAAAGACGTGACTTTTACCGTATTTACCAACAGCAAGGCCACCAGTGTGCCCATAAACCTGGTGTTGCATGAGGCCCGCAGCCGATTCAATAAAACCCTGCCGTTGGATTTGCCTTTCAACAAACCGCAAAGACAGGGCAAAGATCTGGTGGTGACCGGCACTTCGGCTCCTGTCACCTCAGAATTGGATAACGCCGGACTCTCTATCGACGTCGACGTTAATATTCCCAAAAGCCAGAATGACAATCCCGATGCCATCGCCATCATTTTGGGGGTGGAGCAGTATAAAAGCATTCCCAATGTGACCTTTGCCAAGAGAGACGCGGCCATGTTCAAGGAGTACGCCATCCGCGCTCTGGGGGTGCCCGACAGCAAAAACAACATCTACTTCAAAACCGATTATGAAGTCACCAAAGGCGAGCTGCTGAAGCTGTTTACCGGTAACGGCTGGCTGAAGAAGCGGGTGCAGCCCACTTCGGACGTCTATATTTATTTTGCGGGTCACGGCGCGCCCAATATCAAAAATAACTCGCCGTACTTGATCCCATCCGATGGCGATGCCAATTATCCTTCGCAAACGGGATTCGGTCTCATGGAGCTGTATGAAGAGCTGGCCAAACTCAACGCGCGCTCGATCAACGTTTTCCTCGACGCCTGTTTTAGCGGCGGCACCAGAGAGAACACCATTTTGCTGGCCAACGCGCGTCCCGTGATGATCAAGGTGGATAACCCCACGCTCATGTCGGATAAGTTAGCGGCCTTTTCTGCTGCCAGCGGTCACCAAATCAGCAGCGGCTATCCAGAAAAAAAACACGGTTTGTTTACCTATTTTCTTCTCAAAGGATTGCGCGGGGATGCGGACAAAAATTACGATGACACCATTACGGTGGGGGAGCTGGAAGCTTACCTGATCGCCAACGTGAGCCGAACCGCCGGCATTCTGGATCGTGAGCAAACTCCACAGGTCCAGTGTCGAAACAAGCAAATGGCCATCGTGAGATATTGAGTGTTTCTGGAGGAGAAAAACAACCCCCAAAGCGAATGGTTTTACTGATTAAGACTGAAATTCCAAGGAAGCATTATGAGATTTCTGAAAACAGCGTTAATCTTGATGGTGGTTCTGCAAATGGCGGGCCAGGTTTTTGCGCAGAAGCGAAACAGTCAATGGGAATTATTTGCTGGCGGCGCGGTGCCGCTTGCCCCCGAATTTTTTAAAGATTTTTTTGAAGTGGGCCTCAGCATTCATGGACAGCATGTGATGTTCCCTTCGCCCAAATTGGGAGTCAGCATTGGCGCTGCGTATGAGACCTTCACCACCAAAATATCATCCAATGCCAAACTGGAAATCGGAGAAGTTGGTGTGGGACTACGACCTTACCTCAGCTCCATTGAATCGAACCTACAAATATTTTTATTTGGAATGGCAACGTACGATTTGTTAAGAGTAACCGCCGGTTCGTTTGAAAACGATGAACAAAAATTCGGATTAGCCTTCGGCGGCGGACTGGAATTCCCTGCCGGACCGAGGTTCAATATCATTCTACAGGCAGTCGCCCGAAATATTTTCACAGAAGATGAAAGCACTTCCTTTCTGGGAATCACCGGTGGGCTGGTTTTTTGATAACGATTCATAGAATCTCACACGTCACTAAATTTATTGCATGATAAAAAAGGAGGTCAAAAGCCAGTAAAAAAAGTCATTAACCCCTATTCACTAACATCAGGAGAAAGGTAAAATGAGGTATTTCAAATTTAGTATCATGTTGATTCTGGTAATTTTGATGGCCGGCGGTGTGTTTGCTCAGCAGCGCAACAGTCAGTGGGAAATTTTTCTGGGTGGCGCTGTGCCAACTGGTCCGGAAGAAATTAAGGATTCCTTTGAAGTCGGCGGCAGTTTTCACCTACAATATGTGATGTTTCTTACGCCGCGGCTCGGCCTGAGTTTCGGCCTTGCTGGTGAAGGTTTTAAGGTCAAACAAGAAATTGAGGATGCTGGGATCGATGGCGAGCTCACGGTAGGCGAGCTTGGTATCGGGCTGCGGCCTTATTTGACAGGCCTTGATGCCAATATTCAAATCTACCTTTTTGGCATGGGTACCTACAATGTCGTCAAGGCAACATTTAGTGATGATTTTGGCAACGAATTAGAAGCGAAAGAAGAGAAAGCCGGAATTGCCCTGGGAGGAGGATTAGAAGTGCCCGCAGGCGCGAGATTCAACTTACTGTTTCAAGCCCTGGGAAGAACTATTTTTACCGAAGGAGA
>JBHHXN010000309.1:0-3416 GCA_046757025.1 bacterium
CCCGATTTTTCGCCGGACGGCAAAAAGTTAGCTCTGGTGCGGGGTGAAAAGATTTTTGTTTATAATCTGGAAACAAAGGAGCAGACGCAGTTAACGTTTAAGGGCAGTAACTTCTTTCCTAGTTGGTCACCTGATGGCAAAAAGATCGCCTATGATTCCAATAGCGACAATCCTGGCGGCACACTTTCTATATGGATAATGGATGCGGACGGAGAAAACAAAAAAGATCTTGGTGCACCTGAACTGAATCCATGGAGATCTCCGGATTGGTTTCCAGATTTTAGAATTGTGCATAGCCGTGGTACAACAATCGATAATAAAGGCACCAATGACCTTTTTGTTATGGACACGACTGGCACGGGCGTTGCTCAATTAACCGAGTCTATAGCCATGGACCAAACACCTAAGGTTTCTCCTGATGGCATGAGTATTATCTGGCAGCGCTGGGGGGACCCGGACGATTACGACAGTGCAGTCTGGTTGATGAATGCGGACGGCAGCGACAAGGTGCGCCTCAGCGACGGCTATGAACCCGATTGGGCGCCAGATGGGCGTCATATCATCTTTCGGAAAAGGGGAGAGTATGTTCCCGGCGAGCCCTGGGATGACGATGACCCCAAAGGTCACGGCAGCTTATGGATCATGAAGGTCGAGACGAAAGAGCAGTGGCAGTTTTTGCCCAAAAACTAAAAAGGAGAAGGTGATTCCGTTGGACGGGTAAACAAAAAATGAGGAGCGATGCTGGCTCCACCGCTCCTCACAAAAGACAAACAAATCAGCTCTCTCAAAAGCATCCTTTAACGCACAGGGGAACACGGGCCTTTTTTGTTTGTCAGCAAAAAGATAAAGAATTATGGCCAAAAAGAAAACAAAAATTTCAATTCTCAAACTTTAAAAATGTAGGATTTGATCAGGAAGCGCAAGCAATCGTTACTCAAAATTATTACTTTTTTCTTTATCACACTATCAATGGCGTTTTACTACTTAGACCTCTTGGCCCAGGCGGAAAAATCCAACTGGATTCCCGGGCGGGTCATGGTCAAATTCAAATATGACGAAGCTGAACTTCCTGAAGGAAAAGTTGAAAGCGATTTTGCAAGGGTGGATATTCGTTCTGCCGCCCTCAAAGAGGCGTTGCAGCGCTTTGGGGTCAGTCGTTTTGCCAGAGTCGTCTCGAACGCTGTTAGAGGCGATACGCTAAGAACCTTACCCGATGGCCGGCAAATTAAATTAACGGATTTCTCGCAGCTTTATCTTCTAACATTTCCTGAGACGATACCAGTAGATTCTGTGATAGCTGTACTGCAAAGAAGAGATGAGGTGATCTACGTTGAGCCGGATCAATATAATATTTATGACGTCGAACCTAATGATGAATTTTTTGACGATCAATGGCATCTTAAACAAAGCAGTGATGAAGATATCGATGCACCGGAGGCCTGGGACTTGAACAAAGGAGATGGCGTTAAAATCGCAATACATGATACAGGTGTTCGTACAACCCACGAAGATTTAATCAGCAAACGAGAAGGAGGAGAAACCTCCTTTTCGAGTACGCATGGGACAATGGTCGCTGGTGTCGCTGCAGCCGCAACAAACAATACTGATGGCGTTGCCGGGGTTGCCTGGAATTCAAAATTCATTCCGTATGATAACCAGGGCACGGTAAGCGGCGATGTTGCCGATATCAATGCAGCAGTCAGCGCAGGTGCAGATATTATAAATATGAGTTGGTCGCTTCCATCTTATGCCCAAAGTTTGAAAGATGCCCTGGATAATGCTTTTGCATAGGGTGTCCTCCTGGTCACATCTGCCGGTAATGATAATTTGGACACTCCTCCATACATCGCTTATCCACAAGACTTTGACGGCTTAGTGACATCGGTCACAGCTACGAATAAAAATGGATCATTTCGAAGTAGCTCTAACTATGGCAATTTTGTCGATGTGGCCGCACCGGGTCAGACGATCAAAACAACCGATGGCGATACTGATTCGGATTACGCCAGCCCTAATGGTACCTCAATGAGCGCTCCCATTGTCAGCGGCATTGCCGCCTTGCTCTTATCCTTCGAGCCACAATTAGAAGACCGCGACATCGAACGCATCATTGAGCTTTCAGCTGAAGATAAGGGTGATCCAGGATGGGATCAAAAATTCGGCTATGGCCGAGTCAACGCCCGCCAGGCGCTGGATTTGGTAAATTCGAATCAGTTTTTTCACTGGACGGCCAGCGGTGGCACGGTAACCCAAACGGTGAATAACTTCCCGGTCTGGTTTTACGATTTGCCAGGAGGCGCACCAAATGGTTATTATATTGGCAAACGTTATGAAGTGCAAAAGAGTGTGACGTTCCCTCAAAGCTTTACGTCAACGCCGGTGGTTTGGGGGCGCATCAACGGTACGGTGGGGTATAAATGGTAATAACGAAAATAACAATTACAGCATCCCCTGGTGTGATGCAGTCAGTGTGAGCCCCACTAGCGCTACCTTGCGTACATTTGTGTATGAAGTTTCCAGAACAGACGGTTCCTATTATGGTTGGTACCCGACGACACCGGGCAACGTCGCTTTCGCTTACACTGTGATGGGGACGCCGGGGACGCCGCCATCGCCACCTCCGGCACCCACAAATCTAACTATTACCAACGCTGGCAATCTCGGAGAAAATCCCAACTTAAGCTGGAATGCCAGTTCCGGGGCAACCTCATACAATATCTATCGCTGCGTGACCAACTCCATTCAAACCTGCTCCTGGGCATTAATTGATGCGACCACAAATACGAACTATACCGATATCATGATTGTCATTAGAAGTTCCGGCCAATCCGAAGACACATTTCACTGGGAGGTCACAGCGGTGAATTCTAACGGTGAATCGGCACGCTCTAATAAGGTCAGTACCATTGGAGAACAAATATTATTCAAACAGGCCAGCGGTCGTCGGCTTCCGGAAAAATTCACGCTTTTTCAGAATTATCCAAATCCTTTCAACCCGACTACAGAAATCAGATACGCTCTGCCGGATAACAGTCAGGTTACCCTGAGCATCTTCAATCTGGTAGGGCAAAAGGTGCGGACGTTGGTTGATGAAACGCAAAGCCCTGGCTATTATAGTATCTTTTGGGATGGAAAAGATGAATTTGCCAAAGATGTGGCTTCCGGTATTTACGTTTACCGAATTATAGTCGTTCCAAATACATTTGGCAGAGTACCAATTCAAACAGAAAGAAAGATGACCCTTTTACGATAATGAAAAGTGCACACTGTTTTGAAATACCAAGCAAGTAAACACAGTGAGAATGGCGTATAACCCTGCGTTGAGCGGACGAGAGGGCTCCTGCTTGTTGGACAGTTTTGTGTAACCAATCACAGGGTACATTACTACCTAGCGCGGCGGAGCCGCAAATGTTTAA
>JBHHXN010000310.1:0-3415 GCA_046757025.1 bacterium
AGCTTGACCTTATTTGTTTTTGTTTAAATTATCTAAGTGCGAAACTTGAGTAAATTATCTAAAAACACCTAAGCTTAGAGTGGGATTATTATTCAATTATGACGCAAAAAAGTTTGAAATGCTACGAAGAATTTTATAGAAATCTTCTGTTTATTTCTGTGAGAATCTGTGGTGATTTTTGTTAGCACGACATCGTCGTAGTTGAAGTCACCTATTAAAACTTGGAGTAGACTATGGCGTTAAAACTAAAAGACTTACCAGAAGACGAACTTCTTTCCATGGGGTCGCTGTCTTGTTCTGGATGCGGTCAATTATTGGCGTTTCGGCATGCGCTGAAAGTATTGGGGAAAAACACCATCGTCATCAACTCCACCGGCTGTTTAGCGGTGATCATGCAGATGGGGGTGCCGAAAGTGCCGCATTTCCATGTTCTGTTCGAGAACGGACCGGCCGTGATTTCAGGCATCGATTCGGCGTTGAGGGTGATGGGAAAAAGAGAGGGGATGAACCTGTTGGTCGCTGCCGGAGATGGCGGCACAGCAGACATCGGCATCGCGGCGCTCTCCGGCGCCATCGAACGCAATCAGGATTTCATCTATATATGCTTCGACAACGAGAGCTACATGAACACCGGCGGGCAGCGTAGCGGGACGACCCCGTTTGGCGCTCGCACCTCCACAACGCCCGTGGGCCAGGTCATTCGAGGCGAAGCACGCGCACCTGAATTGCGTAAAAACATGGTGGAGATCATCGCTGCGCACGGAACCCCTTATGTGGCGTCTACATCCGTGGGCTATCCTCTGGATTTCATGGAGCGGGTCAATAAGGCCATGCACACCCGCGGACCCAGCTACATCCACTGTCACACCCCCTGTCCACCTGGCTGGGGAATCGACACCCAGGATGTGATCAAAGTGGCTCAATTGGCGGTTCAGACCGGTTTTGTGAAGCTTTATGAAATTGAGAATGGGGTGCGGCGAATCACGAAACGGATTGGCAAACGGAAACCGGTGGAGGAGTATCTAAAATATCAGGCGCGCTACAAGCATATTTTGGAAGACGAAGATATGCTGGCAAAAGTACGGGAAGATGTGGCGGAGTCGAGCCAGCTAATAACGCAAAAAGAGATGTCTCGATAAGTCGTTAGACATATTCATATTGAGAAAAGTGGAGATTATTTATGAAATTAATTGAAGAAAAAGTAAAACAATTACCTCCGGAATTACAGCAGGAGGTTTTGGATTTTATTGATTTTTTGATCGCTAAAAAAGGAACAAAGAAAAATAAAAAAAAGAAACCAAAATTAGATTGGATGGGTGGATTAAAAGAATATCGTGACCAATATACTGCCGTTGAACTTCAATAAAAGGCATTAGAATGGAGGGATTAAAGTATCTGATTGATACGAATGTTTTTCTCTACGGATGAAAACATGTAAGCTGAGGTGCGGCAAGGGGTTGAACAGTCGCACCGTATTTTGTAAATTAATCCTACTTAAGAGGTAAATTCGGAAAAAACTGTAAGGTTTGTGAGGAGTGAAATGATGGATGGCAACCATTCCGCAAATAAATCCACAACAAAAATATGGCCATGGCGTCAAGTTTTAGCAAAGTATGAAAAACCACAAAACCGAGCCAGCATCTGGCAGATCGTCAGCTCAATTGTGCCCTTTCTCGTTTTATGGTACCTGATGTATCTCAGCCTGAGTGTTTCATATTGGCTGGTGTTGGCACTGGCTCCATTTGCGGCCGGCTTCATGGTGCGCATTTTTATCATTTTTCATGATTGCGGCCACGGCTCCTTTTTTAAATCTAAAAAGGCCAAAAACTTCTGGGGATTCATCACCGGTATTCTGACGTTTACTCCTTACCATCAATGGCGGCACGACCATGCCGTTCATCATGCAACCGCCTGCGATTTAGACCGGCGCGGAGTCGGCGATGTCTGGATGTTGACGGTGGAGGAATATCGCAATTTGCCGCGCCGGAAAAAGCTGACTTACCGTATTTATCGTAATCCCCTGGTCATGTTTACAGTGGGCGCCTTTTATCTTTTCTTGATCAACAATCGTTTTCCGACACCAGGCGCCGCCAGGCGTGAACGCCACAGCGTTTATTGGACCAATTTGGCGATTCTGGGGATAAGCGTGATTATGAGCCTGGCGATAGGTTTTGTTAATTTTGTGCTGATACAACTGCCCGTTCTGGCCATGGCTGCGTCTGCCGGGGTTTGGTTGTTTTATGTTCAGCATCAGTTTGAAGGGGTCTATTGGGAACGCCATGAAAAATGGGATTATGTGAAAGCCGCCCTGTACGGCAGCTCCTTTTATAAACTGCCCAGAATTCTGCAATGGTTTACTGGCAACATTGGATTTCATCACGTGCATCATCTGGGTCAGCGTGTTCCCAACTACCATCTGGAGCGTTGCTATCGAGAGAATCGACTTTTCCAGGAAGTGAAACCCGTCACATTGCGGTCCAGTTTGAAATCGCTCACGCTTCGCCTTTGGGACGAAAAGCAGCATAAGTTGGTTGGATACAAAGTTCTCAGAACTTCGCATAGTTGAGAACCTCCCGAAAGTGATGGCACGTGGGATATGGTGATCCATATAAAACCGTAACGGCATTAGATAAGTCCTTGTGCGCGTAATCTTGCGACCAGTGGAGAAACGGGGGTCTTTTTTTGCAGTTCTTTGACTTTGAGCTTTCGAGAAGCCATGTCTTTGTCGAGCTCCTCTGCATGGTCCCAATAGTAGGCTAGCGCAGCATGGATCCGTCCAAGTGTTAAATAAGCATGTTGGAATAAAAGTTCTTCAGCGCTCCATCCATAGGCGAACATTTCTCCAACCAATTCAATAACTTTCATTGTGGTACCAGATATATAAGGCACGCCATGTTCATCAATAGCAATATGCTCATAACAGGTTTCAATTGTGGCCATGAAAATTGCTCCAAAATCGTAATAGAATAGCTTGAATGAATTTTTAAAATTTACAATTCATTCCATTAAAAGTCAAGGCGATTCTCGAACAAGGTTTGACACAAACCATTTTACTTTTATTACTTCTGCGAGTACTTGTGTGCGTTATCCATAAGCTCGGGTAACGTAAGGTCCTTGCTTGTCGAGGATTTACTTCCACATCTCATTTGTAGAATCTTAGACTTTACTAAAAGTTAGCTTAGAATTTAAGAACTTCCCGAAGGTGCACAACCTTCGGGAGGATTCTAAAAAATCTTGATTGTCTTGTGCTTAATTTTGTTGATTTTCATATTCTATTTGCCTATCTTAGCTAAGAGATATGACTAACTAACTTTTGGAGTTATAAAAATGTATCAAGTCAACATTCATGAAGCTAAAACGCACTTATCAAAATTAATCGAAAAAGTGATGAACGGCGAAGAGGTTATCATCGCAA
>JBHHXN010000311.1:0-3413 GCA_046757025.1 bacterium
ATTTTCACCCAGCTTGAACAAATTGAAAGGCAGGAGCTGACATTCGCCGTCCAAATAGATACCCTGAGCTTACTCATGAAGACGACTCAAAGAGAATTGCAGTTTGTAGAGACCCGTCTGGAAAGTCTGAAATCGCAGGTCAAATTCTCCCGGGAATTCTTTTTGCGCATTCCGAAAGTTTTGAAAACCCCGGCAAAGCCAAAGCAACGCAGCCGCAAAATTCTGCAGGAGTTTCAAATTCAACCAGCGCACCCGTAAAAGTTTATCGTTAAATATTCCACTTTGAATTTAGAATAAAGATGAGATCCTTCATAAACAAGCCGCGGCAGTTTAAGCCGCAAGATGGTCTAATCTCTCAGACCCGTTCGCGGTTGTCAAACACGCAAGCATTCAAATCGGAGCCACAACCGCTTATTCCATTGAGCCTGCGGGTGAGCCAGCCGGGTGACCGATTTGAGCGGGAAGCGGAGGGGGTGGCTGAACAGGCGACGGGGATTTCAGGGACAGGTGGACCAGGGCAGAGTGAATTGACTAAAATGCCAGCCGCCCATTCATTTAGACCAAGCAGATTTCAGTCGGCAGTTTCGAAGACCGGCGGCCAGCTTATGCCCGAATCGCTACGTCATTTTTTCGAATCACGATTAGGACACGATTTCAGTCAGGTGAAGATTCACACCGACGATAGCGCTCAGGAAGCGGCTCAGGCGTTGCACGCCCGGGCGTTTACGCTGGGACAGGATGTTGTATTTGACCGGGGAGAATTCCAACCGGCTACCGCCCGCGGGCAAAATTTGCTGGCTCACGAATTGGCGCATGTGGTGCAGCAGGAAGGTGGAAATGCCTTCACGTCAAATTTATTGTCAGCGCCCTTGATTCAGCGCCAGACTCCGCAGCGTGGCCCGCTTACGCCCATTCCAAATCCCGCACCCGCTTCGCCAGCGCCGTCCCGTTCGTTACCGGATTTAAGCCGGTTTACCAATTTTAATTTCCGCGCTGGCCCCTTGGATGTGCAAATCGTGATTCCTAAATCCTTGACAATCCGGTGGCCGGTTGCTTTGCGCGATGCGCGGTCCATTGAATTTAAGTTCGAAGCTCGGACTTCTGGCGCCTTGAATTTTACAGTTAAATTGAATGGGATTCCAGATGTCCAGCTGCAATTGAGTTCGGGCGTGAATGTTAGAGAAGGCCTTGCCACGGCCGGCATTTCTCTTGCCACTACGCGCACCATTTGTTTAGCAGACGACCCGTTAGCAGTGCAGGCAGAAGTGACACGAGCACGCGAGGACCTCACAAGGGCGGTAAATACTTGGGTGGGTACGCAATCGCAGACTCCCGTCACCACAACCGAAGAAACCGAAACGGAAGAGCCCTCTACTTCAGATAGATTGATGGAAGTGGCGGAAAAAATCGCAGCGCTCTATGAGGCTGTTCAAAAAGGTGACCGACCTTGCCGTGAAGTGCCCGTATTTTCAATTGGCCTTGCCGGCCAAACCCCTGTGGATGTGACCTCCCGGCCTCCTGAAGAGCGACCGCCTTCGAGCATCGGTCTCACCGCCACATTTCATTTTTAGAAAAGCAATGAATTATTCGAAAACAGGCATCGGACATGAAAACACCTGTTTCAAAATTATTTCGATTAAATTCTGACAAATCAAAAGGCCAGACATCCAAAAATCGAATTTTCAAAAAGAAGCTGCATGTGAGTCTGCCGGGAGATCGATTTGAGCAGGAAGCGGAGCGAGTAGCGGAGCAGGCGACCGGCACTTTGGGAGCAGGGCAGGCTGATGTGAGTAAATTGGTAGCTGCTCATTCATCTGGACTAAGCGGCTATCAGACGGAAGTTTCGAAGAACGGCGGCCAACCTTTGTCCGAATCGCAACGGCAATTTTTCGAATCGCGATTGGGACACGATTTTAGTCAGGTGCGCATTCATTCCGATGCGCAGGCAGATGAATCGGCGCGCTCGCTGCAGGCGCGGGCTTTTACGGTGGGCGGAAACATTTTCTTTGAAAAAGGACAATTTAATTCAACTACTTCTACCGGTAAAAAATTACTGGCTCATGAATTGGCTCATGTGGTCCAACAAAACAATCAAACTGCAAATTTTATTCAACGGCAAGTTGCCCCGGATGAAAATTCCGAAAGACAATTTTGGCTATCCATTGGAGAACAATCTCATTATGGAGTATTAGACAGAAAAAAAAGAACGCCGATGGCAATAATTACTGGCGATCCGGCCGCAGATGAAATATTGTGGACGGCAGAAGCAGTAATTACAAAAGCAGATCAGATGCGGACATTTTTAAAGTCTAAATTCGGCCCAGATAAAGACCTTAGAGTCACGTCAGTAGTGAAACCCGGTGAGCATACTAGATACAGAAAAATGGATATCGCTCGCGAAGGCACTTCAACGTGGGAAGAATTGGCGGCTGCGGCAGTGCATGCTGGTTTCTGGGTGCATGCTGAAGGGGTGACTCTGGGTGGTAAATTTTGGCCGCTAAGTCCACGCGCTACTGGACCACATTTAGATCTATATTTGATTAATAGACAAGTTGGCGATTTTCCTGAGCCATCAACGACTCAAAGACCGGTATAATTGAGTGAAATGGCGTGAAGAGTTTTGTACAATGTAATTTTCAGCATATTAAGAAATTCTTCGTTTCCGACCTGTGTGAAGTGCCGAAGTTTAAAGTAACATTCCGTTGTTCCACTTCTGTCTTTCTGGAAAAATCTATTTTGTGTTTGAACGAAAATTCGAAAATGCGCGATAAAAATCTCTTATGTGGTGGCGTCCCTTCGACAAAGCTCAGGACAGGCCCCGCCGAGATAAGCAGGAATTCACCTTTGTCCTGGATGCCTGCAGATAAGAGAGGAATCGTTTCCGTTCAAAAACTAAATAAAAAATTTCCAAACAAAAAAAGATTCTTACAGAATGACAGTCACGCAGTTTGCGTGATTTGATCCAGGATGTTCGCTCAAAATGATTTTGCATTTCATCGCTACTTTTTCATTACACAAATTGTCGTTTCTGTTTCGGTTAAATTAATTGTCTTCATGCTGAGCGAAGTCAAAGTATGAATTTACCCCGCCCTTAGCAGACGTCTTTCGATTTATGATTTCTTTTCCCTTGCATTTTATCCAATTTCTAATTACTTTTTTATCTAAAAAACCGGCGTTTAATCATAACGATTTTAAGGAGCAGATATGGCAAATTTATGGGACGATATTGCAAAGACCATTCGTGAAGGGGTGGACACCGTCGTCGAAAAGACCGAAGAGTTGACGAAAATCGGCATGATCAAAATGGACATCATCAATATCAAACGCAACGTGGACAAAAATTTCTCGGAATTAGGCGGGAAAGTCTATCATTTGCTCGTGGAAGAAAACAAAGCCCAGATCGCCAATGACAA
>JBHHXN010000312.1:0-3364 GCA_046757025.1 bacterium
TTGAAGCGGAAAATCCCTATGCTTTAGGATCCATCGGTTTTATTATTGCGATGTCCGTATATCTGTCGCGCGATTTCGCCCGCACCAATAAAAACCTGGAAATCCAGCTTGTGCAGGTCAAGGAGCTCTCGGAAAAGGCCATCAGACAGGAGCGCGAGCGAGCGCAACTGGAAGCCGAAAATGCCCGCAAATCGAAAGAACTCGAAGAGGCCCGCCAATTGCAGCTCTCCATGCTGCCGAAAAACCCGCCATCCGTACCACATCTCGAAATCGCAGCCGACATGATAACAGCGACAGAAGTCGGCGGCGATTATTATGATTTCAAGATGCACGATAACGGCACTCTGACAGCGGTCATCGGCGATGCCACGGGGCACGGATTGCAGGCAGGCACCATGGTAGCTGCCACCAAGAGCTTGTTCAATGCCCTTGCAGATGAGCCGGAGCCAATTGAATTCTTGAAAAAGGGCACAAAAGCCATCAAGGCGATGGGTCTGAAAAAAATGTTCATGGCGTTGACGATAGCAAAGTTTAAGGATCATCAAATGCAAATTGCGGCAGCGGGCATGCCGTTTACGCTGATCTATCGTTCGTCCACCGGTCGGGTAGAAGAAGTCGCGCTCAAAGGCATGCCGCTGGGAGGATTCACCAATTTTCCCTACAAAGACAAAAAACTCGATATGAGTGCAGGCGATACGGTTCTTTTCCTGAGTGACGGTTTTGAGGAGATGTTTAACCCGCAAGACGAAATGCTGGGTGAGGAGCGGGTGAAAGTGCTTTTTGAACAAACCGCCGCAAATTCACCTGAAGAAATCATAGAGCATCTGAAAAAAGCAGGCGAGGCCTGGGCGAGCGGGCGCGCTCAGCAGGATGATGTGACATTTGTGGTGGTAAAAATTAAATAACAGCTTTAGAAAAGTCGCATTGAACACCCTAAGCGGGCGTTCTTTTCAGTGGTGCACTTATCCATGCAGACAGCTTATAGGCTATATCTTATATCTTTATGTGTTGCCTTGCTACAACTTTTGCCGCTAACGAAAGCTGGAGCAATTTTAGAAGCGTTCTTTGCGGCAACCAAGCTTACTCCGCAGACGCCGAAACCGGTTCAGGCGCTGGAGGCAAACGCTTTAGAAAAGAGCAGGGATGGGATAAAGTTGATCAACAACTGGAAGTATCATTCCGGCGACAATCCTGCCTGGGCGTTGCCGGACTTCGATGACTCCGGTTGGGAAACAACCAATACCCTGCTCAGGCGCAAAGAGCTTCCTGCCAGCGGCTGGCCGGGAATCGGCTGGTTCAGATTGCATCTCGCTGTAGATTCGACCCTCGCAAACGTGCCGGTTGGGCTAAGGGTTTCGCCGCTCGGCGCTTCCGAAATTTATTTGAATGGCGAACGCATTCTCGAGTTCGGAAGGGTCGGTGGTACGAGAGATGAAATGGAAGGCTCCTATGACCGCGACCCAAGAATCATCTCGTTTGGCGCCGGAGAGCAGGTGCTCGCCGTACGCTACGCAAATTTTATTGCCGATGAACGCTTTTCAGCTGAGCAGCGAAGTGCGGGCTTTTTGCTAAGATTGGGCGATGCGGATCGGTTTTTTGCGACCAGAGCGGGTCATATTAGAATTGCCCGGGGTTACCAAATGCTTTTCGTCGGTGTCGCCGCGACAATTGCGTTGCTACACCTGCTGCTTGCCCTGTTTTACCCGCAAGCCCGAGAGAATCTCTACTACGCGATTTTCATCGGCGGTCTGGCGCTCATGACCTTCATCATCCTGGAGTATGATTTTTCTATGCCATTCCCCCGCTATGTACTTCTCAGTAAAATCGAATCTCTGGCGGCGGTCATTACTGTCATCTCCGGAATGCGATTTGAATACTCGCTTTTTCACTCCAGGGCGCCGAGGTGGTTTTTCTTTTTCCTGACTACGAGCGCTTTCATGGGCGCTTTCTATTGGGTAAAGCCGTTCGCTGCGAAGATACCATTTTTCATCCTCATTGTTGCCGCCTTTGCGGAGATGCTGCGAGTCATCGGTATGGCTATTCTGAAGAAGAAGGACGGCGCCTGGATTATCGGGATAGGATTTCTTCTGTTCATTTTGACGGGCATTCTCCAGATGCTGTATGTTCTCGCAATCATATCCTGGCCGTGGCTTGAATTTGGATTCGTTTATGGGATTCTCTGTCTGGTGCTCTCTATGTCTGTTTACCTGGCGCGCACTTTCGCCAAAACGAACAAAGAGCTGATCGCCCAGATGCGCTTGGCCCACGACTTGAAGGCGCAGCAGCTCGAGGCCGAAAAGCTGCGTGAGCTCGATCAGATGAAGTCGCGCTTCTTTGCTAATATCTCGCACGAATTCCGCACGCCGCTGACCCTCATTCTCGGGCCGTTGCAACATTTGCTCAGCGAGGACCTGGGGACACGTGCCAAAGAGCAAATGCAAATGATGAAACGGCAGGGCAAGCGCCTTCTTCGCCTCATCAACCAACTATTGGATCTTTCGAAGCTCGAAGCCGGGCAGATGGTTTTGCGCGCCCATCCCGGCAACCTGACCAAAATACTCAGGCAAGTCGTTACCTCGTTTGAATCGGCGGCAGTTAGAAAGGAGATCGCGCTCACCCTGCAGGCGCCGGAGGTGATTCCAGCCTTTTTCGATAAAGACAGCTTGGAGAAAATTCTCTATAACCTCCTTTCCAATGCGCTGAGATTCACACCTGAAGGCGGCCGTGTGGAAGTGGAAGTGAGTACGTGTGAAGTGGAGCCTGAGAAACCCAGCGCAAAGTTTGTCCAAATCGCCGTTCGCGACACTGGCCGAGGCATTCCAACAAAGCATCTCAACAAAATTTTCGACCGATTCTATCAGGCCGACCCGTCTGCAACGCAATCGCACGAGGGGACTGGCATCGGTTTGGCGCTGACCAAAGAATTGATCGAGCTGCACGGCGGCGAAATCCGGGTCGAGAGCGAGCCTGGGCACGGCAGCACCTTTGTGGTTCGTCTCCCGCAGAGCCGGGCCCAACTGGATGAAAGCGAGCTGTTCGAAGAACCGCAGTTGGAGACAGATTTATCCATAGCGCCTGCTCTTGAGTCTGAATTGGGAGCTGCGGAGAAGCCTGAGGGGAGCACACTCTCCGCGAGCGAGGCCGCAGCGAAAAAGGAGCGCCCCATCGTTCTTGTGGTTGAAGACAGCCGCGATATGCGAATCTATATGCGAGACATACTTGATAAGCAATTCAGTGTGCTGGAAACAGAGGACGGGAGCATGGGGCTGAAAAAAGCATTCGAAACCATCCCCGACCTGGTGATCAGCGACGTGATGATGCCGGGTATGAACGGTTTCGAGCTGTGCAAAAAGCTCAAGACCGA
>JBHHXN010000313.1:0-3364 GCA_046757025.1 bacterium
AAATCGCAAAGGATGAAGTCTGCCATCCTGAAAAAAAGTGATGACTTCAATGGGTATCGAGACATAGCGATCAATATTTTCTTCCGCAAGCAACGGCGACCCGGCAGGAACCGACCCTACCAGAGGAACGCTGCTGACATCAGGACTCCCGAGATAACCGAGCGACTCCAAAATCCGGATACCCCGGGCCGCACCACCTTCCCGTTTGCCGATGTAACCCTTTTTTCCCAGGGCGGTCAGATGCTTGAGAACAGCGTTTTTAGAAGCTACCCCCAACTCATCTGCCAATTCCTGCAAAGTGGGCGGATAACCCACTTCCATAGCTTTTTCGGCGATAAGCCTCAAAACGTTCTTCTGCTTGTCTGTTAATGGCTTCATGACACTTTCCTTTTATTTCTTAAACATGCCTTTTAATGGCCACTGGTGAACATATTTAATAGGTGCTGCCATGTACACCAATCATACAAAAGTAAGAGCAATTTAGAAATCCCAAGAATTCATCAATTGGGGGTTGGCATTGGGATTGGGCATTTTTTCTTTCTGGGTATTGCAAAAGTATGAATGGAGTCTTAAATTAAACTTCAGCTTACATTAAGGGAGGAAAAATTGACACAAGCGCAATCAAAGATTGAATTTCGTGGCGGGCCTGTTCTGAGCGTCATACCTTTAGCTGTTTTTATATCCTCTACAATTGGACTGGTCTTTTTTGGTGCGCCCGCAGTTGAAGGGATGATCCTGGCTGCGATGCTTGGCATTTCGATTGGGATGTTTTTTTGCGGAGACATTGCCGGATACAGTGAGCGAGTATTTTCTCTGATGGCAAACCGAACCGCAACAGTTGCCCTCGTCTGCTGGTTATGGGCCGGTTCATTTTCAGGAATCCTCGCGAGCTCAGGCCTGGTCGAGGCGATTGTCTGGGTCGGCTGGAAACTTAATTTAAATGGCGCTTGGTTTACGCTAGGGGTGTTTGTTTCAGCTGCCTTGTTTGCAACAGCGGTTGGCACCGGATTGGGAACCGTTGTCGGTTTTACAGCGGTCATGTATCCCGCCGGCATCGTGCTGGGTGCGAACCCAGCGGCGCTCTTGGGGGCGATTTTCAGCGGAGCGGCTTTTGGCGACAACCTGGCGCCGATTTCAGACACCACCATCGTTTCTGCTGCAACTCAGGAAACAGATGTCGGTGGTGTCGTGCGCTCACGTTTAAAATATGTTTTAATTGCTTCTGCAATTTCAGCAGCTTTATTTGTTATTTTTGGCAGTGGGAATACGACTATTTCTGAAGCGGAAGCAACCCGGCTCCTTGCTGAAACCGCGGACCCGACCGGTCTGCCGATGCTGATTCCCGCGGTCATCGTGTTTATCGTCGCGGTAAGTGGCGGACATTTTTTGGCGGCGCTATCTGCAGGAATCTTTGCAGCGGCTGTTATCGGACCTCTGGCGGGTGTTTTTCCGTTGCGTGAAGTTTTTCACGTTACCGCGGAGGGTTCCGTAAGTGGCAGCGCGGTCAGCGGCGCAGCCGCTTTGATTCCAACGTCTATTCTCACACTTTTGTTGGTCACCGCCATCGGCATTATGGAAGCCGGCGGTTTTCTCAAAAAATTTATTAGCTGGTTGCAAAAAACCATTGCCCGCTCTGTGCGAGGTACCGAGTTCGCCATTTTAGGTTTGATCACTTTCACGAATATTTGTGTTTCCGTGAATACGGTCGCCATGATCACAGCCGGACCCCTTGCGAATATTTTGCGCAAGAAATTTAACATCCACCCCTACCGCAGCGCCAATCTTCTCGACACGGTATCTTGCTCGTTTCCATATTTGCTACCCTATGCTGCGACGATTGTTGCCGCGGTGGCGATTCAACAGCAAGTTGCCGAGCGCTATTCTTTTGCGACCGTTCTTTCCGGAGAGCAGTTTGTGCCGTACTGTTTTTATAGCCTGGTTCTATTCCCGGTTATGATAGTGGCAGTTATGACTGGCTTTGGAAGGAAGCAGGGGTAGAGATCACAACTTGACATTATAGCGAATATTTATTATTCTAAAAATTAAACACCGAGGAACACTGAAAACACGGAATTGCCAACAAAACTCGTGTTTTTATCGGTGTCCTTTAAGTGCTTAATTTTTTTGTTTTAATTTAAAGAAAAGACAAAATGCAAATCGCAATCATTGCCGATATCCATGACCACATCAACAACTTGAGGAAAGCGCTGAAAATGACTCACGAGGCGGATGCGCTCATTTGCTGCGGCGATCTTTGCTCCCCTTTCATTGTGAAAGAATTGGGCGAGGGATTTACGAAAGGAAATATTCACATAGTCTTCGGCAACAACGACGGCGACCTCTTTCGAATCACCACTAAAGCAAATGAATATCCACACATGAAATTACATGGAGAGTTCGCTGAGCTGGATCTGGGAGATAAAAAATTCGGAATCAGCCACTTCGATAACATCGGTCGTGCGATGGCCGAGTCTGAGGTCTATGACGTGGTCTGTTTCGGTCATAATCACCAATTTGAAATTTCGGAAAATGGCGACACGCTGATTATCAATCCCGGAGAAATTATGGGCGGATTGACCGGGAATGCTACGTTTGCGATTTATGACACCAATAAACATGAGGCAAGACGTTCTAACCTTTAAATGGAGCGCCAAAAATTAAGAGTCACCTTTTTTGTAAGGTAGCATCAAAAGGCTTCACCTAGAGATTAAAAAGCTATATTTTGAATTGTTAGCGGACTACGACTGGAGTCATCAGGGCAATTGCAACTGCGGTCATATAGTGCAAACCGTCACCAAGCCTTCCAATGCTGAATTCATGCTAGCCGTTGAAAAAAGCCGGCGATTTCTTAAGGTGAGGTTATTAGCCAAGATTGAAAAATCTTAAGTGTTTTAAAAATAATTTATTACGACTAATAATTTGTTTGAATTTTAGGGTTGAAATTACTATTTTATTCTAAAGTTCAATATTATAGAATATTCGTTACCCTCGTCAGCTTAAAACTGCAAATTGTGAGGTACACGCAAACACCACAAACTATCACATTTTGATTGCTAAACAGCTACTATAAAAGTTTATAGCGCAGAAACTAAGAACAAAATCCACTAATGAGCATATCAACTATCAGACTTATCGGTATTCTAAAAGTAAAACAAGGACTTTTTCGTCAATCACTAATTAACTTCAATTTCAATGTGGTACCTAGCTAAAGCCTTACAGATAATCGGATTAGGTCAAGTTTTTATTGGTTTTTTTGTCGGCATTTCGCAGGATGATCTGGCTAGCGAATACAAGATTGCTGCTATAGGTATGGCGATTTTTTTTATTGGCAGACTGCTCGAGAAAAAGTTTACGAAGGGATAAG
>JBHHXN010000314.1:0-3309 GCA_046757025.1 bacterium
GTTACACACAACTTCTGAATGAATAATAGATACTTTTAATATACGAATGACAGCCCGGAGTACTTGTTACGAGATACTCAATGATTAAATACGAATTTATCAGCTTGAACTTATTGGTTCTTGTTGAAATTATCTAAGTGTGAAACTTGAGTTAATTTAGAATGAACCCGATAGATATGATAAAACCATGGCCTTAGAAATCATTTCTTCCGCCTTATTCCTCATAAGCACTCGCACTCAAAGCCAGGCCCCAGTACTCAAATCCCAAAGTATTGAGATTTTCCAATTCCGTGCGGTATTTTTTCAGCAGCTCGATATTTTGCTGTGGCAGCTTCTGGTAGGCTTGCTCATATTCAGACTTTCCTTGCATACTCTGCTGCATCATGGTTTCATAATTTTGCATGGTCGTGCGCAATCCCGCTTTCACTTCTTCCGGAATGTTGGGATCCTGCAATTGCTTTTCCAATAGTTTCAGTTGTTCCGCGTAACTTTCCTGCGCCGTTTGCATGCCCTGTGCCATTTGCTCGTAGCCGGTATGAACCGATTCTGCCAGATAAGTAGAATAGATTTGACTTGAAAGATACACGTATTCTTTTGGAGACATTTTGTTGCGTTTTAACGAGCTGAGAAAATCCCGCCGAATTTCTCCCAGAATTTTCCAAGACTCAGCAATCTCCTTAAATCCCAATTCTTCTTTCCTCGATTTGTCACTCAATTTTTCGAATTGCGCTTCATGTTTTTTAATTTTGTCCGCAAAATCCTTTTTGATATTGATAAACGTGGTAATTTGCCGCTCAGAAATCAGGTTATCTTCCGGCTCCTGAAAAGGAAATTGTTCATTGAGCGTTTTCGCCTCCGCGATCATTTTCGGAGAAACGCCGGTGCCTTCAGCGAAGTTTTCGAAAACATTTTTAGCTTTTTTTAAAACAAACCAGCTTCCTATCGCAACAATAATAAAAAGCACCCCTACCACTGCCAGGGCAATTAAACAACCTTTGCCTTTGGTTTTTTTCTCTTCCGCCATAGTGGACTCCTTGTATTTTTGTATTCAGCCTTTTAAATTGTCGTAGTTATCGTGATTTTACAGCCGTGACCATGATTTCAATCAGAGCTTCTTTTGGTAAACGGGCAGCTTGCACTGCTGCGCGTGCAGGTGGCGCTTCTTGAAAATAAGATGCATATACCGAATTCATGGCCGCATAATTGTTGAGATCGGAAAGAAACACCTGGCTCTGCACCACGTCTTTCATTTCGAACCCCGCTGCTTTCAAAACCGCCTGAATATTTTTTAAGACTAGATGCGTTTGCTCTTCGATACCGCCGCTGATAAATTCGCCTGTGGCCGGGTCGATGGCGATTTGCCCAGCCAGAAACAGCATGCTGCCGACTCGGATGGCCTGCGAGTAGGGGCCGATGGCCGCCGGCGCCGCTTCGGTTGAGATGACCTCCCGCTCCACAGGCTGTGCAGCGCAACCCAACAAAAGCACACAAAAAAGCGGCATGAATTGACTTTTTTTCATGAGGTTTCAATTCCTTTCTTGATAATGGTTTCCATGGCCTCGCTAAAACGATCGATTTCTTCGACGGTAGTGTACACGTTTGGCGTCACACGAAGGCCTTCAAATTCCGGATGCTTTATGGGGGTTACGATGATGCGATGCTTTTTCCAGAGATAGGCGGTAATGTCGCCCGGCTCGATGCCTTGGATCTGCACGTTTGCCAGACCACAAGCAAAGCCCGGTTTCAGGCTGGTATGAAGCCGTACCCGGTCGTGCTGCCGCAAGCGCTTCGCCCAGCGGTCGCGCAGGTAAATCATGCGCGCTTCTTTGCGCTTGGCCCCGATTCCCCGATGAAAAGTCAGTGCCTCCGCAATGGCGAGGTAGTTGGCTGCCGGATGCGTGCCGATTTCCTCGTACTTGCGAATGTTTTCATCCATGCCTTCGGGCGCGGCCATCATGGGCCAGAGAGATTTAATTTTATTTTTTCGCACATAAAGCATGCCGGTGCCGTGCGGGGCAAACAGCCACTTGTGCAGGCTGGTGGCGTAATAATCGCAATCCAGATCTTCATTGGTGAAGTCAAAATGCGCGAAGGTGTGCGCGCCATCCACGATGACGGGGAGACCTTTTTTGCGGGCCATCTGCACCACCTTTTTAACCGGCAAAATCTGGCCGGTGAGATTGATCATGTGGCACATCAAAATGAGTCTGGTTTTGGCAGTGATATTTTGCTCAAATAACGACACGATTTCGTCGTCATTTTCAGCGGGCACGGGAATGGAGAATTGCTTGAGCACGATCCCTTCCCGCCGCTCGCGTTGTTTAAACGTGGTAATCATGCGCGGGTAATCCTGATTCGTGGTCAATACTTCGTCTCCGGGCTTGAGATCAAAACCTAACTGGCAGATTTGCAGCCCTTCCGAGGCGTTGCGAGTGAGCGCGATTTCTTCCTGGTCGCAGCCAAACACTTTCGCCAGTTTTCTGCGAACCGTTTCGCGCTGCGGTTCAAGAATCCGCCACATAGTGTACACCGGCGCCGTGTTGGAATAGTCGAGGTAGCGTTTCATGGCTTCCTGCACATCTGCCGGCGCCGGACTCACGCCGCCGTTGTTCAGATTGATCAAACTGCGGTCGGTGGTAAAGGCCTGCTGAATCTCGAACCAGAAGGATTCATTGGCAGCGATTTCCTCGGGGGTACCTGTGACGTTGGCAACCGCTTTTAACACCCGTTCGATGGCAAACGGCTCCAGCAGGGTTACCGCGGTAGCGGCCACAGCAGGACGCATCACTGCTCCCAAAAATTGACGTCTGGTATGCATGTTGCCCTCCTCTTGTTTTTAGGAAGATTCTTTTTTAAAGGTAAGATAATGCAAAAATATAGACATGAGTTCTGCAAAATGCAAGATATTTCTAAGATTCTCCTTTGGTTGGAAATGAATAATTAGTGTTTGACCGAAAGCATAGTTTATTGCTGTCATTGTGAACGCTTCTCAGCGAAACAATCTCCGTCTCAGGCACGGTAGGAGATTGCTTCGTCCCGCACAAAACGCGGGACTCGTAATGACACGGCGTTGGGGGGAGTTTTCGGTCAATCTTTAATTCGTGTCCATCCGTATAGAGCTTTTTTTGTCATTCCTGCATCTTTAAGCGGGAATCCATTGGTCCGTTAGGCACGAGATTCCCGATGAGCTTGTCCCTGCATGTTTTAAGCAGGGAGCATTCGGGAATGACGATTACGGATGGACACTAATTATGTTACTCAAGTTTCGCACTTAGATAATTTCAACCAGAACAAATAAGTTCAAGCTGA
>JBHHXN010000315.1:0-3308 GCA_046757025.1 bacterium
CCCACCAGCCGATGTCGATGCGGTAGGCGAAGTTTTGCAGCCACTTGTTCATCGCAAACCACGCTACCGGCCAGGCGAGGAGGTTGGCCAGCAGTACCAGCTTGACGAAATCCTTCGACAGCAGTGCGGTGACGTTCGTCACCGTGGCGCCCAAAACTTTGCGGATGCCGATCTCTTTGGTGCGCTGCTCGGCCATAAAGGAAGCCAGCCCGAACAGCCCAAGGACCGCAATGATGATCCCGAGCACGGTGAAAATCGAAAAGAGTCTGCCCATGCGCTCTTCCGAACCATACTGCTGGTTAAAATCTTCGTCCAGAAAAAAATAGCTAAAAGTATTTCCCAACTGCAGCTCCTGCCATTTGTCTTGGATGAAATCCAGGGTCCCAGCCAGGTTGTCGGTTTTTACATTCAGGCTGAGTGTTGAAAAACCGCTCGTTCGAAGCTGCATGATATGGGGCTGAATTTCACTTTGCAGCCCCTTGATGTGAAAGTTTTTGACCACTCCGATGATGGGGCCGCTATCGCCGCCTCTGGTGAGCTGTTTTCCCAGGGCTTCCTCCGGCGCGGCAAATCCAAAATTGCTGACCGCCGCCTCATTAAGCACAAACGCCATAGAAGCATCCGTCGCCATTTCTTTTTGAAAGGCACGGCCGGCGATCACCTCCAGCCCGTATTCTGAGATAAAATCATAGTCCACAAAATTGTACAGAATAGTCCAGCCCTGCTTATTTTCGTCGCCAACTAATTTGGTGACCAGCGAATTGCTAATGCGGCCGGGGACGCTGGAGGAAGCAGTAGCGCCGGTGATGGACGGATGCGCTAAAAACTCGTTTTTGATGGTTTCATAATTATCGCCGAGATAGACCGGTAAAATGAGTTTTTGATCTTTGTCAAAACCCAGATTTTTGTTTTTCATAAAATCGATCTGCCGGTAGATCAACAGCGTGCCGATGATGAGTAGGATGGATATCGCAAACTGCCACACCACCAACATTTTTCGGACCGTGCTACCGCCAGAGTTGGTGCGGGAAAACCGTTGAAAAATCTGTACCGGCTTAAATGCCGAAAGAAATAAAGCCGGATAACTGCCCGCCACCAGTCCAACCAGTAAAATGGCGCCGAGCAAAACCATCATCATACCAGGCTGAAAAATCGCCACCGTGGTGAAATGCTTGCCGGTCAGTTCATTATAATAAGGTAGAATCAGCTCGATCAACAAAATGGCCAGAGCCAAAGCGATCAGGGTCATGAAAATAAATTCGCCGACAAACTGACTGATCAACTGCAGACGATGCGCCCCCATGACCTTGCGCACGCCGATTTCTTTGGCCCGTTTGCCGGCCCGTGCGGTGGTCAAGTTCATGAAGTTGATGCAGGCGACGATCAAAACCAGAATTCCCACAACAGAAAATATGTAAACATATGTTGAATCGCCGGGCGGTTTGATTTCGCGATGGATGTTGGAATGCAGGTGAATATCTCGCAATGGCTGCAGGAAAAGAATGAATTCGATGCCAAGCTCGTCCAGGGCCTCGCCAATATAGTTATGCGCGATTTTGCGGATTTTCTTCTCAAACTCTTGTGGATTGACATTAGGACGTAATTTCACATACGAGTAAAAACCGGTCCAGCCCCAGTTATCCAGATTCAATCTGCTTGCCACGGTTTTCAGGGACAGCATGATATCGTATCTCAGGTGCGTATTCTCGGGTGCGTTTTCCACGACGCCGGTAATTTCATAAGGGCTGCCATTCACTTTCAGGGTTTCTCCCAGCGGATTATTATCGCCGAATATCCTGTCCGCGATCTCTTTGGTGATGACGATGGTCCCGGGTCGGTCTAAAGCCGTTGAAGGATTTCCAAGCAGAAATGGGATGGTGAAGACCTTGAACATCTCCGGTTCGTTCACCATAAGCGAGTTTTCAATAAATACTTGACCTTCATGCTTAACCTTCACGTTTGAAGTGATCCAATAATGAAAACGCACCGCGGTTTCCACTTCCTGGTAATTTTCGCGCAGTGTGGGAATCAGGGGCGTTAATCCCCTGGCAAAAGGCTTCTCCACAGAGGCGGATTTAACGATGGTTGGGATGCGGTAAATCCGCTCAACATCATTGTGGTATTTATCGTAGCTTAATTCGTGACTCACAAACAGGAAGATCAAGATACAACTGGCTAAACCGATTGCCAGCCCGGTGATGGTGATAAATGAATACCCCTTTTGTCTTAAAATATTTCTATATAAAGATATGATGTAATTTTTAAACATAAAAACCTCCTGATTTCGGATTTTAGATTGCGGATTTCGGAGTCCGAAGTTTTGGTCTCCCGCATTCCGCAATCTCAAATCCGCAATCGGTTCACTCGTACCGCAAAACCTTTAACGGTTTGGCCAATAGCATTTTGTGTATTTAATCAAAATAACATCTTCAAAAAATAGGCCATTATTGTTTTTTATGGAATTATGCTTAAATTAAGTAAGATATGTTAAAGGAAAAGTATCCGCTGACATTACAACAGGTGTCCGTTAGCGAACATAGAGAGCTGGTAAGGAGTAATCTTTTTTAATTGCCCTGGTGTTTAGTTAGATGTGAAATTATTTTATAGCGATGTTTGGTACTTGACTTCATGAAATCCAGCACCAAGTAACGAGCGATCAGCTTTATTCAGGTTGAAATTGCCTGATCTAATTGACTTAATTTACTACTCTTTCTCTAAATAATACCTGAATATGTTTATCCCGCGGGCCTGGATTGTAGATTTGAATCAATTCCCAGTCGTTGTCATAACTTTCAATATTTCTTTTCAGGCTTTGAATTCTTCTGTCAGAAAGTTCGTCGTCGGGCAGCCACTCAAACGCTTCCACGCGATAATTATAATTTAGTATTTGGTGATTTTCAATCTTAACCTGTACCTGAGCAGATTTCGCCGGCTCAAATCTGGGTAACGGTACACAAATATCACTCATGGCAAATACTCCTTATGTTTTGAGAATAACTTACAAACTCAATTTAAATAGATTTGAATGAAAATTCAAGTGGTTTCTAAAATGTTCCGTAAAACCTCACTCATAGAGGGGGTAACCATTCGTTGCTATATAAACAGAAAGTGTGAAATACGAAAAACATTGCATCTGTCATTCTGGAAGAATCTTGTTTGATTGTTCGTAAGGTGCTGATTATTAACAAGATTCTTACAGAATGACACCCCCCCCTATAACTGAGGTTTTACTTTCGCTGGTAATTTGCGGTTGCAATTTATAGTATGACTTCTGAACTTTTGCATTTTTTTACAAGAAAATGGCTAAA
>JBHHXN010000316.1:0-3306 GCA_046757025.1 bacterium
TCATTCACTTCGCGTCATTTAGCCATTTTCTTGTAAAAAAATGCAAAAGTTCAGATGTAATACTATAGATTCTATCAATTTTTTCAGAGAGACAATGAAACTAAGCACCTCCGAAAGTGCCTTCGGTGGATGTTTCTGAGAGTCATCATCATTGTCCCGCAGAGTGAGTGAATAGAATCCGATTTTTCTTTTAGGGATGCTCAATCTCTAACCTCCATGTTTATTTGATTTATGGCTCTAATGAAAAACTCGCCTCGAACGTTGGAACGTACAGAAGCCTTCCGGTCCAGCCCATATTAGCCCATCCGATAGTAACATATTTTCAAGCTCCTTCAGCCTCATTCTCAAAAATCGCCGAATAGTCCGCTGCATTCAACACAGTATCATAAAGACCGATATCTTCGCCTTCGTGTTTGTTAATTCCGACATACACCAGACTGGCATCTTCATACCGCTTGAACTTGTAAACAGCGTCATTCATCAATGCACTGTTAAAAAGCCCCAGACTGACCAGCAGCTCGAAATCTGTGACGCTCAAGCCGGTCACTTTCTTGAACAGACCAGGCTCCAACTTTGTGATGACATCCCGAAGCGTACGTTCACGGTAATCGGTCAGATACATAAACAGCGGAATCCGCGTAGCAAACTTAATCAGCTTTTCCTGAATCTGCTTGCGTTTGCTCTTGTATTCTTTTTCTTCTTCCGTCAATTGTTTCCGCTCTTTCGGCGTCAAATCCTCGTCGTTCTTTTCCTTCCGTATTTTTTTCACGGCTTCGGATTTGTTGATGATGGTTTCAATTTCCTGATTCAGATTGCGGAAACCTTCGATACTCATCAGCGCTTTCATAGCCGCCTCGTTGCTCATCAGCCGCTGCAGGGTAGCGTTGTCCACATTTACCAAAAGCGCACTCTCCCAGCGGCGCGCCAGCAAGGTTGCGGATGTTCCACTCATGGCGATATCCAGAATACCCGCTGCGTCAATCTGTTTCATGGCGCTGCCGTCATAGGCCAGCACCGGTAGAAAACTGATAAACTCCTCGACCTTTTTCACGGGGTTCGATTCATTGAAATTCAGACGACAACTGTAATCGGCAATCTGCCGCAAAGCGCGGTCTGGCGCGAAATCAAAGACGTAGCACTCTTTTTTGATGATTTCTTCCCTGTGCGGTGCGTCGTTGTCAGGATTGACCACCGTCCACGGCGATTGGACTCGGAAGGCAGCCTGAAAATAAGTCTCCGGGCTGGAAGAATTCCGCAGCATAAGGATTCCTGTCCAAGGTCTCACGGTCACACCGGTGGTGAGTTTGCCGCAAGACAGGGTAATCGTCTTTGTTTTCAACGGATCATCCATGGCTTCCAGCACAGGCGGCAGGGCAGCTACACCGATGCCTGCGCTGCTTCCGGCTGCCACGATGACCTGATAATCGTGATAAAAGCGGTTCTGCTTCTGCGCCAGCAAGTTGCGCATGGCATAACATGAAGCAACGCTCGGCAAAAACCAGAACGTATGCGAGAGCACGTTCAACAACCGCACATCGGAAAATGGTAACGGCGGCTTTTTAGCGCCCAGTTTCAGGTTGTCAACCGTGGTGGCCTGAAACGCGCCCCGGATCAGGTTCAGCCACTTCTGCACCTCATCCTCATATTTAAATTTCACGTCTTTCCCATTGCCCTCGGCAGAGAAGAAGACGTTCAAATCAAATTCATCAAATTCCCCCTGCATGGCGACCTCGCGGACCGTATCCGGCAGTTGATACGTCATCAATACCATGCGTGGCAGGCAGGCGTATGGATTGTTTTCCCCTTGCCACTCCGCCTTAGCCTTCTGCTCATCCGAATAGGTCCAGTTGAATATCTGTTCCTCAATGAACTCGCCGGATGCAATTGCCCGAAACGGCGTCCCAGATAGATAGAGATAGGCGTCGGTGGTGATTGGGATGATCTCTTCATCGAAATCCTTCAATCCCTGGCCTTCTCCAAATTCGATTTCCTTCTTATCTTCCGCCTCAAACAGTTCTTTGGCGTTCTCACGCCAGGCGCCGTAATGGTATTCGTCGAAAATCACACAATCCCAGTGGATGGCATGAACCCACTCATTTTTGGTTTTGATGCCGCCGGTGCTGCGATTCCGGCCCAGATAATCCTGGAATGAACCGAAACAGACAAAGGGTCTGCTCTTATCAGCTTCCTCGTAGGTGAGTCCGCCAGGTGAAATGAATTGCCAGCCTCTGAAATCAACATGCTGTTTCAGGTCCGACTCCCAGGCATTCTGCACCGCCGGCTTGAAAGTCATCACCAGAATCTTGCGCCAGCCCATCTTTTTGACGAGCTGATAAGCGGCAAAGGTTTTACCGAAGCGCATCTTAGCGTTCCAAAGGAAATGCGGTGTCTTGTCCGGGTCTTCCTTTTGTGCCCGTTTAAAATAGGCAGCGGTCTTTTCCACCGCTTCGGCCTGCTCGGGGCGGATGGAGAAATCCAGCGTTCGACTCTCCTCGTTCATTTGCCCCGTGCGAAGGGCAATCACAGCCGCTTTCACTTTATTCACAGGACAGGCGAACCACTCGCCGTCCGGGTTGTGGACGCCACGCTGACGCAGCCAGCGGTGCACATCGTGATCGGTGAACACCGTGCCGTCGTTGCGCATGGCCGGTTCTTCCAGCACAATGCGGTAGGGGGGAGTGCCCGGCTTTTTGGTCGGATACTGCTGCGCCACGCGCGTCTGCACATCTATTGTTGTGTAGCCGACCTTGAGTAGTCCGGCGTATTGCGGATGGGTATCCTCATAAGCATAGATGACCGGCTTTGATTCTGGCCGGGGCGGGAAGAACTTGTGTGTACTCATAGTGGGCTGTCTTCTTGTTGTTATTATACAGTCTTAATCCGAATCCAATTTGTCAGGTTTTGCGGTAAATTTTTTATCTTCGCTTTGCACCCGGCGTTCCAGTTTCTTGACATCTTCTTCCGCCGGCAGCTCCTCCGGTCGTATGCCGCGCTCAAGCAATAGTTTTCGCACGCTTTTGTTGTTGGTAATATGTTCCCAGGCGATTTTATCCCCCTGATGGATATCTTTATCTTTGACATTGAAAATGGTGATTTCCGTTGCAAAATCTTTTGCCTTTATCGTTATGGTGGGCAAAAAATCCGCCAGAGGCCGGTTTGGTTTGATCCCCAGTTTCTGTTTCATTTGGCCGGTTGTAAAACCGAACAAGGCCTGATCGCCTTTGCTGCGAATCACGCCGAAGTCTTTCTCTTTTCCGGTTCTTTCAAAAATAAGTTCGGAAAGTTCTTTCTCGGAAAAAGTGAGTT
>JBHHXN010000317.1:0-3285 GCA_046757025.1 bacterium
CTGTATTTCACATTCGCCTGTGTGCAAAAACCAGGCAAAGAGTTGGAGCAGTACCTTTATGTAAAAAAAGCTGCGGAGGACGCCTTTTTAAAAGGCGGCGCCACCTTGTCCCACCACCACGCCGTTGGCTATGAGCATATGCCATGGATTGAGGAGGATATTTCAACGACCGGCGTCAAGGCGGTAGAAGCCCTCAAGCACGGATTAGATCCGAAAGGAGTCATGAACCCGGGCAAAATCATCCCGATAGACGCCCCCTTTCACGACTGGGGCCTCAAAGAACAGGATATCAAAGAATTTGACCGAAACGGCGGGACAAACCAGAAAATTACTCAGGCCGAATCCTTGAAACACAAAGTTGAAGCACAGGGGTCATGAGCAAAACCGCACGCAAAGACGCAGAGAAGCAAAGGATACGCAAAGCTTTTTTGGGCAGATATCTGTAAGCATTTGGATAGTGGATTGGTGGATTAATGGAACATTGGATTAATGACCTCGTTTTCCCCAATACTCCAGAAATCCATTCCTCCAATAATCCACTATTGATAAATAACTTAAACCTGACATTTACTCATTGAATGCTCTCCGGAAAGACCACAATCATAACGGGAGCCTCCTCAGGGCTCGGGAGAGCGCTTTCGCTTGACCTTGCTAAGCTCAACGCCAACCTTGCTCTCTTTGCCCGCAATCAGGAAAAATTATTAGAGACCCAAAATCTCTGCGCACAATTCCATTCTTCCTCCATTATTATTCGCGGCGACGTCACCAAAAGCCAGGACTGTCAAAAGGTGATCGAACTCACGATTGAGCGGTTTGGCACAATCGATATTCTGATTGCAAATGCCGGAATCGGAATGTGGGCAAAATTTGAGGAGATTGAAGATCTGAGCCTCCTGCATAAAATTATGGATACCAACTACCTTGGCGCGGTCAATTGTACCTACCAAGCTCTCCCCCACCTTAAAAAAAGCAAAGGGTTCATTGCGGTTATCTCCTCGATTCAAGGCAAACAAGGCGTGCCGTTTCACACCGGCTACGCGGCTTCCAAACATGCATTGCACGGTTTTTTCGATTCGCTGAGAATTGAGCTTCAAGGCACAGGCGTTGACATTTTGATTGCCCAACCGAGCTGGATCAGGAATCCCGATTGGCGACAGAATACCCTGGGAATGAACGGCCAGCCAATTGGCGAGTTAAGTATAAAACACAGCAACGCGGCGCTTTCTATTGAAAAATGCGCTCAGGCGATTGTCAACGCAATTGTGAAAAGAAAAAGGGAGGTAGTGATTCCCGCGAAACTGAGGTTCCTACCCTGGTTGAATTTAATCAATCCTAAGATTGTGGAATTTTTTATTAAAAGGAAATTGGAGAAGTACGCTTAACCTTGTCTGGCCTGGTCTTGACAATTTAAGAAAGGTCATTAGATTCCAATGTCTGGATTTAATCGAACCAGGATGGAATAACACAAAACCCTGTCAGGGCTTCTAACCCTGACAGGGTTAGATCTCGGATGCTCACCCCTTCTTCAGGGCCTGCCATCATTTTTTAGCCTTGATTTTTCAGTTCGTTTACACTACTTTGCACTCGAAACCAGGTGAATCGAAACACAAAAAACTCTTTCAAAGCACCCAAATGCACGGCGGCGACATCATAGCTGAAGTCCTAAGAGCGCAGGGTGTAAAGTTCATCTTTACCCTGTGCGGTGGCCACATCTCCCCGATTCTCATCGGGTGTAAAAAGCAAGGGATTCGTGTTATCGACGTTCGCCATGAAGTCACCGCCGTGTTTGCCGCCGACGCCGTAGCACGACTTACCGGAATCCCCGGAGTTGCGGCAGTTACCGCTGGACCGGGCGCAACCAATACCATTACCGCCGTTAAAAACGCCCGGTTAGCGCAATCACCGCTGATTCTACTCGGCGGCGCAACAGCAACGGCCCTCAAAGGGCGCGGTTCCCTGCAAGACATCGACCAACTGGCCCTGTTTAAGCCGCACGTAAAGTGCGCTAAGACGGTTAAAAAAGTCCGAAACCTCATACCAACGCTGGAGACGGCTTTTAGAATCTCACAAGCGGGTGTGCCGGGACCGGTTTTTGTTGAGTGCCCAATTGATTTACTTTATGAAGAGTCCCTTGTGCGGGAGTGGTACGGCGTAAATTCGAACAGCAGGAGTTTAGCGGACCGAGCGTTAAAATTTTATCTCAAACACCACCTCAACCGGCTTTTTGCCGGCGCTAATCCAACACCTTCATCATTACCGATTCCAATTAAACCACATCTTCCACAAAAGGCTCAAGTGAAGAAAATAGCGAGAAAGCTGCAACAAGCCAAACGACCCGTTCTCATTGTTGGCAGCCAGGCGATGCTTGCAACAAAAAGTGCCCTACAAGTCGCATCAGCGGTTGAAAAGCTTGGCATTCCGGTTTATTTTTCAGGAATGGCGCGCGGCTTGTTGGGTAAAGGACACCCACTGCAGATGCGACACAAACGGCGTCAGGCGCTCAAAGAGGCCGATGTCGTTGTGCTGGCAGGCGTGCCGTGCGATTTCAGGCTGGATTACGGCCGGCACATTCCACGCGGTACGCTCCTCATTTCAGCGAATCGCAGCAGGAAGGATCTGAAGCTGAACCGGCGGCCCAACTTAGGGGTGCTGGGCGACCCGGGTCGTTTTTTAGTCGATCTTTCTCCGGAATTATCAAAACAGAAAAGCTGGAATAATTGGCTGGAAAAACTGCGGCGGCGGGATGATGATCGCGTGAAGGAAATTTGTCAGAAATCATCTGAAGAAACAGATTTGATAAATCCCCTTCATTTATGCGTGGGGATCGAAAATGCTCTTGCAGACAACAGCGTTCTGGTTGCCGATGGCGGTGATTTTGTGGCAACGGCATCCTACACTGTCAGTCCGCGCGCGCCACTCTCCTGGCTGGATCCCGGTGTGTTCGGGACCCTTGGCGTCGGCGCCGGATTCGCAATTGGGGCTAAGCTGTGTCGCCCGGAAGCGGAGGTGTGGATTCTCTACGGAGACGGCTCAGTCGGTTACAGTCTATCCGAGTTTGACACTTTTGTGCGGCATAAAATCCCCGTGCTTGCGGTGGTCGGAAACGATGCTTCATGGGCTCAAATCGCTCGCGAGCAGCTCGAGATTTTTAAAGACGACGTCGGCACTGTTCTGCGGCATACGGATTATCATGTTGCCGCTCAAGCGTTTGGCGGCAAGGGCTTTCTATTGACTGAATCGAAACAAATCTCTGAAGTTTTTGCTCAAGCCAAAAAAGAGGTTGCT
>JBHHXN010000318.1:0-3278 GCA_046757025.1 bacterium
ACCCCAAACCGTAAACCCCAAACCGTAAACCCCAAACCGCATACCCTGAACCCTAGTGCATTAGGCATTAAAAAACAGATAATTATTATCTTTGTTCTTTGACAAATAAAAAAATTACCAAAATGAGCAGAGGCAAACCACCCGCCCCGCCGATACCGATAAATCTTCGTCAACATCGGCTGTTGGAAAAGGAAGCATCGAAACAAAGGATTCCGTATCGGGATAAAATAAGATACGAAATCATACTTCGCGCCTCCGAAGGACAAAGCAACAGCCATATTAAACGTGAATTGGGTATTTCCCTAAACAAAGTCAAAAGATGGCGTCGCCGTTGGGAATCGGAATGGGAAAGCCTGTGCGTTTACGAATCAGGTCCTGACGGTCAAGAGGTTAAAGACCACGAATTATTAGGTCGAATACGGGAGATTCTTTCAGATAAACCTCGCAGCGGCACGCCCAAACGAATCACCCTGAGTCAGGAAAAACAAATCATAGCGATAGCCTGTGAAAAACCTGAAAAATATGGGGTGATAATGACCCAATGGAATCGAGAGATGCTTGCCAGGGCGGTTATCGACCTGGGCATTGTGAGCACCATATCGCCTCGCTATATCAGCGTGATTTTAAAAAAAAAACGAGTTGCGTCCTCATAAATCCCGCTATTGGATATTCCCCAATATCGAGAATTGGAAAGCTTTTGTCATTCGGGTTGCCCTCATTTGTCAGTTAATCCTGCAAGTCATCTCGGGCGAATCAGAGGACACACATCTGATAAGTGTGGATGAGAAAACAGGCATTCAGGCACTTGAACGAAAAGCACCGACGGCGGCGATGAAAAAGGGAAAAGTGCGCCGTATCGAAACGGAATACGCCCGTCATGGAACCATCTGTTTAATGGCGGCTTTCGATGTGGGCAAAGGCAATATTCTAAATCATTGGACGAATTCGACCCGAAAAGAAGCGGATTTTCTCTTCTTTACAGACCAGACCACTCAAAAACTGCCTGCTGAAGATAAAATCATTTTCCTGCTTGACCAACTCAATACCCATATGTCCGAATCCCTTGTGATTTGGGTTGCCCGGCAAATTGGCTTTACCGGGGATTTGGGCATAAAAGGGCGCAAAGGCATTTTGAAAAACAAACAAACCCGAATGGCTTTTTTAAAAAATTCAGAACATCGAATCCGATTCGTTTTTACTCCAAAACATTGTTCCTGGCTCAATCCTGTTGAAAATTGGTTTAGCAAACTTCAGGCGCATGTCATCAAATATGGTAATTTTTCTTCTGTCAATGAACTCGAAAACAAAATCAATCGATATGTCGATTATTATAATAAATGCCTGGTCAAACCCTTGAAATGGAAATTCAAAGGCTTTATTAAAGCACATAAATTATATGGTCTGAAACTTCGCGCCTAATGCACTAGGGCAACCAATTCTTGTTTCTTATCTCTTATTTTTTGGTTCTGGCTCCGCCAGGTTATGTAGTTGTTCAAAGGTTTTTGGGTATTTTGAAATAAGATCCGACAGCGGAGAATCTTTATTCTCCAGTTTCCGCCTCGATTTTCGGAGAATGTAGATACGACTTCTGCGGGTAGGACTTTTGCCGTCAGATATTTGAAATGAAATATTCGTAATACTTTGATTTTCAAACTAATTTGTTTGTAAATTTAAAACATACGAATTTCTTAATTTCAAAAATCGACGCATACTATCTTTGGCAAAGTATTGATTTTCAACGAATTATGAAATAACAATGTGTGGTGCGCAAAAGTCGTATTTTGATTCGAGGTTTTCCGGGATATACTATTTGGCAAATTTGTCCTGTGCCCTTTCTGGCAGAAATTATTTTGTTTCCTGTGTTTCAGAACTTTTACTTATTTTTCAATTTTTTACTGTCTTAGGGGCATTGAAAATGCCCGGACTATTTTGTAACCTGATGTCTATTTATCTAAAAACATATCAGAAAAATCTCTTCTTAAAATAAATTCCGTAACGATTATGAATACTACTATTTCCAAAACGATAATCATTACCCTGATACTTAGTTGTGCATGTGGCCTTTGGGCACACGTAGAACTGGACTACCCGCAAGGCGGCGAAACCTTCACTGCCGGAGAAATGGTAACCCTCCAATGGCACATTGTCATCCCGCACAACACCCTGAACTGGGACTTGTTCTTTTCTTCCGACGGAGGAACGAGTTGGAATGTCATTCAACAAGACCTTCCACCGAGCGAATTGAGTTATCCGTGGGAAGTGCCTGCCGTCGCCACAACGCAGGGCAAAGTGCGGGTGGTCATGGACAACAGTGGTACGGATTACCAAGATTCGAGCCTGAATTTTACGATTGAAATCGCATCGGCGCCCCCAAACATTGACGTGCCCGCACAAGATACCACCATCGAATGTGGTGAGACTAACCAGGAAGCCATAATTCAGGCCTGGCTGGACAATCATGGGGGAGCCAAGGCTACCGGCTTTTGCGGCAACCTCACATGGACACATGATTTTACCGCGCTAAGCGATGATTGCGGTATCACCGGCAATGCTTTAGTGACTTTTACAGTCTCGGATGATTGTGGCAGCAGTACGACCAATGCCACCCTGACGGTTATAGACACCACAGCTCCGGTCATTGACATTGCAGCACAGGACACAACCATTGAATGTGGCCTGACCAATCAGGCGACGGTCATTCAAAACTGGCTGGATAACCAGGGCGGGGCAAACGCAGGCGATATTTGTGGAAATGTCAATTGGACAAATGACTTCCCTGTTTTGCCGGATAGTTGCGATGTTACGAGCAGCCTGACTGTCACTTTTATAGCTACCGACGAATGTGGAAACAATAGCGCCACCGATGCAATCTTCACCCTAATGGGTACAGTGGGAGTATCGGCACCGACCTTGTCTGATTTTAATTTTGAAATATTTCCCAATCCTGTCCGTGAAATCCTCAAAATAGAGTTCGATAAAGAAGCGTCCCTCCTTATTAATCTTTCCCTTATTGATGAATTGGGAAAAACCCTTTGGCATCATAGGGGAAGGGAAAACAGGGTTACCATTCCGGTGATGGGAGTTGTCCCCGGCATTTATTTTTTGCAAGTCGAAACGAATCGAGGCGTTTATTCACGGAAGGTGGTGATTGAATAGTTTTAATGGAAAAACTTTTTGATGAAGATATTTCTCCAAATTCTCACAACAGTATTGTTCGCCGCCGCAGGCTTCCATTTTGAATCTAATGCCCAAACCACTTTCCAAACAACCTTTGGCGG
>JBHHXN010000319.1:0-3183 GCA_046757025.1 bacterium
TCACTGCGATGTCGGGTAGAAGCGGCATGCCCGAACCGCTCAAATTGACATCCAGCGGATTGTCGTGCGGATCGTTGCTGTTCAGGCGCAGTGCGGCGCTTTTGGCGCCTTCGGAAGCGGGTTGAAATTGCACTGTCACATTCTGACTGGCTCCGGGTGTGAGCGCAACCGCTCCACCGCCAGCCGTGATTTGGAAGTCGCCGGCATCGACGCCGACTAATGAAATTCCAGAAACGTCGAGCACGTCGTTGCCGGTGTTGCCGACCACAAAAGTCTGGTTTGCGCTGCTGCCGATTGCGACCGCGCCAAAGTCGTGTGCAGGGGGATTGACCGCGATATTGGGCTCGGGCGGCGGCGGTGGCCCCGTCGGGCAGAAGATTTGAAATTCGTAAAGTACGTATCTTGAACTGTTGCTCTGGGTCATCAACAGGCGCACGTATTGCCCGCTGCCCGCTATGCCGGTGAGGTCATCCTGCGAGCCGGCGCCGGCGGTTTCAGCGTAAATATCCTGCCAGTTTGCGCCATCGTTTGAGGTCTGAAGGGCGTAACTCACGGCTCTACGGGTGGATTTCCAGCGCAGGAGAATTCGCCCCAGGGCAATGGTCTGTCCGAAGTCGATTTGCAGCCACTGTTGCTGATTGCTGGTGTTGAGCCGGGCGCTGCGCCAGCGAGAAGCGTTGTCGCCGTCGGTGACATTGCCGGGCGGCAAGTCGCCGCTGGAGGCGGTGGCTGCTTGGTTGAGGGCGATGTTGACATTGGGGTCACAGGGCGGCAGGGGTTGATTACCAACCAGGTTGATTTCGAACGGATTCTCGTCCGGGTCGTCGCTTTGCAGGCTTAGTACGGCGTTTTTCTGTTCATCCGACGTGGGTAGAAAGACGACTTCGAGATTGTGCGTGCTGCCGGGCGCCAGGGCAAACGCGCCCCCGCCGGCGGGGATTTGAAAGTCGCCGGCCTGGGGGCCGGTCAAACTGACAGCGCTGACATTCAGCACCGCTGTGCCGGCGTTTCTGACCACAAAGGTCTGGCTGGCGCTGCTGCCCGCTGGCACGCCACCGAAATCGTGGGAAGTGGGATTCACTGCGATGTCGGGTAGAAGCGGCATGCCCGAACCGCTCAAATTGACATCCAGAGGATTGTCGTGCGGATCGTTGCTTTCAAATCTGAGCGTCGCATTTTGCCCACCCGCAATGGTAGGATTGAAGCTCACCACTACATCATGCGTCTGGTTTGGAAACAAGCTGAATGGTGAGCCGCCGCTGTCGAGATTAAATGCGCCGCTGGTGTTGCCATTGAAAGATACATTTGATACCGTCAGATTTTCATCGCCGGTGTTGGTCACAGTAAAGGTGTTTGCTGTGCTGCCGTTGACAGCCACGTTGCCAAATTCATGCGAAGAGGGGTCCACAGAGATGTTGGGTCCGGGTCCGCAGGGAGGTCGGTTGATGGGTACGCTGTCCGGCCCCCAGGGATTACGTTCAAAAGAAAAGGAGTTCTGATTTACCGTGACCTGAACAAATGGGGCATTGGCTCGATCAATTTGAACACGCACAATGTTAGCTTCTAGCCAGGGATTATTCAAACGCCAGCTATGACCGTCGCCGTGTACGTACAAAACCGGCTTGCTGAAATCCACCGCCGCGGCGCGAAATTGATTAAAAAAAACGTCACCCACCGTAGATTGACCAAAAACCACGGCTGCCCGTACCTGATCTGCGTACGCTTGAAATTGCTGGGTCACCCAATCGGCAGAATCCCGCAAACGCGTCTGATAGCCGCTTTCCCGGCCATTGGGTAGATTGACTCCCACGATTAGCACCCCTTTATGCACAAACGCTAAATTCTCCGGGCGTACGTTCTGGTGTTCCGTAGCAGGCGCCCCACAAAAGTTGTTTTCAAAACTCAAAAACTGGCTCGACCAGAAAGCCCAGGCTTCGTTTTCATTGCTGCAGTCGGTCCATTCATTGTCGCCGGGTACAATAAAAACGGGCACTTGCAGCGTCTTGAGCTGGTCGGCCACCTGAATGTACTGCACTTCTCTGCAACCGCCTTTCATGATATCTCCCACGTGCAATACAAATTCCGAAGGGCTGTATAGATTGTGGTCATCGATTTGTTTCTGAACGGCTGGGAATTCTGCGTCGCCGTAAGGCGCGTCACCCATCACAGAGAAGGAGAAAGATTCACCCTGTGCCCGGCTGGGATTTACGGAACAGATCAAACTGAGAAATGTCAGGACAATTAAGAAAAAATTGTTAGTAGAATATATGAATAAATTGGGATGTGTTTTCCTCATTTTACCACCTCAAAGATGACGTTCAAAGTTGCTGATGGGTAAACGAAACTAAACTCTACTCCAACACCCCCTTTAGTAAAGGACAGTTCAAAAAAGAATGGATTTCAGTTTTGTTTCAAAACCAAAATGTAGGTAGAAAGGACGCCCCAAAAGTAAAGAAATGTTCGTGAGTAATTGGTATAATATAATATTTGAAACTACCGATGTCAAGGAAATATTATTAATTCAACGACGTAATTATCCTTCCCTGTTTATTGAAGTGCGCATTAATAACCCTGCTGTTGATTTATAACCCTGTCAGGGTTGGAGGCTTTAATAAATTCCTATCTATAGTCTTTCCTGCAAGTTCCGTGTCTATTTTCCGGGTACCTTATCAATCCTGACAGGGTTCTTCAACTGCATGAATACCTGAAAATTATTTCATAGTAAATCTGATGAATTATGAAAAAAAATTCAGGTGTGGTGATATTTTGCTCGTTAATGGATTTTCTTTTGAATATTTCAACAACCTTATCTCCTTTAATATAAGTAACTTGTACTAAAGTGAAAATTCCAACTCAGGTTTCCAACTTTGGCTTAATTATTGAACGTGAGCTATATTATGCAAGGGAAGGCCCAAACGTATCCTATCACAGTGAGAGTACTCTCAATCAAGCCCACAAGATGGTGGCAGAATATCTAATTAATGGGTTGATTCACTAAAATTCACCAGGAGGTGAAACATGAAAAACCTAATCACAATCGTTCTGGCTGTGCTCTTTATTCTCTTTCTCGGGTGCAGCGACGAAAATCCCAATCCGACCAGCACGACGCAGAAGCAAGATTTGATTGATCTGGCAAAAAAAGGCAAAGGGAAAGGGAAAGGCGGGACCTCAAAAACCTGCACT
>JBHHXN010000320.1:0-3181 GCA_046757025.1 bacterium
CTTTTCTGTTTACCAATTCACCCGCTCAACAGCCGGCAGACGGCGAAAACAGCTATCGACTCGCTGCGGTCAACAAAAGATTTTTGCCGGAGCCGGATACCATCAGTTGTGCTTCTGGTCGCGGTGTGTTCGTGGCAGCGGATCCGGATCTGGATGGCGACGGCAAGCCTGAAGTGCTGGTCACTGAATATCGCGATGGCGGCCGCGTTCTGGTGTTTGAAGTCGTGGGTGACGACAAACTGGAATACGTCTGGGGATCCAAGCGCCTTAACCCGGGCGGTTTCACATCATTAAATTCACCACGTTCCATTTCGGTTGGCGATTTTGATAACAATGGCAAATTAGAAATTTTCTTTCAAATCGGACAGAGCAAATCGGACAGTTTGGAAAAGGCTCAGAGAGGGTTATATTTCTACGAATTTACTGGCAATGATAATGATTATGGCGATGAGCCCATCCGCCACGTTAAATTTGAAGAAATCGAACCGTTATACGCGCAGGCGGATTTAGGGGCGCAGGTGGAGGAAGGAATGGTTTGCGAAGATATCGATGGAGACGGTAAAAATGAGCTGCTGTTTGTGAGTCACCTGCGCAATGATCCGCCATTAGAGGCCGCCAATATGTACATTCTCGAGGTGGAAAGCGGCACCTTTGAAAACGGCGACGCCAGTATTCGTGTTGAATTTAAATATACCGAGATGGGCAAAGCCATCGATTTAGGCGATGATGGTTATGCACCTGTAAGCGCTGCTGTCGGTGACATCGACAACGATGGTTTGAATGAAATCGTCGTTTTGGGCCGGGTAATTCGCAGCGCGGGAGAGGCAGTTGGTTTTGTTCAAGTAGATAGTGTGGATACTTATTCTCCCGGTAGTTTAGTGCCTTTAGGTGAATTCAATCGATTCGCGGTCAAGGCGGGTGTGGAAGTAATGGATGTGAATGGGCAAAAAGTGGTTTTCATCGCAGGGGGATATGGCAGCAACACCGGCGATATTTTTGTGATCGAAAACATCGTCAGCGAAGCCTTTGTTAGTCCGGACGATATTAAAACCTTGGTGAGCGACACCGATTTTACTCGCTGGGGAATCATGGCAATCGGGGATCAGGATCACGGAACCGGTTCGGATGGGTTTGATATCTACGTCAGCAATGTGGAAGAAATCCATGTTTTAGAATACAACGGCAGCGGGCCTTTAAGCGTTGAATCGAGTTACACGCGGTTTGGTCCCATAGCGCAGTTTAATCTTGACACGGCTTACGATGTCAGCGACGGCTTTTTCGCTTCAATTTATACCTACCCGGGAATGGATATCGACAACGATGGCAATCGAGAAATCGTGGTGGGCTATAAAGGTTCCTGTGGAAAAAGCGGCCCTCCTGACCGAGTGGAAGGCGAAGAATTCACGAAAAATACTTACGGTATATTTGTTTTCGAATGGGGCGATCCAACACAGTCTTTGCCAATTACCTTAACAACCGATGTTGCCGATCGTCCAAATGGCTTTGAGATCATCACGCCCGATGATTATCAACTGGACCAAAACTATCCCAATCCGTTTAATCCGACGACCAATATTTCATTCGCGCTACCGTTGAATAAAACCGTTAGCTTGATAATTTACAACTCCCGCGGCCAGGAAGTGCGCACGCTCATCGACCAGCAAGCCTTTCCCGAAGGTCCCCACGTGGTGCAATGGGATGGCCGGGATAATCGCGGCCAGGACGTGGCCAGCGGAGTGTACGTTTACAAGCTGATTTTCGGCAATTTTCAAAAATCCAAAACCATGACGCTGGTGCGGTAAGTTTGTAAGTAAACCTTCCAGGTCTTCAAGACCTGGAAGGTTTGAATAACATTAATCAAGTGGAAAATATCATGAAAACGAGACCAATCCTGATTAGTCTTTTTGTGTTGGTTTGTCTGGTACAAACCGCCAACGCGCAGATTAGCTGGCAAAAGGGCACGCCTCCGGACTATGCGTATGACGATGTTTTCGATTCCACCGCTTCCCTGCCGCACGGTTTGGTGGTGGACAAATTCAATCGGGTGTGGGTCGGCAGTTTTGGCTCCGCGGCGCCGGGCATCATCGTGCGCAACCCCGACGGTTCTGAGGCCGCTTTCTCCCCCATCGCCAATGGCACATTTGGCGCCGAAGCGATTCCGCTGGATGACGGTGGCTGCCGGGGAATGGCCCTGGCTCTCGATGGCAACATCATTTACGCCAAAGGCGCCTCGCTCATCATTTTAAACGTGGAAACCGGCGAAATCATCACCAAATGGGATGGCACCGGCAGTTTAACCAAACCCGCGGTGGATGCCAGCGGCAATATCTATGTGGGCACGGTGGTTGGCGTTTCCCCAATTACAGTCTTGGAGCCTGTTTTTTTATCCATGATTCAGCAAATCGAGCTCAGGCCGGTGGCGGCTTTGGCCAGAGGCCTTGAAGTCACCGCCGATGGCAAAAACCTCTGGACGGGCAATCTGAGCAGCGGCGGACCGGTCTATCAATACACCACAGAAGATTTTATTACGTATCCGGTTTCGGACAGCCTTTTCACCGATGCGGATGGAGACGCGATTTTTCAATTTTCCATCACCACCATGAATTGGGGTCCGGATAGCACTTTATGGTGCTCCCATGAAACCGAGAATCAAGAGCTGCAATCACAAAATGGACTGGTGATTTTCGACTTCAAATCACAAAGCTATTCCACGCTATTGATTCCCGATATTCCTGGCAATGCTTTCAACGGCCCCCGCGGTGTCGGTTTCAGTGTGACTTCGGACACGCTGTACGTGGTCAGCTTCAATGGCGGCCGCGTGGTGCGATTCATCAAAGGCGGCGCCACCTCGGTGCACGCGCAATTCGATGAAACGTTGCCGGCCGATTTCGTGCTGCACCAGAATTATCCGAATCCCTTTAACCCCGACACCCAAATTGCGTTCAAATTGCCTTTCACCGGCACCGTGAGTTTGAAGGTGTACAATTCACGGGGACAAGTCGTGCGCACGCTCCTTGGAAGTCAGACCATGCCCGCAGGCCCGCACGTGTTGCAGTGGGATGGCCGGGATGATCGCGGCAATCATGTCGCCAGCGGGGTATACGTTTACAAGCTGATTTTTGGTAATGTTTCCAAATCAAAGACCATGATGTTAGTTCGATAAACTCGTAAAACCTTCCAG
>JBHHXN010000321.1:0-3110 GCA_046757025.1 bacterium
AATCTAACTGAAGTAGAGTTTTAGCTAAACGCACAAAACATCCCGCCAAGCAGGACGAAAGCCGGGGATGGCTGTGTTTCCGTAAAGAATGGAAAAGCTATTCCATGTTATGCTCAGAACGACACATTTGGAAGAGGGCGGGGCTTAGCCGCGTGACTTAATATGAAACAGATACTAATTTTTCATTCTAACTTGGATTAGTCACAAAATTCTTGAAAATGTTGCTTAAGTATTAATTTACTAAGTGTTTAAGAAGAACTCTTGTTTGAAACTCAGTTTTCATAAATGTGGACAAAATTTTTTCACCGATTCATGATATTGTCATTCCCGCGAAAGCGGGAATCCATTTAGAAACAAAGATTTGAGGCGGTCGAAACCTCTGGATGCCCGCCTTCGCGGGCATGACGATTAAGGTTTATATCAATCGAAAAGAGCTTTTATAAGTTCAAGCTGAGTTAACTGGATAGCCGTAGATACCTGCATTTGCAGGTATGACAATAAGATCTCAACCTTCATATATTTTACAGATGTCAATACAGACAAAAATCAAAGGAGAATCCCATGGTACCCTATTATCGAGTACAGGTTATGGAAGACGCCAGGAATCGGCTGGACAAAGTGCTGTCCGGCGAAACCGCCACCGGCCTGACTTTGCCGGCCGGATTGAAAAAGGAAATCAAAAGTATGCAGAAGCTGCTTGCGGAGAGCATGGCAAAATATGGCCTGCTTCAGCGTCAGGATGAGCAGGCGCGTTTGGCTTTGCTGGCGACGCAGCAGGATGCGGTGCTCTTTTTGCGCCGAATCCGCCAGGTGGTTGGGGCGCACCTATCGCCCGAGGTGCGACAGGCGGTGCGCAGACAATACGGTTTGTCGGAGGTTCGGTCGTACGGCCAGGCACGTCTTTTGCAATTGCTGTCCAACATCAAAGCCATTTCGGATGATCTGGAAGATGCGGAGCTGAAACTTTCGGAAGAAGCTGTGACCACGGCTGAAACGCTGTCGCAGTCGCTGCAGGACGGGCTGAAAAAGCGGCGCCATTTGCAGACGCAGAAAATCAGTTTACGCAAAGAACGAATGGATATCCTCAAACAGTTCCGCCGGTTGCGTACGCGAATTTATTCTTTTCTCATGGAAAACATGCCTTCAGGCAGCCGCGATGAGCGCTTGATCGATTTCGGCTTTCGGCCCTCCATCATGCGCCGGAACCCGCGTTCCGGGGAAGAGGTGACCGTGGTGACCGAAAGCGAGATTTCAGAAGTGGCGCCGGTGGTGGAGACGCCGGTGCCGGTTGAGTGAAACATTTTACACGAACGCGGCGTCGGGTTCAGGTTTGGGGATGGGGGAGACCCGGCTGTGGCGCAAGATGAAGTCTTACCGCTTACCCTCTTTCTGATTGGCTGAATGGATGGTGTGACAGGGTAAAGCGAGTTCGATATAAGCTCCGTTATGGATTGCAATTCCTGGGCGGAGTTCAAGGCGTTGGTAAATACCTGGGCGATTCGCCTGAAAACTTCGGGTTCGGGCTCCGCTCGCCATGAAGTTAGCCCTGTTCTCTTGCAGGAGAGGATTTACACCACCGTGCCTTTTTGCCATGGAATCCACGGTCAATAGGCGCTTAGCGCCGAACATCGACAATATTTTGTCGATAATATTCAAAATAATTTTAGCCACAGATTAACCCAGATTGACAAGGATACAATTTTCGGACTATAAAATAATTTTACGACAAAAAGATTTTAAAACCATTACTAATAATTGCAAATCATAAGTGAACATTATTCTGCCACATCCGTGTTCATCGGTGTTAATCCGTGGCTGAGCATGCCCCCGACGCTTGTCGGTGCCATCTTTTAGTAGCAACGTCTGCGAAAAGACGTAGCACCTGACTTTCGAGGTGCACAATTACTTTGAGAAAGCACCCAGGTAACTCAAAAAACCGGCGCCCGTTGGTCGGAGTTAAGCCGTTCGTTATGCGCTCGATTGCTACCGCCGCTTCGATTTCTTTTTTTTCTTCCTACTTGAGGAATGACGTTTTTTCCTTGGCTTCCGGGGCGAAATGAGTTCATACGAATCGCCGAACTGCCGAATTACGCGCTGCCGAAGCTCCTCACGTTGTTCGACGGGAACGCCGAAAGCAAGAGATGAGTATTCCCAATCTCGTTGACGAATGAGATCACGGTCAAGCTTCGCAGCGCATTCATCGCACAGCCCTAAATCATTCAAAGGAAGATAATTGTCACAGCCCTGACACTCGCCTTCAATACTCGACCAAAACTCATCGGCAGTATCTGCATCCTCTTCATCGACTTGACTGAGTACAATGTCACGATTATAATCAATGTCCCCCAAGAGTTTCCGGCAACTGTAGCGTGTTTCTGAATCGGATGCGTCTATTGTCTTCGCATACTTTCTATTTGGGAGCAGGCCACGCTTTTTACACGCCTCAAAGAAAAACCTGGCGGTTGGTCCATCAAACTGCAAGTCTCCTTCATCAAACATAACCACACCGAACGTCCCCTGAAGATAGAGCTCGCCCACTTTTAGCACATCTTTGCTTTTACCGTACTCTTTGGCCGCCTCAAGTGCACGCTCTTTCGAATGAAACACAGGATCAAAAGACTGACCAGTTGGGCAAATAACGTGGTAATTCTTATCTAATAAAGTGTAGCCAATAACAGGATTATAATCTGGATCTATCATTTCTTTACCAAAATAAGATGATTAGAAGAACCCACAAGGAGTATTTTCGCATCCACGATTGGTTATAGGCCGGGGCCTTTGGACGATGCGAGAATATTTTCCCGTAGCTCTCCACTGAATTCTACTAAATCGGAGTCTTCGATGAGTTCATGACAATACATCAGAAAAAGATACCAGTGCATTTTCGATCTGGAGTGACCGTCGAGGCAATCGACCAAAACCTTGGCTTCCTTTTCCATTTTCTCTTTCGCTTCCCAAAACTGCTCTGTTGGTGTCTTATTCTCATCCGTGAGAATGCGGATGATCTCCTTGTTTTTCTTCCTCAAATAGCGCTCTCGCCATTCCGGAACGCGATTTCGGAAGGTTTTCCAGTCTGATTCTTTCGGTTTCCTCACCATTGTCTCCTTTAC
>JBHHXN010000322.1:0-3107 GCA_046757025.1 bacterium
TCATTTTATTGCTCCTTTATTTACTCGTGAAACGAACTTTTTCTTCAAGTCTATTTATTCGATCAACAAGAGCGTCAATCGTCGCCTGTTGCTTTCTGATCTGTTCCTGCTGTTCTTTCATGGCTTCCACCAACAATGCGGTGAGATTCGCGTAAGCCACGGATTTGTAGCCATGGTTATCGGTGCCGACGACTTCCGGCGCTATCTTTTCCACTTCTTGCGCTATAAATCCCAATTTGCGGCCCTCAGTAAAATTTCTCTCTTTGAATTCCTCGCGGCGCCATTCAAATTCAACGCCCCGTAGATTTGTAGCTTTGTTTAAGGCATTGGTGATTTGCTGAATGTTTTTCTTCCACCTGATGTCGGAGTGATAGACAACGCCGCCACTGCCGATGTCGCCGTTGACGTCTAACCTGTGCTGGGGACTTGTCGTGCCGATGCCAACGTTGCCGGCATTGGTAATCGAAAAGCTCTTACCACCACCCTCAGTCGCTGTTTGAAAAACGTAGAAGCTATTTAAAGCGCCGCTGTTTTCAACATATAAGCCGGTTACCCCATCTGCTGTTTCACCGGAATCACTATGTCGAACATGCAAATTCGCTTCTGGTGTTATTGTGCCAATACCAACAAAGCCTGAATTGGCCACAACCATTTTATTTACCCCTTGTGTACCAAAATGAATAGAACCACCTGGCCTATTATTGAAAATATGCATCTGATTTGAAGGATATAATACTGAATCATCATCAAATAACCGGATGCCTGCTACAGAGCCGTCCTCATTGTTAAAGTAAATGCCCTCGGCAGAATTGGCGCCAGCATGCGGGTTGGTGATAGAAAGTCCGACAAATTCGTTTTTGGCGCCGTAAATTTCAAGCTCAGCATTTGGAGATTTTGTGCCAATGCCGACATTGCCTGAATTTGCCACGACCAGCCGGCTAGAGGTCGATGCTGCTGTTTTGAAATGAATCGAGCCGCTTGGGCGATTGTTAAAAAGATGCATCTCAGCAGAGCGGTCTGCTAATTGGTAATCATATAACCTGATGCCTGCCACACCTCCGTCTTCATTGTTAAAGTAAATGCCCTCTGAAGAATTGACGCCAGCATACGGGTTGGTAATCGATAAGCCCACAAAATCATCCGTCTTACTGTAAATTTCAAGCTTATCCTGCGGACTTGTCGTCGTCCCGATGCCGACGTTGCCATCCTTGTCAATAACCATCCGGCTTTGTTGATTTGTACCAAAAAGAATATAACCATCGGGCCGATTGTTGACGATACCCATCTGATTTGGGAGACTGGAGTCATCATCGCTCATAAAAATGCCTGCCAGAGGTCCATCTTCATTATTAAAAACCAGCCCTTCTGACGATTGAGCGCCCGTATGGGGGTTAGTTATTCTTAGTCCGACTAAATCATTTGTATTACCATAAACTTCAAGTTTTGCACCTGGATTCGATGTCCCGACACCGACATTATCTCCGCTATTGGTCAATATTACGCTGATATTTTCCGCATCACGAGTCCAGCCACCGCTATCGCCACTTGTAGTCGCTGCAGTGGTCTGCACGCTTCCATCCGGAAATTGGAAGCCGCCGCTCATGGAGTAGATAGTGCCGTCAACCTCGAGTTTTTCAGTCGGGCTTTTCGTGCCAATACCGACGTTGCCGCCCGAAGGGAATACGTTTGAAGTACCTTCTATCATGCGAGCGTTTAGACTGTATGGCGAAGACGTGAGTTTAACACGAGGGGTCAACTCGGCAGCATTGCCAATACTCACGCCTAACCAATACTGTTTATCGAACCCAAGGTCATTTAATGTCGAGACTGCTCCCAGAATCACATTGAACATTCCACCTGCGACCCCAACGGTTTGTATCTCAGTCCATATAGGCGCCCCCCCACTTGCTGTCTCATACAATTTGAAGGTGAGAGCGTAGTATCCTTCTGTCACCGGGGAACCATTTGCATCGAGTATGACCCCCTGATAACTGATTGTGGCAGGAACCTGCCCCCAGCCGGTCTCCAGCAGTAAAAACTTAAATGTTAACAAAAATATGACATGAACAAAATAGCTGGTCTTCATGGTTACCTCCTTATCAGCGACTCGTGATACCTTGTCTTCTTTCGAGAGTTGTTATTCGTTCCACAAGGGCATCAATAGTCGCTTGTTGTGTCTTAATGGCTTCCACCAACAATGCGGTGACATTCGCATAAGCCACGGATTTGTAGCCATCGTTATCGGTGCTGACGACTTCCGGCGCTATCTTTTCCACTTCCTGGGCGATAAATCCCAATTTGCGGCCATTGGTAAAATTTTTCTCTTTGAATTCATCGCGGCGCCATTCAAATTCAACGCCACGTAAATTTGTTACCTTGCTTAAAGCATTGGTGACTTGCTGAATGTTTTTCTTCCACCTGATGTCGCTGGAATGATAGACCGTGCCGCCGCTGCCGATGTCGCCGTTGACGTCTAACCTGTGCTGCGGATTTATCGTGCCGATGCCAACGTTGCCATTGTCCTTGATAGTCATTTTTTCAGTATCTTGTGTGTAAATGGTGATTCGACCGGGTTGAACTCCTAAGCCATAAAAATCATTTACGCCGTCCCATAAGGCCAATTTCTTTGGATTAATATCCGTCCCAAGAGACAGTTTGACCTGCGGATCCCTTGTTCCAATGCCAACATAACCGGTTGAATTAATTATCATTCCGGTGTTAATTTGGTTATCTTTCGCAGTAATAAAGCGGAGCTCCGTATCCTGAGAGCCAGGGGTGTTATCTGTTTCAACTCCTAAAATTTGAATGAGTCCACCTGCCGTTCCAAGGTCCCAATTAATGGAAGCTGCGCGGGGGATTCCCACTCCTTCAAGATTTATTTGATTTCCTGGAGAATGCGAATTAAAAAAGAGTGCATCTGTCGTGATGAGTCCGTTAACGTCGAGTTCCGTGTTAGGATTGTCCGTGCCAATGCCAACGTTGCCGTCATTATCCACAAAAAGCGCATCGACCGGACTGCCATCGGCTGCGTCGAGGGAATGGCCGTCGCCAGCCCCGCCTCCGGTCGTGGCCGTGGTCTGCAACGTTCCGTCTGGAAACCGGAACCC
>JBHHXN010000323.1:0-3102 GCA_046757025.1 bacterium
TTTTGTAACTAAAGTTATTATAAAGAATTAGGTGAATCCAGGTTAAGAAAAATACACTAAAAACCATTGATTACACAACTGCGAAACTTGAGTACATAATACCTGTATTGGGTATCTAACGATGCAATATAATAACAGTTTCATGAAAATGCAATGTGTTTTTTAAAATCGAGTATGGAAATTTAGCAACGGTGTTCAAGTTGATTTTAAGTAAAAAAGGAAAAAATATTCCACATCAAAAAAGGCAAACCACATAAAATCATTTTCTCATAATTGAGAAAATCTATGAATATTTTCTTGATTTTAAGAAGATGTAGCAAATTTAAAAATTACATTGTGATTGGGATGGGGATATTTTTCAAAATAAAGTCTCATTTGTGTTGGAAAGATATCATGAAATTATCAGTTTGTGATAAATTTTTAATAAATAGATATTTCTAATAGTATTAATCAATTTTCTTCAAAAAATTATTTGTGTTTTAAAATTTCTATAACTACTTTCCAAACATAAGCGAATTAAAACTTTTTTCAAATTTCGGTATGGATTTTGCTAACTCCTATCCGAACCGCTGACTTTCATCTTTCAAAAGTATTATCCTTCACACCTTATACAATTTGTTGGCATCGGTGTAATTTTTTTGTACAAATCCTGTTTTAACTCTAATAATTGGAATATTCAAATGAAAACGTTTACGATTTGGCTAATTTGGATGTTACAACCATTTAGGCTGTTTGCACAAGGAGACGTGGGCGAAAATCAATTTATTATGCGCATAACAGAGGGGTTGAGGCGGCCTGTTCGAATTGCCATCGATGCGAATGATAGAGTTTTTGTCGCAAACTCGGTGACAGGCGCCATCAGCAAATTTGATTCAGACGGAAATTTTCTGGGCATGTTTAAAGCCGGAACATCGCCGCTGGCCTTAGCCGCAGCACCTCAGGGGGGCATTTACATTGCCGATCAGGTTAGCGGTGAGCTGCAATTATTTGACGCAGACGGTCAATTATTAAAGAACATCGCGGGCGGTTTTGAAAAGCCGGCGAGTGCAGTGGTGGATGATGAAGGCCATCTTTACGTGCTGGACAGCAAGAAAAGTGAAGTACACAAATTTGACGCAAGCGGCAATTTTGTTTTTGCGTTTGGCGACAGCGGTTTGGTTTATCCCACGGCTTTGGCATTTGATAGCATGAATAAAAGAATCCTGGTGGCTGAGCACGGGGGATTGCGCATCCTCGACCGCGGTAAAATGATTCACGCATTTGATAAAAATGGAAAATTAACCGCGCAATTTGGTGAATACGGATACACCATTCCGCGCTTTACACGCATTCAGGGTCTGACGGTGGACACCAAAGGCAGAATTTATGTGGTGGATACCTTTCAGGGTACCATCACCGTGCTCGATGCCCAAGGCGGCTATATATCGACCTTTTCGGAATACGGCTTTGAGCCCGGGCAATTACGCGCGCCTCTGGATGCGGCGTTTGATTCGCGCGCACGATTGTGGATCACCTCCATGAATAACGGCAGCCTGGAAGTTTACCAAACGGGCGCCCAGCCAACCGATGTTTCAACTACGCCAGCGCCTGTGGTACCAACAGGAGGGGAGCTGCTGCAAAATTATCCGAACCCCTTTAATCCTGGAACCCAAATTCCTTTTGTGCTGGATAAAGCCAGTCGGGTGGTGATTCATATTTACAATGCCAGAGGACAATTGATCCGGACTTTTGAACTTGGAATGCAAAAGCAGGGCAAAAGCGCTATCTATTGGGACGGCACGGTTAACGGGGGCAAAGTTGCAGCCAGCGGTGTTTATTATTATGAAATTCAGACTGCGGATTTTGTGGACATTCGGCGTATGTTATTAGTCAAGTAGTTCGATTTTTCTTTTCAATGAGTGCACGTCGCTTCAGTTAATTGCCGAATCGGAGCAACATTTAAGGAATCAAGAATATCGCATCAAACGGAGGAGTAGAAGGAAGCTGATATGAGATTAAATCGATTATTCATTCTGGTTGAATTTATCGCATTTATACTGATAGTTGTCGCGCCGACTTTTCTCTGGGGGCAAAATTTTCCGCATGCGCCACCGCATTGGGAAAATGGCATCGATTGCGGTTCCTGTCACGTGGTACATCAGAAAGACCAGGTGCAGTTAAATCGGTTCGAAGGGAATGCCAACCTCTGCATGAGTTGTCACAATCCGTTGGGTGTGGCCGGCAGATTGCCATTTGCCGATGCCGATCGGGCTGTCCCCGGAGTGTCGGGTACCTCCCATGCCTGGGATGTACCAGCGGATAATCCGGCTCGGGGCGCACAGACTCCACAGGATGCGGAGATGGCAAAAATAATATTCAATGGTTATATCGTTTGTTCTACCTGTCATAATCAACATTCACAAGAATTTCCTCCATTTTTGCGGGCTTCAAATTTTCAGGATGCTATATGCAAAGACTGTCATGCTGTTCGCGACGTCGGTAGTTTTCGAGATTCGCCTGAAAACAAAGGCAGCCATCCCGTGGGAGTAACCTACCCGACTTCAGATGCCCGATTTTTTGAAGCGCCGCAAAATCAGAGTTTGCCATTAATCGATTCAGGCCGGGTGGAATGTACTACCTGCCACAGCCCCCACAACGCCGACTCGGGCGGAGCTAACGATGGGGAAGGAGATGGCAACATTCTGCGCGCTGCCAACGATGCTGCGTTGTGTAAATCCTGCCACACTTATGATGACCATCTGGGTCAGGATTGTTTGAGCTGTCACCAACCACACGATCCGAACCGCACCAATATATTTTTGATTAAAGGATCGGTGGCCACTCCGAATAGCGGCGAGCGATCGGTGGCTTTCCTTGCTGAGTCTGGTGCAAATTCGTTTGCAGACGGCGATGCATCATTGGACGGTATTTGTGAGGTCTGCCACACCGCCACCAACCATCATCAAAATGACGGGAGTGCACCGGGCGGCCAGTCCCACAATGACGGGGTGAATTGTACCCAATGCCATCGTCATGCAGATGCATTTCTACCTAGCGGAGGAGCGCAGGTGCCAGCGCCGCACAATCTTTTTGACTGCGCGGTTTGCCACGTGACGCCGGACA
>JBHHXN010000324.1:0-3072 GCA_046757025.1 bacterium
CGAGCTGTGCAACTATTTTACTTAACCTGAATAATTCCTAATGCAGCGAAAAGCCTTTTGACCATTCCAAACGACCAGACCTATTGCTGTTATTTAGATTATTTCTTCTTTCTCCTGCTCCTCTGCGCCCTCGGCGTTCTCTGCGTTTCATCTTTTGATGGCGGTTTTGTAGCGCTGTGCCCGCCGGTAGTAATAATTTGGTTGCGGCTCCGCCGCATTAGAGTATTACTTCTGAACTTTTGCATTTTTTTACAAGAAAATGGCTAAATGACGCGAAGTGAATGACACGACCCGTCATAAAGTCATCAGGTCATTTGCCTTTGGCGTCATTTTAGACAGCAGCAATAATTCACCTCTGTCAATGACAGCGAGGCTTAATGACGGCTGATAATAGCACCATGGTTTGGACCACAACAAAGCAAGTCATTTAAACATTTGCGGCTCCGCCGCGCTAGGAATAATGCAGGTTGAATTAACGGTCCTTTTCAGCAACCATCTGTGCTTTCCTATCGAGGCTCCAGGCGCCGCCGCCGCGCCATAATATGTAAACAGCCATGACCAGAGTCATGAGAGGGACCACCGGCGCATTGGGCTGTAGGGGAAACAAAGCGGCATCCTGCACCACTAAGTGCACATAACTGGCCACCAGCATGACAGGAATGACGACCAATCCAGCCAGACGAGAATAAATACCTACTGTGAGTACAAGCCCCAGGAGCACTTCCAACAACGGCACAAACTTCAGGTTAAAACCATGAAAAGGGATATCAGCCTGCAGCAACTGAGCGGAAAAGGCGTCTGACAGGTGAGCCACGGTGAATTTCATCAAACCCGTGCTCAGAAACATGACGCCCAGAAAAATACGGAGCACGCCGAGAATTTTATCGTGGTTGGTTTTGCGAAAAGTATTCATGAATTCACTCCGACTTTCAATAAGATGAATCGATATTTTGCCGGTGCACTCAAAATGCGTTTACATCAATCGTCACCGGACTGCGTCCATTTCTTTATCCACAACGGATTCAAATCATCTGATATTCCCGCCGCTGATGGCCACTCCGGTCCTTTACGGCATTTGTACCAGACTTTGACAACCACCAGGCAAATTGAGCAGATGCCAGTCAAGCGCCAATCAGTTCTCCGGAAAATCCCCGTTGTGAACGTCCTTGATAAAATCGATCACGCCGACCATGAACACTTCCTGATCGTCCCACATGGCCAGATGGCTGCCATTGCGACAAAACAGGTAGCGGCCGTTCTGCACCAGCCGGCTCATCTCTGCCATATCTTCAGGGTTCATGGTATCGAATTGCGCGCCCACGGTCAGGGTCGGTACCGTCAACTCTGGCAACCTTTCCCAGACTGTCCAGCCATTCAAAATGCCGCCGGGGACAAATTCGCTGGGTCCCTGCATGTACTCGTAAACATGCTGGTTGATATGATCAAAACTGCGCACAACCGGCTCCGGCCATTCCGGCAGCCGGCATATATGGCGGGTATAATATTCTTTGAAAACCAAATCCTGGTACACTGGATTTTGGAAATCCCCACGGGATTCGTAATAGTTAAATGTGTCGATGAGCGTGGGGCGTAATTGGCCGCGCAACCGGGCATTGTATTTCTCGTATTTGGCAAAGCTGGCGGTCATGTTGGCAATAATCAGACCTTTCAAATGGCGCTGATATTTCAACGCGTATTCCATGGCCAGCAATCCACCCCACGAATTGCCGAGCAAGAAAAAATTGTCCCGATTCAAACCCAGCGCCTGACGCACCTGTTCCACCTCTTCAACAAAACGGGCGATGGTCCACAGGCTGTCATTTTCTGGTTTGTCTGAGTAGTACGATCCCAACTGGTCATAATGGTAAAACTCGATACCCGCTTTCGGAAAAAAGCTTTCAAAGCATTCCATGTATTCGTGGGTGGCCGCGGGTCCGCCGTGCAGTAAAAGGACTTTCATGGGACTGTTGCCAAAGCGCTTGGTCCAGACACGGTAACCCTCTTTAAGATCGATCATCAAAATACCGCCAGCCTGAAACGTACCTAGCGTCTGAAAATCAACATAATCGCAGTTTTTTTGCTCAGACAGGTCTGGCTTCTGACCACAAGAAATCAAAAACAGGCATAGAACAACGAGCCCCCAGGACATGATTGGGTGTGGTTTCATACGCACGCAGATATGCAGGTTCATTCTAACTCCCTCCAGTAGTTGAATAAAAATGATATGGAACATTTAGTTAGTGTCTGACCAAAAACGATCCATCTCTTACCCGAAGCCTCCTGGCCGGGGTGAATCCCTGCTTAGCTCGGCGGGACGCCTTCACATTAGAGATTTTTTATGGCGTATTTTCGAGTTTTGGTTCAAACACTAAATAAGATATTAAGAATGGCATAACAAAAATATACAACAAAAAAGATTAAAGCAAGCCTAAATCCAGTAAAAGTAAAAATTCGTGGCGACACAATCACAGTTTGTGCCGGGAAACGGAATACATGCTTTTATGAAAAACGCATTGAAATTCAGTTGCATGCAAACGATCATCGGCAGAGAAAAAGTAACCTGAACCGTAAGTGTAAGGTTGGAATTTCGAAACCAGACTTAGAATTAAAATCGCCACCCGTGCGCTTGTTGAGTTTCATGCAAACGCTAAGCGTTCAACCGAAAAGTGGCACAACCGCCACTGCATCTATTTTCGTGTAAATGATCGCAAGATTCACAAGCATCGAAAAGGAACTCCGGAGGACGCTGATTCAGTTTGCATTCTAATTTCCTTTGCAAATCGGGCCAGGTGTGTGATTCAGAAACTGGTAGAGAAAAACGCGCCAGTGGAAAACAGGGCGTTATAAAAAAGCCGGGGCCGATATCGGGAATGACGCCGCAATTTGAGGCAAATTCGATTCCGGATGCTTCGAGAAAAGCCCTCTGTTCGGCGTCAAAAAAACAATAAGGAAAACCGCAATCGAATTCCGGGTGCAGATTGGCTTGCACAGCTTTTTGGATGAAAGCAAAAATTTCCCGGGAAACCTTGGCGTAGTGCTGCGGCAACAAACAGGCATTTTGTCTCTCGGCGC
>JBHHXN010000325.1:0-3072 GCA_046757025.1 bacterium
ATAAAAAAGAGATTCCATGACGTTTTCAAAATTAGATTGATGGAGTCGTTATGTAATCATTCTAACCATTTCATTTAACGCAAAGGCTGCAAAGGTGCGCAGAGAAAAATATCTCGCTTTGCAAGGTCTCGGTGCACTCGGCGCCTCTGCGTTAATATCAAAGTTTTTATTTCATCATCTTTGGTTCCGGTACAAAACGCCTTTTGAATCGTAAAGAAAAAAGTCGCAAGATTCGCTAAAAACCAAGCACCCTACTATTGACGTTCCCCGACTTGCGGTACAGACTGGAAGAATCTTTTTAATAAACAGCACTTTACGTCCAATGATAAAAATAATCCAGAATAACAAAGGAGAAGTTTTCCGTGTTTTATACAGTCTGTTTATATGGCAACGAATGGTTACCATTCTAAGACTGAGGTTTTACCAAAACAGCCAAATTAACCTTGATTATTAGATATTTGTTTCTTAGATTCACTCCACTTCATCTAAAATGCTGAGTTTATCAAGCTCACCAAATAATCGCGAATAACCAATCCTTCAAATTAATTTATGAAATCGCATCTTTTGTCGAGAGTTTCAATTTGTTGCTTAATTCTATTTCACACCTTTTCACCGGCCCTCTCCCAGAATGATCGTAAACGCCCCGCCCTTGCTGTGGATGACAATTCGAAATTTACCGACATCGGCAACATCGAACTCACGATCACCAACTTTGGCACCATCGGCCACGGCTTCAATATTTCCGGTCAGCCATCCTGCGAGTTCCCGAAAGGCTCCGGTATTGAGCACCTTTTTGACGGTGGTCTCTGGGTTGGTGGCATCAAAAGCGGAGAAAAGCTGGTTACCACCGCCGCGGTGGATGCGTCTTCGGTTTCCAACGTCATCCAGGGATTTGAATTTACCAACAGCGCCAACCCCGCCGACGTGGTGGTGCAGCGCTCCACTTTACTGGATTCGAAGTTCTTTTCCCTGGACGCGGTTTCGCACCAGGACTTTATCGCCGATTACACCGACCGCAACACCGTGGTGCCGGAAACCGGCGACCGCATTCCCGAGCACAAACCGCTGGGCATCGATATTCATCAGGAGACTTATGCCTGGGCTCTGACCTTTGCCAATGCCTTTGTCATCCTGAATTACACCATCACCAACGTAAGTGAGGAGCCTATCGAAAATATGTATGTGGGCCTGTGGACCGATACCATGGTCGGCAACACCAAATTGACGCCCAACATGGGACCCAACCGCACCTGGAATTTCCGCGACGACGGCAACGGTTTCGTGGATTCCCTGCGTTTGTCCTACGAATTCGATTTTGACGGCGAAAGCGGTTTCGCCGAAAACTACATCGGAGTGAAACTGCTGGGCAGCGAGCCGTTTCCGACTGGCGATTCTGTGAGAGCCGTTTTCAACATGTGGCAGTTCAGAAACAACGACGACCCGTTCTTTTTTTCACCTACCACCGACGACCAGCGCTATGACAAATTGAGCGTTGGTTTTAATACGCGGCCGGATTTCAGCGATCCCAGCAATCCGTTGTACTGGCGCAATCAGGCGGGCGCCATCGGACCGAACAACCGCACCATGCTGCTGGCCACCGGGCCATTTGCGCTGGTCAATCCCGGGGAATCGATCAATGTGGTGTTCGCCATCGTGACGGCCAAAAAGTTTGGCGCCGACCCCATGCCGCTGGACACCGAAAAAAGCAAAAAGAATCTCTTTCTGAACGCCTTCTGGGCGCAAACCGCTTTCGATGGCGAAGACCGCAATCAAAATAATCTCCTGGACGAGGGCGAGGATTTAAACAACAACGGTTTGTTAGACCGTTACGTTTTACCGGCGTCGCCGCCGCCGCCGAGATTTAAAATCCTCCCTGACAATCAAAAAGTTACTCTGCTTTGGGATGACACCCCTGAGAGTTTTGTGGATCCTCTGAGCGGCGAGCAAGACTTTGAGGGGTATCGTCTTTACCGCACGCAACTGGGCGCCGATTTAGGCCTGGGAGATCTGTTGAGCACGTTCACCATGATCGCTGATTTTGACCGCAGCGACGATGAAATCGGTCTGAACACCGGCTTTGATTTTGTTGAATTACCGCAGCCCATCTTTTTTGAAGAAGACATTCGAACCCGGACGGATCCGCGAACGGGCGAGCCGTTCCAGGATACCACTTTTTACAAGTATCAATTTGTGAACGAAAATCTTCACAACGGCTGGCAATATGCCTTTGCCATCACCTCTTACGATGCCGGCGATCCCGTTAACAATTTAGAGAGTCTGGAAAGCGATCCGCTGCTGACGGCGGCGCGGGTGTTTCCCGGCACGCCGGCCGTGGCCATCGAAAATGGAAAAAAGATACCCGAGAAAAAAATCGGGGTGTTTCCCAATCCCTACCGCGCCGGCGCGGTCTGGGATGGCCGGTTGGAGCGCCAACGCAAGATCTATTTTTACAATTTACCCAGGGATTGTATCGTACGTATTTTTACGCTCGCCGGCAACAAAGTGGATTCATTTGAACATCATGCGGATTCTTATCAAGGGGAGGATATTCAGTGGTTCAACGAGTTTGCGCCCGGAGAGCGCCTTTTTGCCGGCGGCATTCATGCCTGGGACACCGTCACCCGCGACGACCAGGCTACCGCCACAGGTCTGTACATTTTTCACGTGGAAGATTTGAACACCGGCAGGGAGGAGATCGGTAAGTTTGTGATTATCAAGTAACTATGAAAATTTATGGTTTCCCGATTTAATACCGGGACTCATCATGAAGTGGATTTGCATTCATTACTTCGCGTACATTTTCTTCATCCTGAGTGGACACCGATCGACAGAATGTAAAAATGTTAGTCATTTTAGAGACAAGTAAATTTTAATTCAGCAGCCTGGTTCATTCATGCTTCGACTCCGCTCAGCATGAAGTGAATTTTCTTTCATCCTGAGCCGAGCTGTCTTCATCCTGAGCGGACACCGATTGGCAGAATGTAAAAATGATAGTCATTTTAGAAACAAATAAATTGTAATTCAGCAGCCTGGTTCATTCATGCTTCGACTCCGCTCAGCATGAAGTGAATT
>JBHHXN010000326.1:0-3065 GCA_046757025.1 bacterium
TTTTCGGCTTCGGGAGAGAATAGACCTCGGGTGCGTCTTCGGAACTTAATGTGAAGCGCGCCCCTGAACTGCCAGTTAGGACAGCAGTTATAGTCAAGTTAAATTGAAAGACGAGACAGAATGAACGAAATCTTGGCAATTATCGAAAGGGTATTTGGATCTGAAATCCAGGTGTTGGGTTTCCTTGCAATAATAATTTACCTTATTGTTTCAGGAATTCTAAGGTTGCAGGAAGCTATTCAAGGCATACTTTCAAAAAAGGCAATGGCGCACAGATTCTTTATCTTCACTGCTAACAAGTACAAGAATTGTATTTTGTCCAGGCAACCATTTCACCGTCCGAACGTCTTAAAATATAATAAGTAATTCCCATTTGGCGCGGAGGAGGTATCCTATGTTCAACAATTATCTAAAAATCGCGATACGCAATTTAACGAAAAATAAAGGGTATAGCTTTATCAATGTTTTTGGCCTGTCAATCGGAATGGCCGCTTGCATACTCATTTTGTTATTTGTGCAAGACGAACTGAGTTATGACAAATTCCATGAAAATGGCGATCGCATTTACCGCGTTACCTCGCAACTCGGTGAGGCAAACGGGTTTATTCATGTTGCTTTAACGCAGGCTGCTTTACCTCTGGCATTGAAAAACGATTTTCCTGAAATCGTTGCCACAAGCGTGTTTGCCGAGGGCGGTGACGTGGTTAAATATGGTGATAAAACTTTTGTCGAAAGATTCGGTTTTGTACAGGAAGATTTTTTCCTGATGTTCTCTTTTAAATTTTTGCATGGCGATCCGACTACGGCATTGTCCAATCCGCATTCGGTTGTCATCAGCGAGAGCGTTGCAAAAAAATATTTCGGTGACCAGGACCCGATAGGACAAACACTTGAAGTCAAGGACAAATTCAATGTGACGGTCGCGGGCGTCATACAAGATACCGATCATTCACACATCGATCTGAACATGGTGTTGCCTTTTGCTCAGCTCAAAGAATATGGCCGGGATATCGAAGACTGGGATATATTGAATTACACCACGTATGTGATGCTCAGGCCGGGTGCGGATCACAAACAAATTGAGCAGAAAATCGCAAATCACCTCAAGGTTTATGACCCTGAGAAAACAGCAGTCCTGCATTTGCAATCGCTTAAGGACATCTACCTGCACTCGGATTATGCGTATGACATCCGGGCAAAAACCAGCAGCGCCGACCTAGTCTACATTTTGCTTATCGTGGCCGGACTTGTGTTGGTTATTGCGTGCATCAACTTTATGAATCTCACAACTGCCCGCTCCGAAAAACGCATCAGAGAAACCGGTTTACGGAAAGTCTTTGGCGCCGGCAGAGGCCAGCTTATCGTTCAATTCATGGGCGAAGCATTTTTCCTGGCATTTACGGCGCTGCTTCTGACTTTTTTACTCGTACAATTGGCCCTGCCAGTCTGTAATGATCTTTTCGAAAAGCAACTGACCTTCGAGCCGTTTGTGCAGACTGGTCTCGCGTTTGGTATGCTTGCCCTTTGTGTTATTACGGGATTGCTTTCCGGCGCTTATCCGGCTTTTGTTTTTTCATCATCGAAACCCTCACATGCGTTGCAAAGAACGCTTTCGGGAGGTGTTGGCAAAGGACGTTTGCGCAAGGCGTTGGTTGTCACCCAGTTCGCATGTTCGATCATTCTTATCATTTCAACGATGGGGATCTACAAGCAGCTTCGGCACATTCAGAACTCCGCCCTCGGATACGAAAAAGACCACCTTGTTTATATTCGAAACCGCGACATCTCGGAAAACTACCAGGCCTACATAAACCAGCTTCTTGCCAATCCTAACATTCTCAGCGTTACCGCCTCCTCGAATCTTCCAACCTGGTCATGGCCGGGTTCGACGATATCCGAATGGGATGGCAACGAAATTAAAAAAGAATTTATGATGAACACCTTGTGGGTTAATTACGACTACTTCGAAACGTACGGAATGGAAATGGTGTCCGGAAGAAGTTTTTCCAGAGAGTTTCCTACCGATCTGACCGACGCCCTTATTGTTAATGAAGAAGCAGTGAGGCAGATGGAGATGTCCGAACCTATCAGCAAACGGATATTTATGTCGGATTATTTCAAAGGTCCGATTATCGGCGTGGTTAAAGACTTCCATTTCGATAATCTCCGAAACAAAATCAAACCGCTGGTCATTCGACTCGATGATGGTCAAACGAATTGCATCATGATAAGAGTCGCGCCGGAGAACATCACGAACACCATGGCTTTTCTTCAGAAAACCGGAGAGTCATTCGCTGTGGATTTCCCTGTGAGTTACAGATTTCTCGATGTCGCGCTCGAAAGCTTGTACCGCGTCGAACGGACGACAGGAAGGGCTGCGTTGTATTTTTCAGCATTGGCCATTAGTATTGCGAGCCTTGGTCTTTTCGGTTTGGCTTCATTTTCAACAGAACGTCGCACCAAAGAAATTGGCGTCCGAAAAGTTTTGGGTGCCTCGGTTCCGAACGTCGTTGGCTTGCTTTCGAGGGAATTTACCGTATTGGTTGTGATTGCGTTTGCTATCGCTGCACCGTTGGCTTATTTCGGTCTGGACCAATGGCTACAAAGTTTTGCAAACCGAACGGAAATTGGTTTTTCATCTTTTGCGGTTGCAGGCTTGCTTGCGCTCGCCATAACTTATTTGACAGTCGGGTACCAATCCATCAAAGCAGCGTTAACCAATCCGACAGAGGCATTGCGCCACGAATAAGACCCTAGCGAATAAATTCCTTCCTGTCAATTTTATTATCTTTCTGGGTTGGTATGTTTAGACATGCCGAATTATCGTCGAATTTTATTGCGGACGGGTGCCTTGACAAAAACGAAACCGTGTGGCACGTGGTTTTAAACCGTGCGCTAACATAAGACATTGAGGATTTTCGAGGTTCGTTTTATTGCCAAAAATATTAAGAGAGAAGTGATAAGCTTTATATAATCAATATATTACAATATGTATAGCCGTCGGCCTCCGGAGCCGAAGGTTGGGGGTTCGAATCCCTTCTGGCGTACTAAGTTAAATTCAATAT
>JBHHXN010000327.1:0-3024 GCA_046757025.1 bacterium
ATCGTGGCTTTTTCCTGCGCCCTCAGCCGGTTGCCGTGGATCAGGGCCGTCAGGAATAAAAGCATAAAGAAAAGAGTTGGAAGTGTTTTCTTGGACATCATTCAAAGATAAATTCAATCCCCACACCGCTTTGGCAATGACGCAGGGTTTCGCCCGTTAAACTGCGCGAGTTTATTCGGGAAATTTTATCAATGCTTGCTGCATAAAAAGCTGATTCCACTTTACATAAGCCAGGGTCTGGCCGTCCGGCGACCAGCACGGATGGCGGCCATCGACAATTACTAAATTCGGCTGTGTTTCTCCGATGGCGACGATATAAATGCCCACATCCCCTTCCATCGCTAAATACGACCCAAATACCGGATGAGCACGCGACCACGAAGGATACCGGTAATCACCGCGGATTTCATTTATTTTTTCAAATTGATTGACAGGATGCCGGGCGAATATTTTTAGGCTGTTCGAGCGGGAGTGCGTGCACACAAAGGCGTCACCGTCTGGTGACCAGCTCGGGTTATCCAGGCTGCTGCCAATATAAGGGGTGAGATCGATTTTTATTTCATCCGAGGTGGAGGCCAGCGTAAGCGTACTAAAACTCGAATAGAGCACCCAATTACCGTCTGGTGAAACCGCCGGGTCGGTCTGGCGTTCCAGGGCATGGGCGTTTGGAAAAAGTGGGGTGGGTTTTTCCCCGGAAAGCGATGCCTTCCATATTTGGAATTCTGAGAATAAATCCTGAGGCGCTCTAACAAAGGCGATAGTCTGGTTGTCCGGAAACCAGGCCGGATTAGAATCCCGGAAATACCCATCCAGTCCGGTAACTTGCGATGTGGCCTGGTCAGGGAAAGAATACAGACTGATTACGCTGTATTGCCGGCTGTCCGCTACCAGGAACGCATCGCCGCTGGGAGCCCACCGAGGCGGTACCGTATAAATGTCTGCTTGCGCCAGGATTTCTCCCCGGGGGTTCATTATCCAGATGGCACCTCCAGTTAAAAAGGCAATCCGCGTACCGTCCGGCGACCATTTCGGATCGCTGGCCTGTTTAAATGTGCGCGAAAGTTTCTCGGCTCTGCCACCTCTGGCCGGTACCGACCAGATGCCCAGGGTGTCGTTGCGACTGGCGGTAAACACAATGGTCCCGCTGTCCGGAGACCAGTCCGGACTGAAATTGTGAGTGTAGTCCGGCGTGAGTTTGTATTTTTGGGGGGAATCCACCGCCATCACCCAGATGCCGGACTCTGAATTTTGGCGCACCACGTATGCGATGTTTTTACCGTCCGGCGACCAGGTGGGGTTGAAATGGCTGCCCGAACCTCTGGAAATCTGCTGTGTGGTTTGCCCGTCTGCAGAAACCAACCAGATGCGTCGAGGACCGCCGGCCTCGCTCATGGCGCTGAAAGCGATCCATTGCCCATCCGGCGACCAGGCAGGCTGGATTTCGGAGTACAGATTTGGCGTGAGGAGCTGCTCGGTTTTTTGTGCCAGGTTCACTTTCCAGAGGTGAAATTTGGACCGAGCCGCGTACACCAACTCACCAGTGGCCGGTGAAATGTCAAATTCGTTGTTGCGGATTTCGTCTTTTGTGCTGCCGATGGCGTCGACGATTTGGCCGTCAAAAGAAATTGACAGCAATTCCGATGCCCATCGCGCTTCCGAATAGGCGATTTTGCTGCCGTCCGGTGACCAGGCGGGCTGGCTTTTTAAACCGGGTCCCCACGTCAACTGGATGGGCTGCTCATCCTGGACATCCGTGCTAGTGTCTTGAAATTTGAGATCGCAGCCGCAAAAAGTGACTGCCAAGAAAATGAACGCCAAATGCGATATGCGCGAAATCATAGAATCGCTCGCCTGTTGAAAGGCCTTTTCCCGGGTTGGACTAAATAAAGGAAAGATATTTCAATTTTAGCAAATTTGCAAGATATTTGTAAAAACTGGAGAGCGCATCCGCATAAAACAAATCGCAAATGGCCGTTGATTAATTAAGATGACGGTTATAATTGCTGTCCTTTTAATTACGCAGGATCGAGAAGGCAGCGGTTAAACAAAAGTGCTTGAGTTTTTCAAAAACGATGATAAATTTAGTTCAAATGTTATCCAGCTATTCTCATGGGAATCATATTCAATGGTAACTAAAAGCAGATACCGCTGGAATATTGTTTACCGCGGCTTGCGGCCTTTTTGGCAATCGCTGCTGGATTTCCTTTATCCTCCCAATTGTTTGATTTGCGACACCTATTTGGACTCACAGCCTGGAAAGATTTGTGCGGACTGCTGGTTCAATCTGCCGCGGCTGCCAACGCCCGTCAGAAACATAGCCGTCCATCGCGGCGTCGAAACCGAGCTCTCTTCCGTCCAGGTGGAATGCCTTTCGGTGTGGGAATTTGCAGACGGGGTGCAAACGCTCATCCATGAGCTGAAATATTTTGGTAAAAAATCGATCGCCATTTCCATCGCCGATGAGATGGCAGCGGTTGTGCGTGCGCAACCCGATTTTTCAGCGGTGGAGCTCATCCTGCCCGTGCCGCTACATAAAGTGCGACAGCGGGAGCGCGGCTACAACCAGAGCCATTTGCTGTCAGTTCGGCTTGCCGAAATCCTGCAAATCCCGGTGGCGGAAAATCTTCTCCTTCGGGTGCGCTACACCCAATCTCAATCCAAACTCAGCCTGGAAGCGCGGCAGAAAAATGTCCGGGATGCCTTCAAGGTGCTTCGTCCCGAGCGGATAGAGGGTAAGACCTGTTTGCTGGTGGACGACGTGCTGACCACCGGGGCCACTTTGAGTGCTTGCGCAGGCTGTTTGTTGCAGGCGGGAGCCGTGAAGGTGTTGGCGACGACGGCAGCCCAGGCCATCAAGACATGAGGATGAATGATTTAATGCCGATAAGAAACCGCGCCCATCAAAGTCGAAGCCGACTCGGCGCGCATCGGTAACCTGGTTATACGGCTTTCAACAACGGGCCTGACCAGGGCGGTGCGGGAAGTTTCCATTTCCCCCAAAGTCGGCGGGCAGGTAGTGCGGCT
>JBHHXN010000328.1:0-3009 GCA_046757025.1 bacterium
GATATGCGCGGCTATTACAACGAGTATGTCGGCGCCACGGCGGCCGTGGATATCGTGAGCTGTCCCGGGGCCTATGTCAATTACTGGTTTTCCGCACAGATATCCGAAGATCGGAACCGGCAGGTGCAACTTCATATTGAAAACTTAACCCTGGGCAAAAACGACCGCTTTGGCTTCGAAGCTCAGGTGAATGCCTTCCAGGACCCGCGTTTTCGCTTCTACGGTCTGGGCGGAGGCACGGATGAACAGGACGAAACCGACTACACGCATGAGGAATTCGGCGGCTTTCTGGACCTTTATTGGCTGCCTGTTAACAACCTCCGTCTTTCGGTCGGGGGGAAAATTCGTTCCGTGGATGTGAAACGCGGCGCCGAACGATTAGAGGGAGTTGTCCCGTTCACCATTAACGAAGCGCGATTTTTAGGCGTGCCAGGTATCCAGGGCGCCACCGTTGTCGGCGAAAGAGTCAATCTCGTGTACGACCGTCGCAATCAAGAATTTACGCCATCGGCGGGCATCTACGTGAAACTGACCGCAGAATACAACCAGGTGACCAGCGATGCCAGCCCGGCTTCAACCTATGGCCGATTTTCCTTTGATTTGAGAAAATATTTTTCCACCGTCGATCAGAAACTCACCTTGCTTCTGAGAAACGGCTGGACGCTGACAACCAGCGAGGACGTTCCCTTTTTCGATCAAGCGACCCTGGGAGGAGAAGCCACCTTGCGCGCATTCGATTTCGGGCGCTTCTACGGCCAACATTCCGTATTTGGAAGCCTGGAGGTACGCTGGCAGGCCATGCACATGGTTATGATGGGATTTCCAATGGATTTGGAGATCGCCCCGTTTTTGGACTTCGGCCAGGTGTTTAACAGTACCGGCTTCGAAGGTGATTTTAACTTTAATCCCGGTTTGAGCTTGAGAGTGTTGAACCGTCCCAATATTGGCATTGTCGGCAATGGCGCCTTCGGTCAGGATGGGTTGGTCTTCACCGGAGGGGTGAGTCTGCCCTTTTAATTTTAGTGAGGGTTTCATGCAAAGAGCTCCCGGTGAGATGGCCGGGGATACCTCAGAGATGGGAAAAAAGGTATTTCCCAAAAGCTGACCTTCTTCCTCAAGGAAGATATTTTGATTGTTGATGATTTACACAGACTCATCGAGAAAATATCACAGAAAGATCGAAAGAAGGTCGGCTTTTTTTCAGTTAACTCAAACATTGTTTTTTCCAACAATCACGGGGAAGGTAATATATGCGCAGGTTATTCGTTACCGCTTCAGTTAGCATATTGCTCCTTAACGGAATCATTGCGACTTTTTATCCGACGGTACTCTGGTCGATGATATTTTTGGGGCCACTCATTGGGATAGTGTGAAATTTTTACCCTGGCACCCTGGACAAAAAAATGTACTTCGTCCGACCTGCACATATCTCTCAATTATCGACTTACAACGCAAACACTTTTCTCCCTCCCTGCCATAAACAGACAAGGATAATTGAAAATAACCGATTTCCCCATTGCTGTTGACAAAGTCGTTCAAGGTTGTTCCCCCTTTTTCAATGGCCTTGTTTAGTACCATGCAGATTGACTTATGCAGCCTTCGCCAGTCTTTTTTGGAAAGAGTGTTTGAAGGCATTTGAGGATGAATGCCAGCATAAAACAAGGCTTCGTTGGCATAAATATTACCAACGCCAACCATAAAATTCCCATCCATCAAGAGATTTTTAATCGGCTTCTTTGAGTTGCGCGATTTTTCATAGAGCATTTCGGAAGTGGTTTTTGAATCTAAAGGTTCAACACCGAGATTTATGAAGCGTGGATAATTTTCTACGCCACCCGGCGGAACCGCATCGATCATTCCGAACCGGCGGGTGTCGCGAAATCTCAGTTCAGTTTTGTTATCGAGATAAAAAATGACATGATCGTGCTTTTCAAATGGCAGTGGCTCCATTAACAATAGAAATCTGCCGCTCATGCCCAAATGTACAATGAGCGTGCTTCCCTTCCGCAGTTGGATAAGCAAGTATTTCGCCCGTCGATCGATATCAAGGACTTCCTGGCCCACCACAAGCTGCTGCAACCTAATTTCATCGATCGGCCAACGCAGTCTGGCATCCCGGACGAGTATCTTTTCAATCTTTCTTCCTGGCAAAGTAGCTCTTAAGGCTCTGCGAATGGTTTCGACTTCGGGAAGTTCGGGCATGGAATTACGGTTGAATTACTAAAGTGCAAACTGTATATTTAGAGCTTAATTTAAGAATTCAGTTTCAAAAACAAAATAAAATTCCAGCTCGTTGAATAAGCAAATCCTTCGACTCGCCATCCCGAATATCATCAGCAACTTATCAGTGCCGCTCTTAAGCTCAGTCGATACCGCCATACTCGGTCATCAAGATGAAATCTACTATCTCGGTGCGCTGGCGGTTGGCGGCATCATCTTCAATTTCCTCTACTGGGGGTTTGGCTTCCTGCGCATGGGCACCACCGGATTGACAGCGCAGGCTTACGGTACTAAAAATGATCGCGAAGTGTTTCATATCCTCGTGCGCACCCTTTTAATCGCAACAGTTGGTGGTCTTCTGTTGATTTTCTCTCAATCGTTCATCGCCCGGATTAGTTTTGTTTTAATTGATGCGACCCCGCAGGTGGAAAGATATGCCAGGGAATATTTTCACATCCGAATTTATGCAGCGCCGGCGACCCTCGCACTCTATGCCATCCACGGCTGGTTCTTAGGCGTGCAAAACGCCAGGTATCCGCTCATTCTAACGATCTTTGTGAACGCTCTCAATATAATTCTTAACGTCAGCTTTGTTTTTGGCATGGGAATGAAAGCGGACGGCGTGGCCCTCGGAACAGTGCTGGCGCAATACAGCGGCTTAATTCTCGGAGTCATTCTTTACTTAAATAAGTATTCATTTTATTCCAGTAAAATCGACCGGGATCTGCTGTTTGAAAAAACTGCTTTGAAAAGAATCTTTGTTGTAAATTCAGACATTTTTATCCGAAC
>JBHHXN010000329.1:0-2967 GCA_046757025.1 bacterium
TTATATTAACCATAGTCACATATTAATAGTCATAAATTGAATTGAGATGTAAAGTGAAAACTTTAGCAGCATCAAAATTTAAAGCCCAATGTTTAGCGTTGATTGATAGCGTTGCTCAAAACCGTGAACCTATAGTCATTACAAAGCATGGAAAACCTTTAGTGAAAGTGGTACCCATTGACACAACAAAAGACCTGAAAGAAAAGCCGTTAAAAGGTATGGCTACCTATATTGGCGACATTGTTTCTCCCATTGATGAAGAATGGGAGGTCATGAAATGATTGTCCTCGATACCCATGTGTGGTTTTTCTGGGTTAATGACAATATTGAGCAGTTATCAAAAAACGCCTTAGAATCTATTCAGTCAAATGAAACTTTAGGCGTAAGCATTATGTCATGTTGGGAAATAGCTATGCTTGTTGCTAAAGAGCGATTAAGACTAAGTATTGATGTCCAGTTATGGGTAGATCAAGCATTGAAATATCCTGGTGTTAAGTTATTAGCTATTAATCCACAAATTGCCGTCCTTTCAACACGGCTGCCCGGTCAGTTTCGTGGTGATCCCGCTGATAGACTCATCGTTGCTACCTGTATGCAACATCATTGCCCATTAATCTCAAAGGACAAAGGAATTCATGCCTGGGGCAATATCAGGGTGATCTGGTAAATTGTTGTTAAGGAACTCATTTGATTGGGCGGTTTGGTTTGTGGAGTCTGGATTTCGTTTGTTCATCCTGCAATCCGAACTCCTAATTCCACAACCGATTTACTCATACCGCAAGCTCTCCACCGGATTCGCCAGCGCCGCTCGCACCGCCTGCGTACTCACCGTCAGCAGCGCAATCACCAGAGCTAAACCTGCGGTAAGAACAAACATCCACCAACTGACTGACGTATGATAGGCAAAATTCCGCAGCCACTGATTAATAATAAAATACGCTATTGGCCAGGCTAAAACATTAGCGACAAGAACCCACTTGCTAAACTGCTTTGATAAAAGCATCACAAGACTCAAGGTCGAGGCGCCCAGTACTTTGCGAATACCCATCTCTTTCACCCGTTTGGTCGTCATAAAAGAGGCCATGCCAAATAAACCCAGGCATGAAATGAACAGGGCGAGGGCGGTAAATATCGACAAAAGTTTGCCGGTTTTTTCTTCTGCCTGATAAAATTTATGGTAGGCGTCTGCCAGGTACCGGTAGCTGAATTCTGTGTTCGGTAAAATGCGCTGCCAGGTTTCTTCGAGTGCGGTCAGAGTGGCGCGCACGTTGTCAGGGCGAATTTTCACAGCCATCAGGAAATATTGCTGTGGGTTGATGTAAATCAGCATCGGGTTGATTTTGTGGTGCATCGATTGAACATGGAAATCTTTCACCACCCCTACAATCGTCACGGATTTCCAGCCATTTTTTGGAATCTTCAATTTGGCGCCAACCGGGTTTTCTAATCCCAGCGTTGTTACGGCGGTCTCATTGAGCAGCACGCTTTCTTCTGCGTCGAGCGCATATTCGCGCGAGAAATCCCGTCCTGCCACCAGCTCCAGTCCCATGGTTTTCACAAAACCAAAATCCGCTGGCAGGGTTTGCATGCTGATGGAGTTTTCCGCAGCGTTGCCTTCTTTCAGCACACTCATGCTCATGCGGCTGTTGACGCCGGGTACCGTGTAGGCGCCGGAAACGTTGAGCACATTTGAATTATTTACGAATTCGTCCCTTAGAACAGAATATTTTTGTTTGGCTTCTTCATCTGCAATCGGGAAATTCATCAGCAGAACATCCTCTTTGACGAAACCGAGATTCGAATTTTTCATAAAGTGAATTTGCCGGTAAATCATGATGGTACCGAGAATCAGGACGGTGGAAATCACAAATTGAGCGACAACAAATATTTTCCTCAAGGACAATCTTTTTGGCGTGGCTGCCATGCCGCCTTTCATAATATCAACCGGTTTAAATTTAGACAGAAATAAGGCCGGGTAACTGCCGGCAAAAAAGCCCACCACCAGCATCATTCCAATTAAAAGAATCAACAACGTTTTGAAATGAGCCGCCTGCATCATGATGAGTGAGCCGAGAAAATCATTCAACAGTGAATGCAGGAGTTCAAAGAGTACCATGGCAAACGCAAGCGAGAGCACGGTCATGAGAAAAGATTCGGTTAGAAATTGTCTGATCAATTGTTTTCTGTTAGCGCCGATGACTTTACGAACCCCCACTTCTTTCATGCGATCTAAAAAACGAGAAGTAGTCAGATTCACGAAATTGAAGCATGCGATGAGTAAAACCAGAAACGAAGCGGTCAAAAAGACGGTGACGTACATTTTATTGCCTTTTGGTCCGATATCGCCGCGGGATTCACGATCCCAGTGAATAGCGGTAAGCGGCTGCACTAAAAATTCCATGCGACTGGTAAACCACTCTCCCGTGTTCTGTTGCAACAGCTCCTGCAACTTTTTCTGCAGCAAAGTGGTGCTGGTGTTTTCACGCAAAAGAATATAAGTAAACGTATCTCCCCATTGATTCCACGGAGTTTCCGGGTATTTGCCCATGGCTTTGAGGGTGGAGTAAGATATCAAAAACTCACAATAGAGGTGCGTATTCTCCGGCACATCCGCCATGATTCCAGTGACTTCAACGGGAGTGTCATTGTAGTTCAACGTTTGTCCCAACGGATTTTCACTGCCGAAATATTTTTTTGCCTGGGTTTCGGTCAAAACAATTGAAAACGGCTCGGCCAATGCAGTTGTGGGGTTCCCTTCAATTAAATAGAACGAAAAGATATCGAAAATGGCTGGATCAGCGAAAAACAGGTTTTCCTCTCGTATTTGTTCATTGGGTTGCGAGCTGAGAATCGCATCATAATCCTGTTGAATTCGGATTGCTTGTTCTACTTCCGGCATTTGTGTATTGAGAGCGGGAGCCAGAGCGGGCATGGAGCCGGCGAACCGCATCTTGTTGCCTTCGCTGC
>JBHHXN010000330.1:0-2954 GCA_046757025.1 bacterium
CTCGGAGGCGTTGCTTTTTTTGTAATTGTGAATAAATTGGGTGGGTTTAACCATGCCGTCAGCATCATTGCTGCAAAATATCCTGACCTGTTTATTCGTGGAGAAAAAATCAGGCCGCTTAATTTGTTAACTTACACGCTTATCCCGCTGTCGGTCGGCATGTTTCCCCACATGTTTATGCACTGGCTTTCAGCAAAGCGTGCAGACAGTTTTCGAATTCCGATTATGTTTTATCCACTATGTATCGCCGTCGTTTGGGTGCCCAGCGTTTTATTGGGCGTGTTCGGCCGGATCGATTTTCCCGACCTTCAGGGTCCGGCAGCGAATTCCGTTCTGGTGCAAATGATCACTTTGAATGCTCCCGAAATCTTAGCAGGCCTTTTAGCCGCAGGCGTTTTTGCCGCTGTGATGTCTTCTCTCGATTCACAAGTTCTGTCCTTAGGCACAATGTTCACTCAGGACATCGTCCGCCACTACGGATTTCACGATAAGATGAGCGAAAAACAGCAAGTATTGTTTGGACGTTTATTTGTTGTAGGTATTCTTGGAATTACTTACATTCTTTCGTTGGTTTCGAATCACAGTATTTTTAAACTCGGCATCTGGTCTTTTACAGGATTTGCTTCTCTTTTGCCGGTTGTGCTAGCAGCGCTTTTCTGGAAACGAAGTACGAAATATGGGGCCATTGCTTCCGTGCTGAGTGTTGTGATTTTATGGCTTTACTTTTTTACCCGGGGATGGGACACTTCGGGTTACACAGTAGGTGACACCGGGATCATGCCTGTGGCCGTGATTCTAGCTGTTTCTACAGCTGCTATGGTCATAGTTTCTCTTTTAACAAAAGCGCCCAAACAGGCGGTTGTTCAAAGGTTTTTTGCTACCGCTGCGGATGAGGTTAGCAAGAAAGAGATTGTAGAAAAGCTGAACACTTAAAAATCTCTATGGCGCTTAGTATTTTGAAAGGAGTTAAACAGTGGGTCTTCGTGAGTTGAAGTGGGGAAGCGAGTATATTGAAATTCCCAGAATCTTTTATTCGAACGAAAATTCTAAGCCATTCAGTCACTGCATATGTTGTGATAGGTACTTACTCCAAAACGGAACTGTGTATTTGATTGAGAAGGCCATTAAAAAATATGAGAAGTTCAATACAACTGATACGATTTTTGAATACGCGATGTGTTTGGACTGTTACGAAAAGGTAGTGGAATCATTTTCTGACACCTCGAAAACGAAAGTCGAGGATTATTTTGCAAAAAATGTAAACTTGGACAAAAGAAGAAAAACACTCGTGGAAAAAGGTATTTTAGATATTGATAATTGGCTTTCAAATTGTATTATCAAAGGAACCCCTGTTGAAGAAGTTTCGCAATACCAGATTTGTTGTCAATGTGATGGGAAGGATATGTTGTTTGCGCACTCCCCATTTATGATTAGCGGGGCAGCCATTGATGAGATTGCCAATTTGCTTTCGAACAAAACATTGGGTGAAATCGATGGGTTCATTGGCGAGTTTTTCGGTTGGCCGCCAGAACTCACAAAAAGTCCGCGAGACCAGCCTGTATTTATCATGTGAGCGAGATCATAAAATTGAGCCACCGAAGATGAGAATAGCTTATATAACAGCCGGCGCCGGAGGCATGTATTGCGGTAGTTGCATTCATGATAATACTTTAGCAGCAGCTCTGCAAAGAAAAGGGCACGAAGTCGCACTCATCCCAACCTATACGCCTCTTCGCACCGATGAACATAACGTGAGCATCGATAGGATTTTTTACGGCGGACTGAATGTTTACTTGCAAGAAAAGTTTAGCTTTTTTCGCCGCACCCCTTGGTTTTTTGACCGGCTGCTGAACAACCCGGCTTTGCTCAATTGGCTTTCCAAACAACGTTCGACAACAGACGCCCGGGATTTGGGAGCGTTGACTGTTTCGGTTTTGCGTGGAGAAACAGGTCACCAGAAAAAAGAGCTGACAAAACTTGTTCAATGGCTTAAGAAAGACTTCAAACCGGAATTGGTTCAGCTCACGAATTCCATGTTTCTCGGTTTTGCCAAGAGAATCAAACAGGAATTGGATGTGCCCGTCCTGTGCGGAGTCCAGGGAGAGGACTTATTTTTAGGAGAACTCATCGACCCTTACAAATCTCAGGCACGTCAGCTCCTTCAAGAAAGAGCAACCGATGTTGACGGCTTTATTGCGACCGGCTCATATTACGCAACCTTCATGGCTGAGTACCTGAACGTCAAGTCGCACAAAGTGCACGCTGTTAATTTGGGTATCAACCTGAACGGTCATGGGAATAGACAGTTGAAAATAGAAAGCGACGCTTTCGTAATCGGATATCTGGCACGAATCTGTCCCCAAAAGGGATTGCATTTGTTGGTCGAAGCCTTTCATAAGTTGTGGGAAAAGCTGGGCCCCGATAAAATGCACCTCAAAATAGCAGGCTATCTTGATAGAAAAGACCGGCCCTATTTTCACAAGCTCGAAGAAAAAATCGCCAACTGGGGAATAAACGGAGCCGTTGAGTATATCGGTGAAGTGGATCGCTTAAGTAAGATTGTTTTTCTAAATAGCCTGGATGTACTCTCTGTTCCAACCGATTATGTCGAATCCAAAGGGCTTTCTGTTTTGGAGGCGATGGCGAACGGCGTTCCGGTCGTACAACCGCGACACGGTTCGTTTGTTGAAATTGTTGAAAAAACCCGCGGTGGGATTCTCGTCGAACCGGGTTCAGCGCATGAATTGGCCAAAGGTCTGGAACAGTTGCTCTTTGATCGAGAACAACGAGAAGAGTTAGGCAAAAAGGGGAAAGACTTCGTCCATGCTAACTTGAATGATGAAAAGATGGCTGAAGCGACGTTGAAGATCTATGAAAAATATCTGAATTAATACTAAAGTGTTAGGGTTTTAGAGTGTTAATGTGTTAAAGTAATATGGCGAAGATTACTCGGT
>JBHHXN010000331.1:0-2933 GCA_046757025.1 bacterium
ACGATTTAATCTTAACGTCAAAAGTGAAAAGTGGCATGCGAAAGATTTTGTCCGCAAAAAAGAGCCAAAAGTTGATTTGAATTTCGGACGTATTCTTAAAGCAAGTTGATGCCTTGAAGGGATATAGAAAAATCGTCTGGACTTTGTTTTTTTTCTCCGGAGCCTGCGGGCTTATTTATGAGATTGTCTGGACTCATGAATTAAGCCTGATATTAGGAAATACAGTTTACAGTCTTTCGGCAGTTCTTAGCTCTTTTATGGGTGGTCTTGCACTCGGAAGTTATTTGGCCGGTCGTGCAACCAGACGGATAAAACGGCCCGTGCTTTTTTACGGCTACCTTGAAGTTCTCATCGGTGTGTACTGTGCTTTGATGCCGTTTATATTTGATGGCGCCGAAATTATTTATCATGCGCTTTACAATAGTTTTGGAACCTCGTTTTCTCTCCTTACAATGTCTCGATTTGTAATCAATTTCATTATTCTCATTATCCCCACCACTTTCATGGGTGCAACGTTGCCCGTTTTGACCGAGGCTCTTTTGCACCGGCGTCAGAGGTTGGGATTTACCGCCGGAAGTCTTTATGCGTTTAACACTTTTGGAGCCGTAGTCGGGACATTAGGCGCCGGTTTTTTTCTCATTCCTGCGCTCGGGATCCAATTGACGATTTTCTCAACGGCTGCCGTCAATCTTATTTTAGGCCTCTCAGCTATTTTCTTAGATAGAAAGTTAATCCAGGCAACGACGCATTTGGCAATGACCGGGGACGAAAAAACCGAAAGGGACTCGCATCCGAAAACAGCAGGCCATGAAATTGCGCCAAAAGTCGTTGTCGTTTCGGTGCTTGTGTTTGGCATTTCTGGTTTCGCTGCCATGACTTCTCAGGTCGGATGGACCAGGATGCTCTCCCTGGCGGTTGGCAGCACTGTTTATGCATTTAGCATGATCGTGGCGGCTTTTATTTTAGGATTGGCAGTCGGCACCTCTATTGCGGCACGAAAAGTAGACAGCCGAAAGGACCTGGGGATGACCTTGGCTCTGGTGCAATTAGGAATTGGAGCATCCTGCATCATTGTTTTACCGGTCCTGGGATGGTCGCCTCTGCTCTTTGTCGAGCTAATCTTAAAATATTCCGGATCGATTAATTGGCTGCTATCGCTTGAATTTTTAGTGATCGCCATCGTTATGTTAGTCCCGACCCTTTTGATGGGCGCCACTTTCCCTTTGGTAGCCAAGATCTATTACCTGTCTCGAAAGCAGGCCGGGAAAGCAGTGGGGGATGTCTATGCGGTAAATACAATTGGTGCAATTCTGGGAGCCTTTTTTGTGGGATTTGTGTTGATTCCGAATTTGGGCATTCAAAAAAGTCTACTATTGGCAGCCGGTTTATTTTCAATTTCTGGAATCGTTTTGTTTGCATTGAGTAGTGCTCGGAGGCAATCGCGTCACCTTATCGTGGCCTGCGTCTTGCTCATCATCATCCCCGGCGGTAGCTTTGGCTTAAGTCGGGCTTTGGAAAGTTGGGATCCAGCGATTCTTTCCAGCGGTCTCTACTTGCTAAGTCAGGAGAAGACGGTCAAAAAAATGAGTGAAAAAGGTACCCTGGTAGAGGCGCTCAAAAAACAGCAGCAGGATGTCAAGTATTATAAAGAAGGGCTCACTGCGACAGTGGCGGTCATCGAACAAGATGGCAACCGCTTTCTTAAAATTGGCGGTAAAACGGATGCAACGACCTTCGGCGACATGCCCACGCAGCTTTTGCTGGCTCATGTGCCAATGCTTTTGCATTCTGAGCCAAAGAAGGCCTTGGTCATAGGACTTGGCGGCGGTGTCACTGCCGGCGCCGTATTGACCTATCCTTCGGTAGAACAGCTCGATCTGGTGGAGATTTCTCCCGAGGTGATCGAGGCGGTTCGGGATTATGGATTTTTCGATAAAGTGAATGGGCGTCCTTTTCAAGATCAGCGGCTGAATCTGATTGTTACTGACGCCAGGAATCACGCTGCTTTGACCTCATCAAAATACGACGTCATTATTTCAGAACCGTCCAATCCCTGGATGGCCGGGATGGCAATGCTCTTTACAAAGGAGCATATGGAAAATTGCCGGGAGCTGTTGAAGCCGGGCGGTTTCATGTGCCAATGGCTGCCGGCATATCGTATTAGCAAAACAGATTTTCTGACCGTCCTCGCCACTTTTGCCAGTGTTTTTGAATATGTGTCTGTTTGGGAGTCGATTCCCGGTGTGGATTATCTGTTCCTCGGCAGCTCACAGCCTCAGAACCTGGCGCCGGAACGAATTGTTAATTCTCTTTCAACCAGGTCGGTGAGAAAAGACCTCTCTCGCTTGCTAATCAGCGATTTGCCTACTTTTCTGAGTTACTTTTTAGCAGACAAAAAACAGGTACGGGCCTTGATTCGCGGGTCTTCTATAAACACGGATGACAACATGCTTCTGGAATATTCAGCGCCGCGAAATATTTTTAACCACAGTGCCAGAACTATTCCATTTAATAAAATTAGACAGAGTAGTGAGTTTTTAATGAGCAATACTGATTTTTCTCAGCAGGACGAGCAAAGGCTTTTGGAGCAGATTCAGCACAGTCGAATTGGCAGAGCCTGGACATTAAACGCTTTCAGGCATCGTTGGCGAGGGGAGCTTAGGCCGACTTTGCAAGCGCTGGGAAAAGCCTTAACATTAAACCCGGCCGACTGGAACGGCCGCGAGCTGGAAATCAAGATGCGCCTGGAGGCGGCAAGAAATTCTTTGCAACTTGGTCAGTTCAGCAAAGCGTTAACTCGTTTAGAAAAAATCCAGCTTCTCCCCGGCCAACCGGAGGTTAAATTTCAACAATATAAAAAAATGGCGCTCGACGGCCTGAGAGCAGATACTAATTAGCTATTAAGCAGCTTCGTTGCATAAATTGGAGTAATT
>JBHHXN010000332.1:0-2922 GCA_046757025.1 bacterium
GCTGAACTGGTCTAAATGGATGTCCAAGGAGATTCCTGCATGCGCAGGAATGACAACATTGTGCTGTTTTCGGTCAAACACTCGTTATGCTGCAAATGGTTAACAATTTGACTTTTGCGATACGAATTTGGAGATTCCTGCATACGCAGGAATGACATAAAAAACCAGAGATTGTCACTCCTGCGAATGCAGGAGTCTCCTGCCCGTTAGGTTACAATTGCGTTTTCAAGTGGAATCGAAATTAATCAAGGATGGATTCGCACAACTTTCCGGCTCGCTGGGCTTGATATCGATCCAGATCATATCGACACACCGGATCGTGGGAGAAAAATATGCTGGGAATTGATGTTTTAGACTGGATCGTGCTGACGCTGTATATGGTAGGGATTGCCTCCATCGGGCTTTTTACTTATAAAAAAGTCAAAGCGACTGCAGACTATTTCATCGGCAGCCGGAAATTTGGGAAGCTGCTCATGGTGGCCCAGGCTTTTGGGTCCGGGACCCATACCGACCAGCCGGTTTCTGTGGCCGGTGCCACTTATCAGATCGGGCTGGCTGGTATTTGGTATCAGTGGATATGGATGTTTGCGACACCATTCTACTGGCTGCTTGCCCCGGTCTATCGAAGGATGCGGTATATTACTATCGGCGATTTTTTTGAACAAAGATATGGTAAGAGTCTTGGCGCGCTCTATGGCGTGTTCGGACTGGTGTTTTTCATGGTAAATATCGGAACCATGCTTAAAGGAACCGGCACCACCATCGCGGCCATTACCAACGGCGCGCTTTCCATCGAGATGTCGGTTCTTTCTATGGGGGCTCTGGTCATTCTGTACGGGATTGCCGGCGGACTTGTGGCGGCGGCAGTTACGGATTTTATCCAGGGAATGTTTATCATCGTGTTATCTTTTTTGCTTATCCCTTTTGCCTTTAACGTGATCGGAGGTTTCCGCGAGCTGCATGCGAGTCTGCCGGAAAATATGTTCAGCTTTGTGGCTCCGGTTGAAGTTACGTTGTTTTTCATCATTATGGCTGTGATTAACGGACTCATCGGAATTGTCGTGCAACCGCATCACATGGCTGTTACCAGTGCCGGAAAAAGTGAGCATGATTGTCGTGTGGGTTATACTTATGGCAATTTTGTCAAGAGAATCACTACGGTTGGCTGGGCCTATGTGGGGATTCTGGCGGCGGTACTTTATCCAAATCTGGAACACCGGGAATTAGCTTTTGGAGTCGCAGTTACGAATCTACTGCCGGCTGGTTTAATCGGCCTCATGCTGGCGTCGATGATGGCGGCTGCGATGTCCACGTGCGATACTTTTATGGTCTCGGCGTCGGCGCTGTTTACGCGCAATTTCTATCAGGTCTATTTTAAGCAGCTCAGCCGCCGCACAGATTTACTATTCATTGCACGCGTGGCATCGGCAATCGTGATTATCGGCGGGGTGGTTTTTGCCTATTACATCCCCAACGTTATCTTTGGGATGAAAGTCATCTGGAAAATTACCGCCTATCTGGGCATCTCATTCTGGTTCGGCGTTATATGGAAAAATGCCAACCGTTACGGCGCGTGGGCAAGTTTTTTGGTGGCTTCGATCATCTCGGTTGTAGTCGGCGATACATTCTCGTGGGGATTGGGATGGGATTTTAAGTATGAATCGGCATTGTACTTGCCCGCTGGATTTCTGGCGATGATTGTTGTCAGCAAATTAACCAAACCCGAACCAGCCGAACAGTTGAATAAATTTTATGCTTTATTGGATACGCCTGTCGGCGAAGAAGAGCGTTTGAAAAAGCAAGGTGTTGAAATGATTCTTGAAGGCGATGAAATTACATCAAACAGAGAGTATATCAGGACTGGAATTTCTCAAACCGAAAAAGGTCATAGCTTGCTTATTGTGAACCTGCTTAAGCTTATTAAGAACTTTGGCTATAAAAAATACAAAGTTGATTTAATTGGATTTGTGCTTGCGTGGATGATTGTATTTCTGATTATAGCGGTTACGGTCTGGTTTGCCGGAATTGGAGCATAAACCTGTCAGCAATTGGCATCTGGCTATTAGCTATTGGCCACTTTTCATAAATTAGTTGCAGACAATGAGAGATTTTTGGACTCTGAATATTTGGATCAGTTAAACAAAGAACAAAAGATGATAAATAATCGTAACAGTTCAGCCTGTCATTCAGGAGGAATCTATTTTGAGCCTAAATCCGAACTTGCTTTCTACACTGTACTTGAGATCTAAATAGATCCCTACTGGATGACAGCAAGGGGGTGAACTGTTACAAATAACCTTATCAACAAGCTCAAGGCCAACAGCTAAAAGCTAATCGCCAAATGTATGACTAAAATAGCAAATACACGCGTCTGTTTCACCGGATCTCACCAGGTCAAACTCGAGTTGGAGATCCTGAATAAGCAGGTAGAACCGCATCAAATGCTGATTAGAACGATCTTTACTTTAATCAGTGCAGGGACCGAGTTAGCTATGTACACTCAATCGCACGTGGGTTTCAAAGATCCGAATCACCCGTGGGCTAGATATCCTTTTTATCCTGGCTATGCGGCCGTCGGTCAGGTCGAGATGGTTGGCAGCGCTGTCCAAAAATATCAGGCCGGCGATAGGGTTTATTATCAGGGCAAGCACCAGCATTACACAATTCTCACGCCGGATTACGAGTTGGTTTTGGCCGTTCCAGAGCACATGCCTTTAGAATGGGTTCCGTTTGCCAGGATGGCGCAGATTGCAAACACGGCGTTGCTTGTCTCAAATGTGGCAGCGGATTCGCAGGTAGCTGTCGTTGGTCTGGGCATCGTGGGAAACCTGGCGGCGCAACTATTTCAGCTTGCCGAAGCAAAGGTTTTTGGCCTTGACCCGGTCGCTTTCCGGTGCGAACTTGCCAGGCAATGTGGCCTGG
>JBHHXN010000333.1:0-2863 GCA_046757025.1 bacterium
AAGGAACTCTCGGAAAAGACCCTGCAGCAGGAGCTCGAGCGGGCGCGACTGGAAGCAGAAAATGAGCGCAAAACCCGCGAATTGGAAGAAGCGTGCCAGCTCCAGCTCTCCATGCTGCCCAAAACCGTTCCGAAACTACCTAATCTCGATATCGCCGTCTACTCGAAGCCGGCAACCGAAGTGGGTGGCGATTATTATGATTTCCACATTGCGAGTGATGGCACATTGACCATTGCCATTGGGGACGCCACCGGACACGGGATGAGCGCTGGCACCATGGTGTCGGTCACCAAGGGCTTGTTCAAAACGCTCGCCCATGAAGCTTGGATACCAAAAATCTTCAAAGAAATGTCGAGCGCTCTTGCGGATATGAACCTCGGTCATTTGTATATGGCCATGACTCTGGTGAAATTCAAGGTAAATAAAATCAAAATTTCTGCCGCAGGGATGCCGCCTGCTCTGGTTTATAACTCTGCGACTCATAAAGTTGAGGAAATCGTATTAAAGGGGTTACCTTTAGGCGGTTTTCCCGATTTTCCTTATCAACAAGAGGAGATGAAACTCCGTCCTGGTGATGCCCTTGTTCTTATGAGCGACGGTTTGCCGGAAAGGTTTAACGATGTTGACGAAATGCTGGACTATCCGGGTGTGAAAAAACTCGTGGAAGAAGTTGTGATGGAATCGCCACAAGCTATTATCGATCATCTGGTTGCGGCTGGAGACAAATGGGCCAATGGCCGACCCCAGGACGATGATGTGACGTTTGTGGTGATGAAAATGAAATAGGAAGTTCACACCGCAGGATAGGTTAAGATTATGAGCAAAATGCACAAAAATCTGTTTGTTACCTTTTTAATTTTCCTAAGCTTAATTCTTCCGTTAACGACCGCATTTGCACAAGTTGAGGAAAAGACCGTCCTTTCTGCAGACGACTTGAATAAACACGGTGCATTGCGGTTTTTCCATCACTGGAAGTACCATCCAGGTGACAACCCCGATTGGGCAAAACCGGAATTTGATGACAGTGAATGGGAACAAATGGAGGGCGTCACTTTCCCGTATGATAACTGGCAAGGTATTGGCTGGTTCCGTTTTGATTTTGAAGTGGATTCCACACTCTGCGATGTGCCGCTGGGCTTAACCATGGAATACCGTGGAGCAGTTGAATTTTATTTGGATGGTAAACTGCTGTATCGATATAGCAAGGTTGGAGCCTCAAAAGAGGAGGAAGAACCCTCTATGGACATGATTCCTGCTCCGCTGTTCATTTCTTTTCGTACCTCAAGGGACAATGGTAGCGGCAAATCACTCCACGTTGTTGCAATCCGGTTTTCTAACTTTTTTATGGAACCGGGGAGTCGTGCATTCGGCTTCTATTTTGACATCGGCGACTTAAATCAGAAAAGTGCCCAGCGCGACAATATCAGAAGAAGATTAACCATCCACCAGATGTTGCTGATGGGCGTTTTTCTCGCCTTTGCCTTGTTGCATTTCCTCTTCTTTTTGTACTATCCAAACGAACGTGCCAACCTTTACTTTGCTGTCCTGACCACTTCAGTCGCTCTGACAGTTTATTTTTGGTTCCAATTTATGTTTATAACTGATCCAGTGCATTTCGGGTTGGTCCTCCGCTTTAGAAACACAGTACTCACACTCGCTATGTTGAGCGCAATCCGGCTAACATATTTGCTCATCTACCCTGAGCAGCCCAGGATATTTCTTTATTTTGTCTTTGTTGGCCTTATCCTCACCCTGTGGAGTTGGTTCAGGCCTTTCGTCGCAGGGACGTATCTAATCGTGTTCTATATCGCTGTCTTTATGGAGATAATCCGGTCGCTAATCTCGGCTTGGATCAAAAAACGCGGGGTACAACTCGAAGGAAGTTGGATTATATTGCTTGGTCTGATACCACTATCGCTTACAGCCGTTTATTGGTTTCTGGTCGCACTCAAAGTCGTTCCGGAACCATGGACTTTTGAATACTTTCCCACGCCTTTCTATGCCATGCTCATCCTCATGCTTTCCATGTCCGTGTTTCTGGCACGCAATTTCTCCCAGACCCACAAGGACCTGGAAGCACAAAGCACCGAACTGGCATTTCAGGTAGGAGAAAAGACCAGGACCGCTGAAGCGTTACAAAATGCCCTTTCTCAGGTAGAACAACTAAAAGACCGTTTGCAAGCCGAAAATGTTTATTTGCAGGATGAAATCAAACTGCAGCACAACTTCGGTGAAATCATTTGCAGCAGCGAGCTCATGAAAAGTCTGCTACGCAAGGTGGAACAAGTCGCTGCAACAGATACCACAGTACTGATCCTCGGCGAAACCGGCACCGGTAAGGAGCTAATAGCCCGTGCGGTGCATAACATCAGCGTCCGCCGTGGCCGGCCATTGGTCAAGGTCAATTGTGCAGTGTTGCCGGCAAACCTGATTGAAAGCGAGCTCTTCGGTCATGAAAAAGGCGCCTTCACTGGCGCCCATTTCTGCAAAGTCGGTCGTTTTGAGCTGGCCGATGGCGCCACGATTTTTCTCGATGAAATCGGCAACCTACCTCTGGAACTGCAGACAAAGTTGCTGCGGGTTTTGCAGGAAGGAGAAATTGAGCGCCTGGGTAGTACCAGGACTATCGACATAGATGTACGGGTTATTACCGCCACCAACCGCGACCTGGAAAAAGAAATCCACGATGGCGGTTTTCGTGAAGACCTGTACTACCGGCTGAATGTTTTTCCAATCAAATGTCCGCCGTTACGTGAACGCAATGAAGACATCCCTTTGTTGGTCAACCATTTTATCAAAAAATACAGTGCCAAGAGCGGCAAAGCCATAAAAACCATTACACAAACTGCAATAGACCGGCTGC
>JBHHXN010000334.1:0-2837 GCA_046757025.1 bacterium
TTCAACCAACAGCAACCTGGCATCAAGAAGAGGATGGTGACCAAAAAGAATGATTTTGCCATCCCGGAGATGATCCCGGTGAAGTGTGACATCCATGGGTGGATGAAAGCTTGGATCGTGGTGGTAGATCACCCTTATCATGCTGTAACTGATGAGGCCGGGGCTTTCAAGATCACAGGCATACCGGCTGGAACTTATACCGTCGAATTCTGGCACGAAACGCTGGGAAAACAGACTCAGGAAGTGACGGTGAAAGACGGTGCGAATACAGAGGTCAATGCTGTGTTGGAGCCGAGAAAAAAGTAAAAGCTGGGAGGAGGAGGAGTTACCGAGGCTAATGGCGGAGGATAACCCAGAGACGAGGAAAAGGTAAGAGGACTATTGAAGCAACCAATTTCCACAATCAAAACGATGGGATTAAGCCTTCGCCTCGGCCTCGGACTGCTCTTCTTTAATAGAGTGTAGGAGGTTCATTTTGGAACTACTCAAAAACGACGCTTACATCGCCTTGAAATCTGAGAATAGCAATGGCGTCTGCAGATATCCAATTTGCGATTTCACGCCGGAGTTTTTGCAATGGCAGCTCGAAGACCGCATGGCCATTTTTGAGGATATTGCGGCCAAAGACATCGTGCCGAGTTTTGCCTCGCATCTACCGGTTGTGACAACCGTAAACCGCAATGAGGCGTTATTTCCGTTTCATACATCGACAAAAGGGGTGGGCCTTCTGCCAAAGGACGAATATTTGCAACAGTATTGTGACACTTTTAGTCAGCTCATAGACGTTAGTAACGGCAATGGCCGGAAAGAAACTAAGCGCCAGCGCGTCGAGGCGATTCGAAAATTCTACAACAGCGAGCACATCGCCTCTAACAAACTGGGACTTCTGGAGATTTTTCGCGGCAATTCTTTTCGTAACATCGAGGCCAATCCCCTCGTCAGTCTGCAATTTACCAGCGCCGGCCCCCATTACAAGAGTTTTCAAATCAACGGCATCGCCGAAATTGTCGATTCGTCCGATTTGAATTTTCAGTTCATCTGGCTGGCCCGCAGGCTTTTCGAGTACGAGAGTTTCCATATTCAGCACCCGGAATATATCACCGGCTATGTGGTGTGGGTGAGCGAGGTTTACGACAAAGCGCCGATTCGGGGGAGGGCGGGGAAACGGTTGAGATAAGTTAAATCCCAATTTATCAAATCCTCAAATCCCAAAAATAGCAGGTTGGGATTTGGTCGTTGAGATTTGGGATTTTTTGTGTCAATTTTGCGGCCGCCGACTCGCTATCATCAAAAAGCAAAGGAATTATGTACAAGAAGATTTACATTCCTCTCGACAATTCGGAGCATTCTAATTCGTGCATGGATTTTTCCATCGCTTTGGCCAAAGCGACAGGAGCGCGATTGATTGGCAGTCATGTTTATGCAGCCAAACTGCATGATATGCGCTTTAAACAGATGGAGTTTACCCTGCCGGATGAATATCGCGATGAGGTGGAGCTTGAAAAACAACGCCTGACCCACGACAGCTTGATTGCGAAAGGATTGCAGCTCATCAGTGCTTCCTATCTCGAAGTGATGGAAAAGCGCTGCCAACAGGGCGATTTGCCGTTTGAAAAGAAAACGTTAGATGGCCAAAACTTCCGGGAGCTGGTGAAGGATATTTGCGCTAGCGACTACGGCTTGGTGGTGATGGGCGCGCATGGCCAGGGCGCTGTCAAGGGCAGTGTGCTCGGCAGCGTCACCGAACGCGTCGTCCGGCGCGTCCAGGTGGATACGCTAGTGGTGAAAGATGTCCGGCCCTGGGAAAAACAGGTCAATGGTCGTGCTGTTGCGAGCCCGGTTGTGGTGGCGCTGGATGGCAGCCCGCAGTCATTTCACGGTCTGAAAGTCGGCATGTTTCTGGCAAAGCAATTCAACAAACCGCTGCATGGCGTGGCGGTGTTTGACCCTTATCTGCACTACAGCATTTTCCACAGCATCGCCGACGTGCTCTCTGACGAAGCTGCACAGGTTTTCAAATTCAAAGAGCAGGAGCAGCTACACGAAGAAGTGATCGACACCGGATTAGCAAAAATCTATCAGTCGCATCTCGACATCGGCAAGCGGCTGGCCGAGGAGGAAGGTGTTGGGATGGAGACCACGCTCTTGCCGGGCAAACCATTCGAAAAAATCCTGCAGTATGTTGGTAAAAAGAAGGCGTGGCTGCTCATCTGCGGCCGTATCGGCGTCCACAGCGAACCGGACATGGACATCGGCAGCAATTCGGAAAATCTGCTGCGGCAGGCGCCCTGCCATGTGCTGTTAGCCAGCGGTCAATTTGTGCCGCCAATCGACCTCAAAGCCGAAGCCACGATTCACTGGACGAAGGAGGCGTTGAGTCGAATGGACAGGGTGCCCGATTTCGTGCGCGGCGTCGCGCGCAGCGCGGTCTTGCGCTGGTCCATGGAGCGCGGCCATTCCGTGATTACCTCAGGCGTTATCGATGAAGCCATGGGCGATGTGCTGCCTCCGGGTGCGGCGGCCGCCATGGGCATGGCTGCCAAAGCAGCCGAACAGCGGCTTGCTGATGAGGCCGTTTATGTCTGCACAAACTGTGGCAACACCGTTCGTCGCGAGCAGCCGGTAACATGTGTTGTGTGTGGCGTTCCGGGTAAGAAATTCACAAAGCTGGATAAAGCCGCCATCGAGTCAAACGCTGAACAAGAAGGCGTCCTGACGGAGGAAACCACGTTTGATGGGGTACGGCAGTTTTGGACTGGGGAGGCGAAAAAAGCTTTGCAGGCCGTTCCATCCGGGCATCTGCGGCGTCGCACCAGAGCGCGCATTGAAAAAGTGGC
>JBHHXN010000335.1:0-2822 GCA_046757025.1 bacterium
CAGCTTGACCTTATTTGTTTTTGTTTAAATTATCTAAGTGCGAAACTTGAGTTATAAAAGTATTAACTGCAGCCCATTCTACTACCATGAAATTAATCTGTCAACTAGTAATCGTATTCGGCGCGTGTTTGGTGGTCGGCGTAGCCTGTAAGGACTCCATCGTGGTTTTGCCGCTGTCCGATGAAGTGAAACCGCCTGCCCGGCCAGTGCAAGAACACGAGAAGGTTTTTATCGTGGATCTCACCGGCAAGCGCTGGGACGTCACGCACGCAGTGAATCAATACGGTTTCTTGCCGGAAAAATTCGAGTTCGGCCTTGGTCCGGATGCCATCCCGCCCATTTTGGAACCGCGCATGCTGTCGCCGGGGGAAGAAGGCTATCCCGAAGATTCCGCGGGATTTCCAGTCATGGGTACCGAAATTAACGGCGAGAGCCGCGCTTATCCGCTGACGGTGATGTCGCGGCACGAAATTGTGGATGAGCTGTTTGGCGAACAACATGTTGCTGTGGCCTACTGACCTCTGGTGGGTTTGGCTGCCGTGTACAGCCGTGAAATCGATGGCCAGGTGCTGACCTTTAGCGCCAGCGGTTGGACGTACGAATTGACTTTTGTGCTGTTTGATTATGAGACGGAAAGCATCTGGTACCATCTGGAAGGCGAGGACGCTTTGACCTGCATCAGCGGTCAATTTGCTGATAGAAAATTGCCGGAACTGCCATCCACGGTGGCACGCTGGAAAACCTGGAAAGGCCTGCATGCGGATACGAAATTTCTGCAATATCCTCCCATTGATAATTAAACGCAATTTGCGATTCTCGATCTACTAGCCTCGACATACGAAAAGTCCATTCCACTCATTAATGCTGACAATCTTTACACAAGACTACTCTATTAAAATGTGCGAATTCTATCGAGTGCTCTGCAAAATCAAACCCAGAGAATAGGCCGTTCCAGCTACAGTATTTTTCCCGCCGTAGATGTGCAAGATTTCACCCTGTATGGACAACGACTTTGTGATCTGAAATATGATGGACGGGCTTATTTTGAAAATATCCTGGTCTCCGATGATGATGCTGGGCAACGCCCCGCCTCCTCCTGGTAAAGGTGTGGTAACCGGCTGACCTACGATATCCGGCGGCGCGATCGTGCTTTTTAAACCGTCGTAGTTTATTTTTAGTAAAAACCGGCCCAGGGTGTAGCCAGCTTCCGCTGTGAATAGTACTTGATCGTGCAGCGCTCCGGTTCGGTACTTGTAACCGACGCTTGCGGTCACATACGCCGGCAGCGGATACAGACTCTTACCCATCTGCAAATTGGCTTCGAAGTCGGTGTCACCGGTATCTAAAGGCGGACCATCGTTGGCCGGGGCGGTTTCAAATCCCAGAGGAATTTTAACGCCACTTTGCACAGAAAGCACCAGCGGCTTTTCGAACAGAGCCAACCGGCCGAAGAGCGACAGGTTAGACAGCCCTTCGGTATGAACGGTTACGATGCGTGCCAGCAACGCCTCCCGGATAATTTCGGTGCGTTTGGAGGTTTGAATTTTGAAGGGCAACTTGGCGACGATGGTCAGATTTTCAAAAAGGCCGTATTCAAGATACGCGGTGACCGCAAAATCGCGAAATGAAGCATCTTCATAAATGATTCTCTCCTGGAAAATATCGAGCCGCTTTCCTTCGTGATTGAATTCTTTGGTGGTCAATAAGTAGTTGGAGGACAGCTTGAAATAAAAACCCCGTTTGGGCTGCACCCAGGCGCCGGCAAGCAGCGCCTTTTGCCAGACGAACAGCGTCAACGCACCGGCAATCAGGCATAAATACTGTGTTTTCATTTTTTATAAATCTAAGGATTAAATGAGCTGTTTTGTGAGATTGTTCTAAAAGAAACAAAAAGTGGCTGACTGCAAAAGTAGAGCTAATCCAGTCAGCCACCATTTATGATTTCGTTTCCTTGAAATCTATTTTGATAAACGCATATTGCTTTAATAATATTCCAGAAAATCAGGCTAAACTTACTTCATCAACAGCATGCGTTTGGACATGGTTCGCTGATTGTTGACGGTCAATCTGTAAAAATAAACCCCAGATGCCAGGCCGGATGCATCAAAGGGGATGATATAATTTCCGGGCGGCATTTGTTCATGGACCAGTGTGGCGACTTCCCGACCCAAAGTGTCAAATATTTTCAACACAACCAAACCGTTTTCTGCAAGGTCAAAAGCGATATTGGTTGTGGGATTGAATGGATTGGGATAATTTTGATAAAGCTGAACTTTTTTTGGTATATAACTTTTATTGTCTGCAACACTCACGGGTGTGGTGGATTTCTTCACCAACCGCAGATTGTCGAAAAAGATTTTGCCGGAAACCGCGTCGCCCGCATCATGCGTCAGTTGAAAACTGTCGAAACGTAGCGAGGGCCCGTTGAGCACGCCATCGCCGATCCAGACTCCGACGCTGTTGGGGTCGCTCAACTGCCATTCCAGCAGCCGCCAGCCGTACCAGTTGATGGTGACCCATTCCGACACCTCGTGAAATGCCGCCCGATCTTTGGTGCTGTCATCTACGGCAAATCGAAATTTGTTGCGGCTGCCGTCGCCAAAAACGTGGCACTGCAGAACGCGGGTGGTGTCAAACAAAACGTTTCTCGGCGGGCCGCCTGAAAGAAATAGTCTGATGAGAAAATCCGATTGCGATTCGTCCCACTCGTATTTTAACATCGGCGACACCCGCTGCCGGACCGAAGCAGACGGTAGATAGGCCTCGGTTGACATACTGAATGACGTGTTGGGCACGACGATGCCCATAGTGGAGCCGCTGCC
>JBHHXN010000336.1:0-2792 GCA_046757025.1 bacterium
TTCAATGAACATTTTGCTGAATACCAAATAGATGCTTACAGCATGACAATGATGGATTGTTTTTTAAAGTGGAGTAGAGTGCTGAAATAATCACTTGACAACCAAAATGAACATATTTAAATTGACGGAGGTCGAAGATGAAATGGATAAAAGGGGTGTTTTCGTTGATGGCCATGTTAACTCTTACCAGCCCACTCTTTGCCGCCGGTGAAGGCGGCACCTACGGCTACCACGCCGAGTTTTTTGTTTACGACCACAACGGCAACCCGCTTGCGGGTATCGATGTGGAGCTCTGGGTCACCACGCAATACGGCGATCCGTTGGACCCGAATTACTACGACTGCTGGCAATACGGCGTCACCAACAGCAGCGGCCAGGCCTATCTCTCCTGCTGGATTCCCACGCAATATGCGGATGATTTGTACAAAATGGAAGCTGCCATGATCAGTTATGATTATACCATTCTTTATTCGGAAAACACCATTACCTACAGTTTGAGCCGGATTTACCCGCGGTTTGATATCGGCATAGATATGGATGACAATCAAATTATCGATGTTTGGGAGATGCCGCTGGCACAGAAGTTTTGTCTGTACCTAATATTACATTCTGAAGATAATGGAGTGAGACCTGTTCCAGTTGAAAGTATGGATAGAACTGGAGATGGCCAACTTGGGTGGGAGGATGTATTGGTTCGAGTCTATGAAGTGGACATTAGTCCTCCAGTAGAGCTGCAAATGGACCAAATTTGGATTTATGAGTCACCTGGCAATCCCTATTTGATGTATCATAAATACCCTCATTTGGCGCCTGTCCATAAAGAAACGGCTTTACCACAAGGTGAGCCATTGTCTCTCTACTTGATGCTTCCACATTTCGAGTGGGGTGGTATTGGCGATACTACCCCTGAGAGCTGGTATTCGAGTTGGTCTTCGTTTATTCAGTCGCATGCAACCGAGTCTGCTTACGTGGATGGAACTACCTATGCACATCTGTTCAAGAATAATGATGAAACGGTAATCCAGTATTGGTTTTTCTATCCATTTAATGCGTCAGCAAATAGACATGAAGGCGATTGGGAGCACATCAATGTCGTACTGGATTCTCAGAACCCAAATGCAGCGAATATTACGCGGGTGGAGTATTATTTTCATGAAGAGGTTGCACCCCGGTACACGGCGGGAGTAGATTATTTCCTGATTTCAGGTACGCATCCAAAAGTGTATGTCGGGGGCTATACAGGATTTATCGATGGTTATGACGGCCATGGTACACATGGTTCATTTCCTGATTCTGGCGTTTGGCAGGATATAAACCCCATAGGAACTAATGAATATGTCGACGGCCTCGGATTACAAATTGATTTTTCAAATTACCAAAATATCATAATTTTACCTAAACTTGAATCTATTGAAGTAGGTAGTACACTTGATTGGATGACCTTTGCTGCATATTGGGGGCATATCAAATCCAGCCCAAGTGCGGGAGAAGATCTTGATTTATTTTCTTTTAGTTCTTTATTATTCACATTGGTCAGCTGGAGTGACCCCTGGATTGTTTTGATGGGTGCGTTAACAACTGCCGGCGCAGCTGCAGGTCACAGTTTTGCTGATGATGCAAGTATTGCACCGTTGGGTCCAGGGACAAAAGATACCTGGGAAACGGTATATAACCAATCTGGATTGCATATTTACACAGATAGGTAAATAAAATGAAATCTTCTTTTTTTTCGAATAATTTTTTTAAAGTAATAATTTTTACTCGTCAGTTCTTTTATTTACTTTTATTTTTTTTAGTCAATTTAACTCCATTAAATAAGGCATTTGCCCAGGTATTTACTTTTGACTATCTGACCTATCACGCCAATAGTTCTGTACCTAGTAAACCAAGGTCTTACACTGCTACTCCGTACATTTTTTTCGGCACTAATGAATTTGATGCACAGGGCAACTCCAGTTCGAATAACATAAACTACAAAGAATATCACATTCACTTTGCCTTTGCTTTGAACTTCAAAGAAAAAATTCAACTTGCAATTGTGCCGCAAGTAGGCTTACTTTCAGCAAAAGGATTTTCCTCAACAACTGGTGGTGATATCTGGTTTCTGGGAAAGTACCAGTTTTTGAAACAGCCGGCAATTGCTTTCAGGCTTGGCTTCAAGTTGGGTAAAATTGGCAAATCGATCTGGCTGAAACAGAACGATTTTGACATCGGTTTAGTTACAAAAACACAATTGCCTGGATTGGAAATTGGTGGTGTAGTGAGTTACCGAATCCGGGGAAAAAGTGAGTTTGATTTACTGGATTTTGCCGGCAGATTTAATGAGCCTGGAAATGCTTTTCATTACAAATTTGAACTTTCTAAAAAAATTAGACAGAAATTCAGCGTTTCGATGTTTTTGCTGGGCTATGTGAGCGCGAGTAAAAAACGTGACGGGATAAAGCTTGCCGATTCAAATTCTCGCAAAACGACTGTTGGAGCAGCGGTGAAGATTCGAACTTCAGGTGACCGCTCTTACAAAGTCGGAGTATTAGCGGATGCGGTAGGCAAGCATGACAAAAAGGGAGTGGCTGTTGTCTTTTCTCTGTCAAAGTGAAACTCACTCTGTCAGGGTTGGCCAACCCTGACAGAGTTTGAGACGTGCTAATTTTTTGTTTACGACCACAACGGCAACCCGCTGGCGGGTATCGATGTGGAGCTCTGGGTCACCACGCAATACGGCGATCCGTTGGACCCGAATTACTACGACTGCTGGCAGTACGGCGTCACCAGCAGCAGCGGCCAGGCTTATC
>JBHHXN010000337.1:0-2770 GCA_046757025.1 bacterium
GAGGGGCTCCAATTACGAGTGGGCAATACAACGACCAGTTAGTAGCATTTTAACTTTGACCTGGTACAAATAGCCAGGAAGGCATCGAATATAATCGAGTATTTATAGTGAAATTTTTATAACAAATCAGGTGTCACTCCTGCGGGTGCAGGAGTCTCCCGATTCAATGGAAATAAGTGAGAAAAAATATCTTATGGTTCAATCAAGTAAAAACATGTTCAGGTAGAGGATTTGTGGAAACATACTACGTGTACATGCTGGCAAACAAACATCACAGTGTGCTTTACCTTGGGGTAACGAACAATCCTCTGCGACGTGTGTAGGAACACAAAATGGGATTGAGCCATGGATTTGTTAAAAAATACCCTTGCCACCAGTGGGCTGGCTTCAACAAACACAAGATTTTACTGCTGCCATAACTCAAAAAAAGAATGAAAAAATGGTAGTGGGAACACAAAGAAAAAGTTATTCGAAAGATGAATCCAGAATGGATTGCCTAATAAGCTGATCTGGTTTAAATGGAGATTCTTGCATTCGCAGGAATGACAGCCTTATTCTGAATAGTTACAAATTATTAGTGTGAATGAAATAGATTGATTGATTTATGACAACGCCATCCGTTTGTGTAAAAACCAAACCCACCACGTCGCCAGCGAGCTGCTGAGAAGGAACATGCTCAGAAACGTCAATTGAATGGCCAGCGAAGTGGATTCGCGAATGGGGCTGCCCGGATGCAAGACCAGGGGCGTACCGAGTATCGACCACATTAAAAAAAACGCCAGCAAGGCACTCAACACACCAGCCAGTCGGTAATTTTTTAAGCGATGGTTAGCCACCAGAATGATCAGTGCCACGACAATAAATTGTAGCGAAGCGATCACACGCGGCTCGGTCCAGAGCACAGCCCCCCAGTTGATTTTTGCCGCCATCAAACTGGTGGCGTAGCCCAGAACAAAACAGCCCAGAGCGACCCAGCTCACCACCTGATTCCATTTGTGCAAAACGATATTTGATTTGAATGTATTCCAGATTCCCTGCAAGCCTGCCAGGGTAAATCCCACCATGCCTGCCCAGGTTAAAGAAACGTGTACGTAAACAATTTTGATGCCCTCTCCGAGAGTTTTTTCAGCCGGAGCTTGCCAGACTAACACTCCTTCGACGCTCAGGAGCACCGCTAAAAAGACCCAGGAAGGCCATCTCAATTTAGAAAAGTTTTTATTCATTTTTTTACTATTCATTGCTTGCTCGTACCGTGACTGCCGGCTCTTCATCGGTCAAATCCACAAAGATTTCCCAGGGTTGGCAGCAAATCTGGCAATCTTCCACGTAAGATTGATGAACCCCGCCAGAAAAGTCGATGTAGATTTCATTGGGCTCGCCGCAGTAGGGACAAGTTATCTCAACGGTATCTTTCATTGTCAAACAACCTCTTTTTAAGATACGTAATAAAGCGAAAGCTCGGTGATCAGCTTCGTTATTTTTCTGCGGGCTCAGTCTTCATGCAATTGCTTAATAAAGGCATCTTCGGTCTGTTTTTTTCTGTTGAGAAGTTGATCACAGCGTTATTTTGTTCTTAAGATTTCTTCCAGTGCCGCTAATAGATAAACTACGTTGGATTTTTTAGAGGATTCCCCCATCAATCCAATGCGCCAGATTTTGCCGGTTAAATCTCCTAGTCCTCCGCCAATTTCGATACTATAATCATCAAGCAGAGTACGACGAATTTTTGCTTCCTCAACGTTCATGGGGGTTTGAATAGCATTTAATGACGGGAGCCGAAAGCTTTCATCTATAAAGGGAGCCAAGCCGAGCTTTTGCAACCCTTCAATAAGCTCCTGACTGTTTTTCCGGTGCCGTGCAAATCTTGTTTCCAGACCTTCTTCCTGCACCAGGCGTAAGGCTTCTCGCAGGGCATAGTTCATACTGATGGGCGCGGTGTGATGGTAGGCGCGTTTACCTTCGGTCCAGTAATCTGCGATCATGGTGATGTCCAGGTACCAGCTCTGGACTTTGGTCTTGCGATTTTTAACCGCGCTCAGGGCGCGCTCGCTGAAAGTCAACGGCGCCAGCCCCGGCGGACAGCTCAAGCACTTTTGAGTTCCGCTGTAGCAGACGTCGATGTGCCATTCATCCACATTGACCGGCAAGCCGCCTAAAGAAGTGACAGTATCTACCACCAACAGCGCATCGTGCTCCTGGCACAATTTTCCAACCTCTGCGAGAGGCTGCAGCACGCCGGTGGAGGTTTCAGCATGCACCAGCGCTACCGCTTTGACTTTGCCGGACTGTTTCAGCGCTTCCTCAATTTGGTCGATTTCAATAAACTGGCCCCAGGGCACTTTAATTTGCACCAGGTGGCCGCCACAGCGCGTGACGATATCCCACATGCGGCTGCCAAACACGCCGTTGACGCCCACGATGACCGTGTCTTCTGGTTCCACGATGTTCACCAGGGCGGCTTCCATGCCGGCGCTGCCAGTGCCGCTCACGGCGATGGTGAAGGGATTCTTAGTCTGAAAAACAAATCTCAACAAATTTTGAATTTCATCCATAATTTTTAAAAACTCCGGATCCAGGTGCCCTAAAAGCGGTGTGGAAAGGGCTTTGTACACGCGCGGGTGAACATTGCTGGGTCCGGGACCGAGTAGGATTCTTTGCGGTGGTGTGAGTTCAGTAATTGCTTGCATTTTTCTCTTGCTAATTTTATGGTTTATCAAATGAAACGACGTTGGTGGAGACAGTTTTAAAGTCTGAATGTATTATAATGGAT
>JBHHXN010000338.1:0-2770 GCA_046757025.1 bacterium
AAGAAAAATATCCCGATTCAGCCGACGGAAGAGATATTGAAAAATACATCATCAGGTTGAATAATCAGGGATAATAATGTGGCAAACAATTCAGACCTTAAGAATTTTCAAAAAAAGGCAGGATTCCAAGAACCCTGCCTTTTTTTATGTTTGTAATAAAAATTCCAATGGCAAGCGCCTTAAATAACTTGTCTGTTTATGACGAAAGTACGACTCCCTCGGCTGAGAATCTTCGTTTTGGAATTGTGCTGTCCGAGTGGAATTCCAGGATTACTTTTTCCCTTTATGAAGGCTGTTATAATACCTTGACAAAACACGGGGCGAAAGCCTCAAATATTCATACACTCCAGGTGCCCGGGACTTTCGAATTGCCAATCGCCGCCAAAATTTTGAATGACCGAATACTGGCCGACGCCGTCATTTGCATCGGATGTGTCATAAAAGGGGAAACGAAACACGATGAATACATTAATCAGGCCGTGGCCAATGGTCTCGTTCGTTTGGGAATTGAAACGGGAACGCCGTTTATCTTTTGTGTTTTAACGCCTAATAATTTTGAACAAGCCAAAGATAGAGCGGGCGGAAAGCATGGAAATAAAGGGGTCGAAGCGGCCATAACAGCCATTCGGATGGGGTTCTTGAAAAAAGGAAAATGAATCTATCGCAAAATAAAAAAGCCCCGAATCATTCCGATTCCGGGCTTTTTGTGTGATCCCGCTGGGGCTCGAACCCATCCCGAAAACTTTCGCATTTGCATCAAGCTAATTTTAACAAATATAATTTTTCCATAAAGTTGGAGATTTGTTTACGTTTACCATAGGTGCAATATCGAGCCAGGAAACTAACAAACTCATTGAGGTTGCTACCAAGGAGCAAGTCCTCAAAATGTTCTTTGACGAAATCGGCAAACTTAAACAGGCTTAGCCACTTTTGTTTAGCCTTGAAAACAGCCAGGAGGAAAAAGTTGTACCACTTAGAAAAAAACAAAGTGAGCCAAATGAGCAGCAGATAAAAACTGATAACTGCTCTGGCAGGGGTCATACTTTGCTTTTTGTCAAACAAGTGAGCAAAATCGAATTTGCTTTTCCAGCATTTAAACACAATTTCTATCCTCCAACGAAAGCCATACGCTAACAAGAGTTGTTCAGGAGTGAAAACCTCGGTCGGGACATTGGTAATAAAAATAGTCCAGCCCAGCAACTCCATATACTCTTGCGAGTGGTTGGTTTTCTTATTTCGGTCTTTTTCAGCTTTTCTTTTGCGCTGTTGCTCTACTTGCGGCGGTGCTTTGATAGCGACCAGCCGCACCGGCAGTTTTTCTTTCTGCCCTATCAACACAGGGGTGTCCAGAACATTGCCGCCCTGATGGCGCAGACTGCGCAGCTTTTTGTGCAAATCAATTTGCTTGCCACTATCGGCATCATAAACATTGGTAGCATAGCGAAAGCGACTGACAAAAAATGCTTCTTGCTGCATAATAAGCCGAAATACCCACAGTACACAATAGCCCATATCGCGCAATACCAAATCACCGGGACGCAGGGTGAGTACAATATCAGAGGAGAATTTTTGGTCATTATCGCGAAAACCCTGTAATGCCAGATGCGTATATTCTCCGCTCTTTAGTTCCAGGCGTAACTGTACCCGGGCGGTTGCCCCCTTATCTTTATCCTTGTGATTGTAATTGCCCGGGAAAAATTCAGCTAAAACCGAAGGCAGCTTTACACAAGTACTATCCTCCAAAAATGCACGCCCAAATGCCTTGAACAACTCTGTAGATATTGGCAGGGGAGTACTTTGCATAATTTGGTGACGAAGCACATAAGTCAAAAGCACTTCTGCAAATCGTTGGTGGCGAAATTGAAGCTTGCCCTGAAGGGCTTGGGCACTTATTTCATGCCCACATAGCTTACATATCTGACCAGCCCAATGCTCTACTGTATTGATGCCGTGAAGAATCATTTTGAAAAAGCCCATTACAAAGGGCATCGCTCTGATAATAGCTGTATCACGAATGATGAAGCCTGTCAAATTAGAGATTTCCTCTATTGGAATCTCTGAAAGTTTTGCCGAAATTTGAGCATCTTTTTTTTTCATTTTCAGCTGTTTAGGTGTTCAAATAATTTGTCAGAATAAACCTAAACAGCTTTTTTGTTTTGGGAGAATAACGAAAATTAATTTTTTATTCCCATATATGTTAAAGTTAGCTTGATGCAAATGCGATAGCTATCGGGACGCCATAGCTTTGGCTATGCCTGCGTTTTTCGCCTCATCAGAGAAAAAAATAATTCCGAAATTTTACCTATACATAATTATGACTTGGTGCTTACCTTTTGTCTCCAATAAAAAATAAACTCAAACACGCCAAAAAGTGACTACCCATCCGCGCAATCTTTTTTTCAAACTCGGCATTTTCGGCACGATTCAGTTTTTGATTCTTGTTCATCTCGCCATGTGGTTTTATGCCGGAGGCACCTTACACGAAGCCGGGGCGGAGGGTTATTCCTTTACCCACAATTTTTTCAGTGATTTGGGTCGAACGCACACCTTCTCGGGCGCCCGAAATGTGCCGACGAGCCAAATCTTCAGGTTCACCATGTCGGTAGTCGGAATATGTTTCGTGGCTTTCTTTTTTGCCCTTCCGGGTTTGTTTCGGTCGCCATTGTCGAAAGGGTTGGGCATCGCGGCGGCGGTGTTCGGCGTGTTGGCGGGTTTGTGTTATTTCGGCATCGCTCAGGTGCCTTACAATGTGGATTATTGGGGGCACCGG
>JBHHXN010000339.1:0-2767 GCA_046757025.1 bacterium
AGGCGAAATAGAACTGGCCATTAGAGGAAGGAGCTACCGCCAAAAGCTCGAATTCGGTTTTGGATCACAAAAGCAAGCCTCATTTTTTTGTCTCATAATTTCAGAACTCAACGGTTCGGGTTCTAACTTCAATAAAAATATAAAGCTTATTTTTTTATAATTCGCAACTAAATATGTAGATTTTTTCTTTGTTTTTGCTTATATTGCTCCTGAATTCAAGACAGTCAAAAGGAGCAATACAATGCAAGGTGTTCTCGGTATTAACCGCAAAAAGCCGATTCTCCACATCGAAAAAAATCTCGATGCCTCGCAGATCAATGTTTATATCGGTTTGGCTTTTTTCGAGTCAATTCCAAATGATCCGAAGTCATTCTCCTATCGTTATTTGGTGGCTCGCCTGGCAAAATCAGGATTTTCCATTGCTTCGATTGCCAGAGCCTTTGAATTGGATGAGCGTACCGTCAAGCGTTATCGCGACATCCTTTCCACAAGCAAAAACGACCAGGAGCTTTTGGATCGATTGGTCGGCTTGCACTGCAAAAAGACCAAATTGACACCGGAAGTCAAGGCTTTTATTCGAGAACGTTTTCGCGCGATTTATAAAGTCAACCGTAAAGACTATAACCAAAAAATCAGAAAGGAGATCGAACAGAAATTTGACATCACCCTCTCACCGGAAGCTTTGCGGCGTGTAAGTGCTCCACTGCGCAAAGAGATGGATGAACAAGCCGGAGAGCAAGCGCCCCCTATCGGAACGGCAACAGTTTCCGAATCGGCGAATCCTGCTCCACAGATCAAGCAGAAAAACGCTTCGTCTCTGCGTGAAGCATCAGAGATCGATATTTTTGAAACGCAAGCGATTGCCCCCATCTCTCGAACAGGGAAAGAAGCGGGCCAGGCTCTATCGCCTGCAAACAATTTTTTCCATACCGCAGGCCTGCTTGTTTTGAATTTGTGGATCGAAAAATTTGTACAATCGTTTTCTGTCAATGCTTTTCCTCTTTTGCAGTGGCTGTATCAAATTTTTTATGGCGTCGTCAATTTCGAGCAGGCACGCTATTTCCCACGCCGTGAAATTGAAATGTTCACCGGCACGAAAACGGTCGGTACAAGCCAGAGCCGGCACCACCTCCTGATCATGGCGTATCAGGATTTTGACGAATATGTGCAGGCGCTTTTTGAAGCGAATTTGCACTTTGTTTCTCTGCCTGTGGATGGTGAAAAAATCTGTTACTTCTATCTCGACGGCCATTTCGACCCTTATTTTGGCCAGCTCGGCATTCTCAAAGGGTGGTGCGCTGTGAAAAACCGAACCATGAAAGGGACGAATCATTACATCTTGCACGATGAGCACGGCCATCCTGTGATCACGGAGTTAAAGGATTGTTTTGAGGATTTTCGCTATACCATCAAGGCCATGATGCCCCGTGTGAAGTCCCTGGTGAGCCATTTGCCACAGATGCGCGTGGGGTTGGTTTATGATCGCGGCGGCTTCTCCGAAGAAGTCTGTGAGGGGCACGAAAAGACGAAGACCCATTTCATCACCTGGGAGAAGAATTTCAAGCTCGAGGGTGAGAAAGAACTGGATTTTAAAGGCACGCTGACACTGTACCAGGAGAAAAACGACGTCGGGACGTTCCGCGAAGTCGTGATCGAATTCCTGGAAACAACTTATCGTTTTTCAGGCGGATATGAATGCCGCAAGATTATCATCAAACGCCAGGATGACGAAAAACCGATGTACGCCAGTATTCTGACCAATGATCCGATCAGCACTCCGGTAAGTGTTATCACATTTTTGTTGCAACGCTGGGCGTGCCAGGAAAACGATTTTAAATATCAGATCGCGCATTTTGGTTTGGATGAAATCACCTCCTATGCTTCCGAAATGCCCGATATACACGATAAAATTCAGGAAGAGAAAGGCAAACTCCAGGCGTTTGGGCAACGGATTGAAGATTTCAAACAGCAACGTCGTAAGCTTCTCGAACCGCTTGGGGTGAAAAGGCTGACGAAGAAAAAGATCGAGCAGATTAAAGACGCTGCTTCAGACGGCACATCGGCAGAGCTTCAAATCGTGCAGCAATACCAGGAAACCGGCTCGAGATTGGCCCATCTGAGGCGCCGTTATACGCAAAAACAAAAAGCGCTCAAGCGGATGGAAAAAATCGACACAAACGGTTATATCCGGCTTGATTTGCGGCAAAAACAAATTTTCGACCAACTTAAAATTATTGCGCGAAATATCTTTTACCAGGCCCTCGAAACGTTCAAAGAACACTACAAAAATCTGAGAGACCTGCATGTTGTCTTCCGCAAGCTGACTCAGGCGCCTGGATTCGTGTCGATGCGTGGTAAAGAAATTCATATACATATCGAATACGCTTTTACCGGCCAGGCGGAAAAAGCGGTTACACAATTTCTGGAAAAACTGAACGCCAAAATGCCAAAAATGCTGGATGGATCGGGACGATCCATCCGGTTTAACCTACATAACACAGTTGCGAATTACAAGCTGGGCCGTTGAGTTCTGAACTTACTACCGGGCACTTTTTTTTGGACACGGATTGGCACTGATAAACGCGGATTTAAGGTTTTTTTTATTCAGGAATTACATCGACAGGCAGAAAAATCAGCGAAAATCAGTGTCCAAAAGTTTTTGTTTGAAAGCATTTTCGCTGTCAAATTCATGAGAGTATTTGAAAAGTCAACCACTCATGTCATTCCATAGGAATCTTTTTGATTTCAAGCACAAACTACGCTCAAA
>JBHHXN010000340.1:0-2763 GCA_046757025.1 bacterium
GCAGCGCCTGAAATACTGGGACATTTCGGATAAACAGATCGAGCAGTTACAACAAAGCGGGGAGATTCGAAAAAACCTCACCATTTATTCGCCGGTCAAGGGTATCGTGATCCACAAAAACGCCATCGAAGGAGCTTACACCAAAGCCGGCGTTGATTTATTTAAAATAGCTGATCTTTCAACGGTCTGGGTGTACGCGCATATTTTCGAGTATGAAATCCCCTGGATCAAAGTCGGGCAAAATGTATTGATCGAACTACCGTACATGCCGGGTAAACAATTTTCCGGCACGGTGGATTACATTTATCCTTATTTGGATTCTAAAACCCGGGACGTCAAACTTCGACTGGTGTTTAAAAATCCCAATTTAGAATTGAAGCCGCAAATGTATGCAAATATCACCATTGAATCTCAAGCCGGGGCACATGCGGTCGTCATTCCAAATGAAGCGATCATCCGGTCGGGTAAACGAAATTTAGTGTTTGTGGACATCGGTGATGGAAAATTCATGCCACAGGAGGTGGTCATCGGGCCGGAAGGGGAAGGTGGTTTAGTCAAGGTCATTTCTGGTTTGCATGAGGACCAGCGAATCGTCACCAGTGCACAATTTCTGCTGGATTCGGAAAGCCGCTTGCGCGAAGCTATTCAGAAGATGCTGGACGCCAAAAAGACTTCTACTATGAAAACATCGTCCACGCAATCCGAAGTCCCGAATCAATGATGAATCGCGTCAACATTGATTTTGATTAGGTTTTCGATTTCAGAGTGATATGAATAAAAACAATGAGAGTAGACCATTATGTTAGAAAGAATAATCGAATGGTCGGTTAATAACCGCTTTATGGTTATACTGGCCACGCTGTTTACGATTTTGTTGGGTGTGATCGCCATGCTGCGGACGCCGGTGGATGCCATTCCCGACCTCTCGGATGTGCAGGTGATCATCTTCACGGAGTATCCAGGACAAGCGCCCCAGGTGGTGGAGGATCAGGTGACCTACCCATTGACCACCTCCATGCTGGCTGTACCGTACGCCACCGTTGTACGCGGTTACTCCTTTTTTGGGTTTTCCATGGTGTACATTATTTTTGAAGACGGCACAGACCTCTACTGGGCGCGCAGCCGGGTATTAGAGTATCTCAATTACGTGTCCAAAAAGCTGCCGACCGGCATCACCCCCAGTCTGGGGCCGGATGCGACGGGCGTTGGATGGGTTTACGAATATGCGCTTAAAAGCGATCAGCATGATTTGGCGCAGTTGCGTTCTATTCAGGACTGGTATCTGCGCTACGAACTGACAGCGGTGCCCGGGGTGGCGGAAGTGGCCAGCATTGGCGGCTATGTTAAGCAGTACCAGGTGGAAGTCGATCCCAATAAACTGCTCATGTACGATTTGCCGCTACAGAAAATCAAAATGGCGATTCAGGAATCCAACAACGATGTGGGCGGGCGGCTCCTGGAGATGGGGGAAACCGAATTTATGGTGCGCGGGCTGGGTTACATTCAATCGGTGGAAGATTTGGAGAAAGTCACACTTGGCGTTGACCGTAACGGGGTTCCGATAACGTTGAAACACGTTGCCAACATTCAATTAGGTCCTGAATTGCGCCGGGGTCTCTCCGAGTTGAACGGCGAAGGTGAAGTCGTGGGCGGTATCGTCGTGATGCGTTTCGGTGAGAATGCCTTGAAAACCATCAACGGAGTCAAACAAAAACTAACTGAACTGAAAAAGAGCCTGCCCGAAGGCGTGGAAATCGTGGAAGTTTACGACCGTTCCGGTTTGATCGAACGCGCCATTGAAAATTTAAAAGGCAAACTTCTTGAAGAAAGCATCGTAGTGGCGCTGGTTTGCATCATATTTTTGCTGCATTTTCGAAGCGCCTTTGTAGCGATTTTTACGTTGCCGGTGGGTATTTTAATGGCGTTTATAGTCATGCATCAACAGGGAATTAACGCCAACATTATGTCACTGGGAGGAATCGCCATCGCCATCGGTGCTATGGTCGATGCCGCCATTGTGATGATCGAAAATGCCCACAAGCACATCGAACACGACGCCGGCAAGAAAGATCACTGGCAGATCATCATCGATGCTTCAAAGGAGGTGGGGCCGGCTTTGTTCTATTCGCTTTTGATCATCACCGTTTCCTTTGTGCCGGTTTTTGCATTACAGGCACAGGAAGGCCGGCTGTTCAAACCGCTGGCCTTTACAAAGACCTACGCCATGGCAGCTTCCGCACTTCTGTCGGTGACCATTGTGCCGGTGCTGATGGGTTTGTTAATTCGTGGCCGAATTATGCCGGAGCAAAAGAATCCCATCAATCGATTTCTCATCTGGATTTATCGACCGGTGATCAACCTTGTGCTGCGACTTAAAAAAACTACCATCGCCATTGCCACGGTGATTTTGATAGTCTCATTATGGCCACTCACGCACATAGGCTCCGAATTTATGCCACCGTTATATGAAGGCGACCTCTTATACATGCCAACCACCGACCCTGGAATCAGCATTACAAAAGCCAAAGAGCTTTTGCAACAAACCGATAAAATCATCAAACAATTTCCAGAGGTGCACCATGTGTTCGGAAAAGTAGGCCGGGCGGAAACCGCCACTGATCCGGCGCCGCTCTCTATGATCGAAACCACCATCATGCTCAAACCCGAAGATGAATGGCGCCCGGGTATGACTCCGGAAAAGCTCATCGATGAAATGAACGCGGCCATTCAATTTCCGGGCTTGACCAATGCCTGGACCATGCC
>JBHHXN010000341.1:0-2736 GCA_046757025.1 bacterium
TTTACCCTTTTTCGAGTATGGTTAAATGTCTTGCGATCGCCCTCAAATGCGGATAGCATAAGACACGCTTTATTCAGGTCGAATCTTTTCTTCAGGTAAATTTTTACCCCTTTTGCCAGAAAGGACTTGAGGCCGGATGATCTGGTTTTAAAGGCAAACGAAAGTCTAGTTTTTTCCGGATCGTTAAACCTGGTAACGACCGGCATGCACTCCTTTTCAACGCATTGGTGAATGGCCTCAGCGCCGCTTTCAAAGTCGGGAAACAGGTAGCCGTAGAATTCGCGACACTCAGGAATGTGATGAACCTGCATGGTGGCTTCGGTAATGACGCCCAGAATTCCTTCGCTGCCAATGCAAACGTGGTTCACATCAATGCCGTTTGAGGATTTCGGAACGGTTCGGGTGACAATGGTTCCGTTAGGCGTTACCATCCGCAATGAGATCACCATGTCTTCGATTTTGCCGTATTTGTCGCTCTGCATACCTGCTGAACGGGTGGCGACCCACCCACCGAGGGAGGAATATTCAAAGGAGTCCGGAAAATGACCCAGCGTCACCCCAAAAGCGCTGAGTTTATTTTCCATGTCAGGCCCCATAATGCCTCCCTGCATGCGCGCAGTACAAGATTTTTGATCGACGCTCAGGATTTTGTTCATCCGTTTCATGTCAAGGGAGACGACCGTGCGCCCGTTGCCCCGGGCTTCCAAACAGCCGGCGATATTCGAGCCGCCGCCAAATGGGATGACGATGACGTCGCTTTCAGAAGCTGCCCGAATGACTGAACAAACGTCCTCTTCAGAGTCAGGATAAACGATGCAGTCAGGTGCGGTTTCTACAATGCCGCGCCGGATTCGCCACAAATCGCGGAAGCTCTTGCCATATGCGTGAATCAGCCTCTCCATTTTGTCGGTTTTCACCTGATCTTCTTTCAATGTCGATTTTATCGTGTTCAGAAATTTGTTGTTAACTCTTTGCTCCGGCAGTTCGATCTCCTCGAATTTGACCGGCGGCGTAAAATCAGGCTCCCCTTCGATGCCCAGCACGTTTTTGATATAGGGCCACAAATCAGGCTTGTCTGAAATATCAAACTCAATTCCTTCACGGCCCCAGCCCCACCATTTCATTTGTTCCACCTTAGTTGACACCATTCTCCTCCTTTAATTTCAAAATGGTTTTTTCAAGCTCAGTCGTCAAAAGCCGGTAGCCTGACAAAGGTTTGCCGTTATTGCCGGCACCTTTGAATTTTTCCGGATGAATAGGTTTACCAATTGTGGCGTGAATTCTTCTGGGCTTCATGAATGATCTTCCTTTGGGCATAGACTCATGGGTTCCTTCAATATAAACGGGAACAATCGGGAGCTTCAGCTCTGCGGCAATCATCGCGGCTCCGTGTTTAAAACTCTGAATTTCGCCTGTTAAAGAGCGAGTTCCTTCGGGATAGATGATAATATTACGAGTTCGGTCTTTGGTGAACTCTCTGCAGGCTGCCGTGGCTTCGACCATGCTTCTATAGGTAGGTTTTCTATTTACCGGTATTAAATTCATCAACGATCCCAGGAACAGTCTTCTTTTGCTATTTTCAAAAAAGTAGTCCGACGCCGCCATCATGCCGAATTTTTTAAAAGGGAGCCCAGAAGAAACCATCAAGACCCCGGTATCCATGTGACTGTTGTGATTGCTGCAGAAAATAAATGGCGAATCCGGGATATTTTCTCGACCCCTAACTTCGAGTGGGCAATAAAATTTAAAGAGCGCTTTACAATACCACTCAAAAATTTTCTTTCCGGCATTGTCCAGGAGAGAAGGAGGCTTAGACAGAAAGGCGTATTCCGGCCCAAGAGTTGCCGTTGCCAGTGCATCCTTTAGCGATTTCACTTATTTCCTCCCGTATTCCGCATGAGATTTAGCAAATTCATCGCTTACAATGGCTCCCCCAAGCGAGAGCTCTAGAGCAAGCGCACAAGCGCAGACGATTTCGGCGAGCTTTTTTGATGAATTTTTCCCCGTGCAGCCCAGCATTTCCAAATTAAGTCTTTGCTGCTTTAATCGTGTGCCGCCGCCGACCGTTCCGACACTGATGGACGGCATGGTAAGGGTTGCATAAAGGTCATCTTTGTTTCTGATTTCAAACTCTATAGTTCCAACAGCATTTTCTGCCACGCACGCCATGTCCTGGCCGGTTGCGAGATAGATTGCCGCCAGGGCGTTTGCGACGTGCATGTTTTTTCCAACAATCCCGGCCATCCGAGCTCCCCGTGAGCATTTGCACCAGGCCTCGACATAGTCTTCCGGCGAACATCGCAGGAATCGTTTAAAAAGCTTATTCCCAAGAAGCGCACTTGCGACCACTTGATGACTTCTGCCATTTAAAACGGTTTTGTAAGCCGGATTCTTATCGCAATTAAAATTACATTCGATATAATAGCGGAACGGCTGCTCAGACTTATATTTTTCTTTGATAAATTTACACGCCTCGAATGTTGCCAGGGTCACCATGTTTTGGCCTGCTGCTTCAGCCGTGTCGTAAACAAAATCGAGAACGACGCTGTCCTGAATGGTGTACTTGTCGATCCTCAGAAGTTTACCATGATTTGTGGTGGACTCCGCTGACTCTTTGATTTGTTCAAAGTTCTTTTCGATCCATTTGGTGAAGGTGGTGATCTCGTGGATCTCTTGAAAAGTGAACATCGGACTGCGGGAAAGCTCCTGCTTGATGTGCGTGGTTTTGATACCGCC
>JBHHXN010000342.1:0-2648 GCA_046757025.1 bacterium
AATCCATGTATGGCACAGAATAAATATGGCCTGAAGGCGTGGTAGTGCATAAATTGGGATCCTGATCAGCACGGCTCAGCCAATATCGTTCAGTTGCGACACCATTCCAGTTTTGCCGGATGAGCAAGACATTCTCTTTGTACGGCGAGGCTTTCAGATGTTCAGCCAGGGCGTTGATAAATTGTTTTGTGTGATTGAGAAATATAGGATCCCAAAATTGCGGATAAATGAAATTCGGGTTTTTTGATAACAGCGTACAAGCGGCAACCGACTGAAAAATCCAATCAGGAAAATCGTTGAGATTAGCGTTGACTTGAACGCTTGCTTTCACGCCCAGCGAATTCATCAGGGCCAGCTCATCATCGAGGCGTGTCCAGTTGAATGCTCCGCTATCCGGTTCAAGGTCTTTCCAATTGGTGAATATCTGCCCGCCTTTGACATGGTCCAAATTCAGTACTTGCATATCATTCCCCGGCCAGATGGAATAGACGCCGGCGTCCGGTACTTGCGCCCGGCCTGCTACTGGTGAAATTACCAGAATAATTGTGAGTGCACAATAAACTTTTGCAATGATGAACGAAGACGAAAGGTTTGATTTTTTCATTTTTTCAATTCCTTATGATTGTTATAAATGTCGCAAAAACCGGCCTTCTTGAAGAAAGTCGGTTTTTATCTTACACTACTTCATCAAAAGCGCCTTGCGAATTTGGCTCGATTGACCCGCAGTGAGCTGATAAAAGTAAACGCCACTGCTTAAGTTCTTCGCATCAAAAACCACCGAATGCTCACCCGACGGCAGTTCTTCATCCACCAAGGTTGCGACCTCTCTGCCGAGAATGTCGAACACCTTTAAAATGACGCGTTCCCGGCGGGGAAGGGAAAACCGAACCGTCGTGCTGGGATTGAACGGATTGGGGTAGTTCTGATGCAGCACAAATTCAGATGGAATCGTCGCTTCTCCTTCCTCCACAGCTGTCGCCATGTCCGGCAGCGGAATCAGCCCGTTGATGTACTCTTCGATGTTCGTGTAGCCGTCGCCATCCGCGTCGCTATTAGCGTCTGAAGCATCGTTCGGATTCAGGCCGTTGGCCACTTCCCACTCGTCCGGCATGCCGTCGTTGTCGCTGTCTGCAGGCGGCGTACCGGTGCTGAGCTCAGGCCAATCTCCAGCGTCAATATCCGTGTCGTCGCAGGTGACTACGCAGTCTTTGAGCGTGCCGGTGCCGGATATCACGTCGTTGATAATTCTCTGGTCTACGGCATCTAAGGCGGGATGCCGGGCGCCGGCGTTATCGAGAACTTTGTCAAAGACCGCACTGACCGGGTCTCTGGTCACACCTGAGGCGGGGATGAGCGGGTTGGACGACTTATACTTTTGATCGGTGCACCAGGGATCGCTGGACCCGCCTCTGCCGTCCTCGCCGCATCCGACTAATCTCCACTCATCGCCCGTGTCAGACGGCCTGCCGGGGCCGATATTGCCTTGCACAAAGAGCTGGGGCTGAGCGCAGCCATTGCGTCGGCAGCCGAGCTGCGCCAGGATGGGGTAGATGCCGGGTCTGGTGCTGGGGCCGGGGGTGTAGGAGTTGCTGTAGAGATCGGCGATATTGCTGATATGCGTGCCCAGGGCGCCGTAATTATAGATGAGGTTGTTTTCGATGGCGGCAGCGGAATTCTCGTCCACTCGGGGGTTTCTCCGGTTGCTGTGAGCAATAAGGTTGTGGTGCGCGGAGACATTGTAGGTGCCGCCGGGGTTGCGCGCCGAAATCATCAAGCCTCTGGAGTGGACGCCTTTGGGATGCTCGTTTCTGTACAGGGATTCACCGATGATATTATAGGAAAAGGTGACGTCGTGGATCTCCTGAGTGCCAACGGCTTCATCCACCGACCATTCTATGGAGTTGTGGTCAATGATGATATTGTAGACCGAGTCCGGATCGGTGAATGACCCTAAAGAAAGGGCATCTCTGGATTCCGGGGCAAGGCTGTTGGCGCTGTAGTCATCGCCGGTTCTCAGCCTCATGCCCCTGATGATCACGTCATGGGTGGCGATGATGATCGGGGCATCCCTGAGCTGAATACCATCACCCGGTGCGGTCTGGCCGGCGATGGTGACAAAAGGGTTCGTCATCACTATCGGATTCAGGAGTGCGATTGTTCCGCCAGTATCGAACACCACAATTCTCGAGCCTTTTGCCTCCAGAGCCTCTCGCAAAGACCCGAGGCCTGAATCATTGAGATTCGTTACCTTGTGGACCGTGCCGCCGCGGCCGCCGGGCGTGGTGGCGCCGAAGCCTTCGGCGCCGGGGAAGGCCGGGATTTGCGCCGTGGCCGGCGAAGCGGGAATACAAAAACCCAGGGACAAAATAGCTGAAATGTACAGATTCTTCATAGCAGTGACCTCCTGTTTTTTCATCAACATGGTTTGGCGGTGTGTCGGAGTGTAATGCTTTAGCATTGCAAAACGGAACTTTTGCACTCTGTTCCTACGTTTTGTTGCACATCTCTTCATTTCATCAAAAGCGCCTTGCGAATCTGGGCAAATTGAGCAGCAGCGATTCGGTAGAAATAGACACCGCTGGCCAAACCTTTTGCATCAAAAACCAAGGAATGCTCGCCAGACGGCAGTTCGTCATCCAGCAGCGTTG
>JBHHXN010000343.1:0-2628 GCA_046757025.1 bacterium
CCTGGTTTCATCGATCGCTTTCATAAGTGAACTGTATACGGCGACCCTTTGAATGATGATGACGGTATAAATGCGAAAGGGCAAAGCAGCGGCAATATATTTTTCTGAAGCAAGTAAGACAATAAATTCTTCAGCGACGATCAAGAATAGCACGACAAGAGGCAAGACAATGATCGAAACCTTTTGAATGCTGTTCCGCCAAAGAGCAAGTAAATTTTCCTTTTGCCCCTTTAGATAAAAGGAAACAAGCTGTGGCATCATGACCGAGGCAAATGAAGAAGCAATAATGCCTATAAGCGGGATCTCCCAGGCGCCAACTATGTATTCAGCGAAAACGACCGGCGGAAAAAAGAATTCCACCACATATTTATCTATCTGGCGGTTAAGTCCCCATACAATCTGCGCAATACTCAGCGGGATGGCGTATTTAAATTGTTCTAGCAGCGTTCCTTTTGGGACCTCGATTCCTTTGTTTTTGAAATACTTTAAGAATAGATAGCCGCTGAACAAAAATCTCAATGCTCCGTATCCCAGCAGAGAATAAACGATAAACGCCAGCGGGTATCCCAGGATGACCGGAAGAACTAACGCTAATAGCTGTGTGATCCCGATGAAAATGTTTAGAATTCCAGCATCTTTGGTCTGGTCAATTGCGATCAAGATATTTGGCATGGGCACGGTCGGCAATTCAAGCAGCACAAGCAGCATAAACGGCCACATGAGCCCATTTAGTTCTCTGCCCCACAATGATGAGCTTAACTGGATGAGCAAAAGAAGGAAAGCGCAAAAGAGACTGATGGTAAAAAGCGTTCGTCCTGTCTGCAAAGCCAGCGCTCGGCGTGATTCTGGCGTCAGTTTTTGAAAGAAATAGAAAATGCTGTCGGCCAGACCAAGTTGACCGAGGGTCAAAACAGTCGAGTAGGCCAGAAGTAGAAATGAAATCAGGCTAAAACTCTCTTTGCTTAGAAGCCGGGTCAAAATCATCAACGCAAGCATTTGTGCAATAATACCTATCGCTCGGCTCAAGACAATAATGCCTACTTTCCTGGTATAGCCTGAGCTCTCGGAAGGATTTACAGGCGCACGAGGGTTTATCGTAGAATCTATTTGCTTTTCGGGCTTCAATTTTTACCTTTTAAGTTCAATAAAACGAGTCAATTTAAGAGAATTAACTTTGTTTTTCAACATTTTCTTGTAAATTAGTTCCTCAAGAGTAAATTCTTTGCTTTTTAGGCAAAGAACTTTTGAAAGAAAAAACAGACAGATTTGAACATAAAATTCGAATTTCGAGTTTCGTGCTTCGTATTTCCGGTTTATCCGGGTTAGGGTATTGAGAGTTAAAGTGAGGGAGTTGAGTTGAAAATGGACCCTGGCTCCAGCCAGGTTTTTCGCGGGTCGGCCGCGGCTGTCTCTGGTCCGCAGGAGGCTGTGTTACGGCCTGTGGGTTCAACTAAAATCATGTTCCTTTCCTCCTGCGTCAGGGGGGGAGGTGCGGGCTGGAGCTTGTACTACCTGTTGAAACATCTGGATCGACAGGCAGTCGAACCGCTCGTTGTTGTTCCGGAGACGGGTATTTTCCAGAAGCATTTCGACGCACTCGAAGTCAACGTTGTCATCCCGACCGGAATGCCTGAACGCACGGCTCAGTTGCGTTTCGAGCGCAATACGGCGTTTACGGCAGCGGCGAGTTACGGACTTAATTTGCTGAGTTCAGCCGCAGCGGTACCGCGAATTGTTTCACTCATCCGGCGCGAGCGCATTCGGCTGGTTTACTGCAATAATATGATGGTCAAACCGATCGGTGGATTAGCGGCTCAACTGGCTGGGGTACCCTGTGTCCTTCACGTACGCAATCTGCATGAACACCCTGGTAATGTGCTTCTCTATTGCCAGGGGGTCGCTCGGCTGCCAGTCGTTCGAACGGTCATCTCGAACTCACATGCATCGGCCATGCCTTATAAGGCCGCGGTTCCGCACAAGGTTCATGTGGTGCACAATGGAATCGACCTCGACGAATATGGGAGGGATGTGGAAACCGGTCTCTTTCGGGCTGCGTTTGGGTTCGGGTACGATGAAATCATCGTTGGCTTCACTGGCAACCTGATTCCACGCAAAGGGCTGCAAACGCTTCTCCGCGCGGCGGCCCGAGTCCTTTCCGAACGGGCCAATGTGACCTTCGTCATCGCGGGGCGAGTTCCAATCGGTGGTACGACCGACTATCGAGCCCGCTTGGAGGCGCTGGCCGCCGAGCTTGGCATACTCGAAAGGGTCCGCTTTGTTGGATTCCTCGGGGACGTGCGGCATGCCGTTCGGGATTTCGACGTGCTGGTGCTGCCGTCGTTGCAGGAACCGTTTGGACGTTCGATTATCGAGGCCATGGCGCTCGGGACGCCAGTCGTCGCCAGCCGCGTTGGAGGTATCCCGGAGATCATCTCCGATGGAGTTGACGGGTTACTGGTTCCAGCAGGAGACACTGAGGCGCTCGCTACTGCAATAGGACGCCTTATCGATGACGCTCTGCTCCGAGACCGCCTGTCGCGGGCAGCGGCCTCCAAGGTAATTAATGAGTTCGATGTCACCGTACTCACACGCCAGATTGAGCGTCTTCTACTCGAAACCGCTAACGGC
>JBHHXN010000344.1:0-2627 GCA_046757025.1 bacterium
TCAGCTTGAACTTATTTGTTCTGGTTGAAATTATCTAAGTGCGAAACTTGAGTTAAATAAGTTAACTTAAATTAAAATTCGTCTAAAATTGAAATACAGTCAGGATTCACGTGTTCTGCTGGATAAACAGTTTGTTAAAATTAGTAATTTTGTTCAGAATCGAATAAATGCTAAAGTAAAAAAATGACACCTGCGGCACATCCTGATTCGGTGGTCCCCCCAAAAGCCAGGCATAGCTATGAAACCCATTTATTTAGACTATAATGCTACGACGCCGCTGGACCCGGCGGTTGTCGCCGCCATGCGACCGTATTTGGAAGAGCATTTCGGCAATCCTTCCAGCTCGCATTGGTACGGCATTCAAACCAAAAAAGCCGTCGAAAAAGCCCGCAAGCAGGTAGCAGCGCTGCTGGGCTGCCAGCCCGATGAAATCATTTTCACCAGCGGCGGCAGCGAATCCAACAACTATGCCATCAAGGGTGCGGCCTTTGCCCACCGGCGTCAAGGCAATCATATCATCACCTCGGCCATCGAACATCCGGCCGTTACCGAAGTGTGCAAGTATCTCGAAAAGAACGGTTTTCGGGTGACTTATTTGCCGGTGAACGAATTTGGGCTGCTCAATCTGCAAACGCTTAAAAAAGCGCTCTCGCCCCAAACCATTTTGATCACCATCATGCACGCTAACAACGAAGTAGGCACCGTTCAACCCATTGCGGAAATCGCACAAGTCGCCAGAGAGCACGAGATCCTCCTGCACACCGACGCCGCCCAGAGTGTGGGGAAAATCTCCACTAAAGTTTCCGAGCTGGGGGTGGATCTGCTGTCGGTGGCGGGGCATAAGCTGTATGCACCCAAAGGCATTGGCGCGCTTTTTATCCGTCGCGGCGTCGTCCTCGAAAAGTTCATTCACGGAGCCAACCACGAGCAAAATTTGCGCGCCGGCACTGAAAACGTGCTGGAAATCGTCGGACTCGGACAGGCCTGTGAAGAGGCAAACAAGCGTTTGGATGAGAACATGTCGCACGCCAGGCAAATGCGAGATCGCTTGTATGAAGGATTAAAACAAAACCTCAGCAACATCAAGTTAAATGGCCATCCTGACAAACGATTGCCAAACACCCTGAGCGTGAGTTTTGCCAACCTGGAAGCCAACACTCTGTTAGATGAAATCACCAGCGTGGCAGCCTCCGCCGGCGCCGCCTGCCATTCGGACGCCATCGATATCTCTCCCACGCTCAGCGCCATGGGGGTGCCAGTGGAATACGCCATGGGTACCGTACGATTTTCCACCGGGCGATTCTCCACGCAGTCAGAAATTGAACAAGCCGTCGACGTCATCAGCGCCGCGGTCAAGCGATTGCAGCCGGCGGCACCAGAAGCTGCGCCAATTCAAACGGACGCAAACGACGTCAAACTCACTCACTTTACCCACGGTCTCGGCTGCGCATGCAAGTTGCGGCCGCAGGCCCTGGAAAAGGTGCTGGCGGATTTACCGATTCCTGAGGACGCCAATGTCCTGGTGGGCGTCAACACCGCCGATGATGCCGCGGTTTATAAATTGAACGACGAAACCGCCATCGTACAAACCGTGGATTTTTTTACGCCCATCGTGGACGACCCCTATCTCTTTGGTGCCATCGCCGCGGTGAATGCATTCAGCGATATTTACGCCATGGGCGGCAAACCCTTGTTCGCTTTGAACATCGTGGGATTTCCTTCCAATCGCCTGCCCATGGAAATTTTGACCGCTATTTTAAAGGGCGCACTGGACAAAGCAAATGAAGCCGGCGTCGTCATCATCGGCGGGCACACCGTGGACGACACCGAACCCAAATTTGGTCTGGCCGTCACAGGTCTCTTGCATCCAGAAAGAATTCTAACTAATTCCCGAGCACGAGCCGGCGACGTGCTCATACTCACCAAACCCATCGGAATGGGTATCATCACTACCGCCATCAAAAGAGGTTTAGCGGACGACACCACCGTTAACCAGGCCGTTGAAATCATGAGCACGCTCAACCGAAACGCAGCGGAAACCCTCACAGATTTTCCAGTCAATGCCTGCACCGATATCACGGGTTTCGGACTGCTGGGGCATCTAAAAGAAATGACCACCGCCAGCGGGGTGAATGCCGAAATCTATTTGGACAGCGTGCCAATTCTTCCCGCAGCCAGAGAATTCATCGCAGCCAACGTCGTTCCCGGCGGAACTTTGAACAATCTGGAATTTGTGTCGGAATTCATCGAATGGCCTGCGGATATTTCGCGCACAGATAAAATTTTACTGTGCGATGCCCAGACCTCCGGCGGATTGCTGTTTGCGCTCCCGGAAGATACGGCTGAAAAGATCATCAAATCTTTGCAGACAAACAAAGTGTCGGCAGCAGTAATTGTGGGAAAAATTACCCAATCAGGCGCTGGTAAAATAACGGTTAGAAATTATGCTTCATAAACCTTGAAATACATTAATGACTCTGTTAATTAAGTCGAGGAAACCTTCAGTCTGAGTCCCGAAGTGAATTTGGGACAGGCCGTAACCTGTTGATTTTTATTCATGCTTAGACTCCGCTCATACGGCTATCCAGTTAGCTCAGCATAGGTAATGGGCGCGGTTACGACAGCTC
>JBHHXN010000345.1:0-2610 GCA_046757025.1 bacterium
TTGCCGCTGCAAGCGATAATTCTGCAATTGTGCCGCTGGCTTCAATTTCAATCTCTGATACAATTTCGGTTTTATTGGGGCATACCCGCCAAACCACGGCACAGGACGAAGACCAGGTGTGTGTAAATCTTAAACTCAACAATCTACCCGCTTCTTTTTCGAACAAAGCGATGCTCCAAGTGCTGAGTTTGCCCAACCAGGATGAAGCTGTGCTTTTGAATCCAGAAACAATTTTCAGCTCTTCGATTTCCGTTAATAATCGTAGCGTCGAGGTTGTTTTGGAATCCTTCCCTTTGCACGATGCCTGGGGAATCACTATTTATCCGCTATGACTCGACCAGGTGAGGATATATAGCGAACGTAATTCGACATTTATGTCGAGAGAATAGCTTCAAACTCCGCGACATGAATGTCGCGTTACAATTAATTTTGCGACTTTAGACGCTTAAAAATCAAGGAGACAAAGATGACACCATCCATTATCCCACACGCCGCCAAAAAAATTTGGTGGGCAGCTATAGTGGGCGCGATACTCTTGGCTGTGGCCGCTACGCAAACGATAGCACAAACGCCAAAAAAGTCCGTTTCAAGAACCAAACCCCAAGCGGATATTCCTTATTGCGGCTCTTTTTTGAATCTGCACTTTTTGCAGGATCAAACGCCCGAGGAGAAGCAGACCGCTGCCTGTTTCACGAAGCATCTTTTTTCATGCATCCCGGCGCGTATCGAAGTGATTGTCAAATCTTTAAATTGGGATCCAAAGGTTGCGATTCACACAGTTTATGAAATCAAAGGCAAGGAGGGCGCTTTTTGTGTCGTTGAGAAGAAAACAAATGTGGATGAGATACCAGCCGATGTCACTCTCAAGAAACCAAACATCGTTTGTAAGGTTCCGGTGAGCTTCATCAAGAAAATCATGAAAAAGGCAAAAGAGCAGGGGCGGGAAAATTTGATATTTGTCAGCCTTTTAACCGCCATTGGCGCTGATAGCATTACAGACCCGGACACCGGTGAAAAGCTGACATTTGAGTGCACGAAATCCCAGGCTGTGGAAGGCCTGCCACATCAACAGAAAAAGCAAAAATAATACCAACATATCTTACTAACTCACTAAAAGGAGAAAAATCTAATGCAACTCAGAAACACATTATTGAGTATCCTGCCCCTTCTGATTCTGGTTCCGGGCATTCGAACCGATGTTTGCGCCCAGGGCGATATTCTCTCCCAGCCCTTTCTCGGAGAGCGAAAATTTCTTTTCATTCGCATAAAATACCCCGGTGACGCTGAGGGCATCTTGAGCGATACACAAGCCGCACAACGGGCCGAGGTGCTCAAGGATGCCTTTGAGCGCAACAGCTACGGCCGCGTCTCATTATCCATCGATATCACGCCGGATCTGGAAATGCCGCAAGAGGCCGATTTTTATAAGGACAGCGTGCCAGGGTCGTCGCTGGCACGCATCCGGGCCGACGCTGTGGCCGTAGCCAAACAAGCAGGCTTTTCCGTAGACAACTATGACCGCGAGATCATCTATAGCGTGAAACTGTGGAACGCTGCCACCGGCATGGGCACGATCAATTCTCGCACCGCCTTTATCAGCGGCGGCAACGCCTATCTCGACGCCCATGAACTGGGCCACTCCCTCGATTGGCTGCATGCCGATTTCTGGGATGTGAATCTGGGAGAATCCCCTATTTCAACAAGTGGCAAGCAAGTCCCCTACGGCGACGCTTTTGACATCATGGGAGATCAGGGGTGGAAGAATCAACATCCGACGGGACAGCGGGAATTCCATCACTTCGGGGCATGGTCCAAAAGCCGGGTGGGCTGGATTCCGCCCGAGAACATCCTGACCGTCACGGATTCGGGAACTTACACGCTGCAAGCCTTTGAGCAGACGCCGCAAAGTATCCTGCCGGTAGAAAAGTTTACGGCCTTGAAAATTCGTCGCGATGCGGAAAGGGATTACTGGATTTTCTGGCGCGACGAAGAGTCCCTGGTGAGCAACGGTGTGGTCGTCTGCTGGGGCTTTAACAGCAACATGCGTCCGTCCATTTTGCTGGACATGACGCCCGGGTCTCAGCAGGATGACTGGAAGGACGTGGCCCTTGCTGTCGGGCAAACTTTTTCAGACCAGGTGGCTGGAATCGAAGTCCGGGTGCTGGGCATAGATGCAGCCGGCGTACAGGTGCAGGTTGCGCTCAACCGGTCGCCGGTGGAACATCTTCCGGTCATCGATGTGGTGCAACCCGGGCCGGGGCTGACTTTGAAAGGAGATATCGACTACAAAGTGACTGCCTATGACCCGGATGCAGGCAGCGACAATGGCAGCGGTATTACGCGGGTCAGGTTCGAGCTGGTTCAGGTATTGCCGCCGGAACAAAAGGTCACGTTGGCCGCCAGTGAGACAGACGCGCCGCCATACCTGTGGCGCTTTGACAGTCGCGCTCTCTCTGCCTCTATCTATTTTTTGGAAGTGACAGCCTTTAGCGTCACGGGCGATTCCAACACGGTGTGGTTCCCGCATATCATCGATAATGTCGGGCCGTCTTTCCCCACTTCAGTCGGGGACAATTTGACTTCCGTGCCGGAGCGGTTTGAGTTGTTTCA
>JBHHXN010000346.1:0-2548 GCA_046757025.1 bacterium
AATAATCCACTTCTTCAAAACCCGCCGCTTCAATTTGCTTTTTAAAATCGGATTGATTGGGGAATTTTCGAATCGAATCCGGCAGGTATTGGTAAATTCCCGTCTCATCCTTTGCAATCCACGTCCCGATCTTGGGAAGCAGGGAGAAGGAATAAAAATCGTACAACTTGCGAAAGGGCGCGAATACCGGCGTTGAAAAATCGAGACAGGCCATCTTCCCGCCGGGTTTGAGCAGACGCTGGATTTCCCTCAAGGCCTGGTTTAAATCGGAGACATTTCTCATGCAGAAGCCGGTGAGAATGGCGTCGAATGATTGATCCGGAAAAGGCAGGCATTCCGCGTTGGCAAGCACGCAGGCGACGTGGTCCAATTTTCGGGCGTTGAGTTTTTCTTTGCCAAGGCGAAGCATGGCCTCATTCAAATCCGTTGCGATCACATGTCCGGCCGTGCCGACACACTGGGCGGCCAGGATGGAAAGGTCGGCCGTGCCGGCCCCGATGTCCAGGACGGCGTCGCCGGTTTGAAGACCCAGGAGGGCGAGCGTTTTTCTTTTCCAGGCATGGTGCAGACCGAAGGACAGCAGACTGTTGTTTAGATCGTAGTAGCGCGCGATGGCGCTGAACATCGTCTGAACGGTTTTTTCTTTGTTGTAAGCGGTGTCCTGCACGATCTTTGCTCCCCCGTGTTTAGCGGTTTTGGCCAAACGACAATCTTTGATAAAATCGCCTGGTTTTATAAACGGCTGTGTGAGGGAAGTCAATAAAAACGGGAAATGGGGTAACCGTTCCCGTGAGAGGCTCGTTTCAATACCGGTTAAAAACCGACATTGAAACGGGCGGTGTACATGGGGAGCTCGCCGAAATCGGCCTCAAAAACAAAGTTGATCAGCGCCAAAGACACCTTAACCCCGACAAAGGGTTTGGATGTGTTAAGCGTTTCGTCGATATTTAAGACAGCCGTCTCCTTGCTTTTGATCCAGACTTGGCCGTATCCGGCATAGGGCGTGATGAAGGCGAAGCCCTTGCTGATGGAGATATCCGCGCCGTAGGTTTCGAGGTCGAAATTATCCACGCCCCGTAATTGCGTGTAGGATCCTCTGATGGCGATGGCCGGTAGAGCGACATTTCCTGAAACGACTGCGTATTTCAGTTCTCCACCGATGACTTCGATGTTGGACTGAGGGACTTTTGTATAGCTTGCTCCCAGGTCGATGCCAAAGAGAAGTCCTTTTTGAAGATGGAGTTTTGGGAAAAGCACCGTGCCGGGCGGATCCGCCGTTGCTGCCGTGCTCCAAAGCCCCTGGTCAATGTCAATAACAGTGACCTCAACGCCGATATCCCAGCCTAGAATGCCGAGTGGTTCGGCGGGCGCCATGGGGAGATAGCTGATGGCCAGCCCGATTTCCTCGCTGAAATCCTTAAACACCTGGGTGGATATACCGCTTGGAATCTGAATCTCCACGTCTTTTGCCACGGCAGGTTGGGTATGAAGAGCAAGCACTAAAATAAGGGCGGCCCATAGGCCGAGGGGCTTCGTTTGTGTGGACATTGATCCTGTCTCCTTATTGTTTTGGGTGAATGTTATTGTGGGTAATTCGCGCCTGAAATTTCATGTACAGTATATCAGAACTTTCTCTTGACAAACTCAAATACGAACATTAACATTAACCGTTTATCTGGCCAGGTTGTTTCTTGCCTGTGCCTGAATGCTTGGTTTTTGAGTTACGCTGGATACAACTTGTGGGAATGTATAGCACAGTGGTTTTTTGAATGTAAAGAATCCCATGAGGGATCGAATGCTGGCGTAGCTCAGTTGGTAGAGCAGCTGATTTGTAATCAGCAGGTCGGGGGTTCAAATCCCTTCGCCAGCTCGCGATGCCTTTCGCTTGTATGTGGTGCGTGTTTGTAAGGTTTTTTATAACTGGAAACGGGAACGAAGTATTGTTGAGGCGTTGTCTGGCGGAAATCAGGTTGTTGGGGAGGTACCCGAGTGGACAAAGGGAGCAGACTGTAAATCTGCCGCTTCCGAGCTACGGAGGTTCGAATCCTCCCCTCCCCACCATGGTGATGTGTTTGGTTGTGGATTTGCGGGAATAGCTCAGGGGTAGAGCGCTAGCCTTCCAAGCTGGATGTCGCGGGTTCAAATCCCGTTTCCCGCTCCAAGTGTGGGTTTGAATTTACTGAGGTTGAGTCGGTTTCGGTTTAGATTTTTAAGAGTTTGAGATTAAGAGGTTTGTCCCGCCGGTATTTGATCAATGTGCCCTTGTAGCTCAGTCGGTAGAGCACATCCTTGGTAAGGATGAGGTCACCGGTTCAATCCCGGTCAAGGGCTACCTTGAGGGAGTTTTGAGGTCAGGACAAGAATGGACGAAAAAGGCATGCAGGTGTTATTTTAGCAAGCTTTTTAGTGAGAGTCGGGGTTGAGTGGGCCGGGTTGCGTTCTCTGCGGATAGATTGAAAAACGAGAGAAGGGCGTCCCTGCCTGTAATGATAAAGGGGAAGATAAATGGCGAAGGCGAAATTTGAGCGGACGAAGCCGCATTTGAATG
>JBHHXN010000347.1:0-2471 GCA_046757025.1 bacterium
ATCACGGTCCATGGCAGTAACCACAGAACCCAACTCCAGACTGTGTTGTGTTGGCATGGCATGAATAACATACTGCGCTATCATCCTGGTGAAAACTGGAGCCACCGCCAAACCTGTTTGCAAAACTGCTGTCATGGGTTTTCGGATGCGTACCTTAATTACCATCAAAATCAGTATGGCAGAGTAGGCAAACAGGATCATCTCCTTGGGCGCTATGGCAAGCAACGCAGTTCTCAATATCCCGTTTAGCCAATTCTGCGTGCCTTCCGCCGTCCGTTCCCACGACGCCGGCCAGGGCGCCCCAATCCGGGCCGCCGTGCCAGATGGGTTTCCCGGCGACATCCACGCCCTCGGACTCGTGGCACGTCTGACAGAAATCCCGGCTGTCATGGCACACCAGGCATTCCTGTGAGCGGCCTTGAGCCTCCAGAGGATGCAGGGTTCTAAAATTCAGATTGTGCACCCGTGAAATAACCAGACCCTGGGTTCCCACTCCCATGGTTGGGAAAAAGGACGTTTGAACGTCACCTTTCGAGCCGCTGGTGGTAAACAGGACTGCACCTTCATGACATTCGGCACAATCGTTCTGTGCGTGGCATACTGCGCAATCGTCCTGGTCGATGCGCGCGCTGTTTTTGTGAGTTACGAGGAAATCTGCGGCATGGTCGACAGGTCTCAAATTCAGAGTATTGGTGTGACAGTTTGTGCATTCCAAAGTGGCTTGCTGATTGTTATGGCACACGGCGCAATCCTGCATTTGCGGCAGACTGTTGGCGTCAGAAAAATCAACCTTGTCCATATTCTTGTGGCAGGTTTCACACGCTAACTCTTCCTGTTCGATGTGCAGCTTGTGGTTGAAGGCCATTTCTCTGACAGTACTTTGGAGATTCATCCTGGTCTCTTCGTCTTCGAAGTGGCAGGTTGTGCAGTCCTCTTGATCTTCCACATCGTGGCATCCTTCACAATCCGACTTTGTTGGCAGTAATCTGTCAATTGTCCGGACGCTGGTCTCTGCATTTGGATGGCAGTCTGTACAGGAAGCTTCTGCCTCAATCAAATGAAATTTATGAGAAAATTTAATCATGTCTTGACGTTTGGGGCGGGCGTTTTGCGAAAACAGCAGCCAGGTTCCGCACATACTGACAAACACTATCAACCAATATTTTTTTTGCATGGGTTACCCTCTATTACCTTTTCGCTGGATTAGTTTTTGAAAAACCAGTAATTGGCTTTGATAAAAAACCTGAGGTCGCTGCTATAGAAACGGTTCCGTACTCCCTGCCCCAAGAAATTAACTGAAAAATATTTGTGCGGCCGAAAGTTGAATCCAAAACTGCCGGTTAAGGACGTATTTTTGTCAGCATTTTCATCAAAGAGGCTGTAACGAGAAAACCCGCTGCTGGCCATTAAGCCTAACTTCCACGTCAGAGGATAATTGAGAGCAGCATAAACGCTGTTATTTTGGCCACCGTATCCTTTTCTAAAATTGTACCCAAAGGAACCATACTTGCACCTCAAGCCAAGTCCAAAACGGACGCTTTCATCATTATCATAATATTGGATACCTAAGTTACCGGTAAGAATCCATCCTGTTTTGAAGCGGTAGTTCGCCCGCATGTCAAAACCCTGAGATGTGTTCTGTTCAAACAATGAAAAGATGGAATTGGCTGCCACCAAAGGCGCACGATGGAAAAACTCGGCTGCAAATGCCAATTTAGAGGTCGGGGAAACGCTTAGCTGCATTTGCGCTCTACGCACGCGCTCCTGTTCAAGGTCGTAGTCAAATCTACCATACAGGTTGATTTTTTGCGAGAATTTTCGATAGAAATCTACGCCGGCCAACCTCTGTTCAAGGCTCTCAAAGGTTAGAATTTTTTGCGTGTATCGACCTGGAGCAGAGTAGGAGACTGGCCGGCGATTTCTCTGCATGTAGCTCACCAATATTTTTGCCCCGAGCACCTTGTTGGAGCTCACCCGAATTCCAAAAGAGTGGCTGTCATCCCAGTTGTCTATTTCGATGTTATTGGAGACGGGAACAAGGGTCCCGGCGAAGCCGCCGATCTTGAACAGGTCGCCGGCGCGCACGGTCAGATCTACGCCGTCAATCGTGCCATACGCCACTCCCGAATAGATGCGCTGCCGGCCTAACCGGATTCTTTGTACGATTCCCTTGCGTTCTTTCCATTGCAGATAGGCATTGTACAGACGGGCCACCGGGTCATCATCAGCGGACTCAGCGAAATCCTGAGAACCGAGGCCGTAAAGATGGATCGAAAGTCGATTCGAAGCCAACTTACCGATGGTCATCTGAGCAGTTTGATAGCCGCGAAGATGGGTTTGTGAATCCTGCGAAATCGAGTCCGCTATCTGCCGTTCCCATGAATAGAGCGACGTCGAAAAGCGAAGGTTGATCGATTGTGCACTGAGCTGAACCGGGAGAAGACTCAACCATAGTATCCAAAAAATTTTTT
>JBHHXN010000348.1:0-2408 GCA_046757025.1 bacterium
TGGTGGATTTTTGCACTGGCAGGCGGACTGGCGCTAGTGATTGCGCTGCTGACAGTGAGCACGCAGGCGGTGCGGGCGGCGCTGGCGAATCCGGTGGAGAGTTTGCGGTATGAGTAAAATGTGGAGTTGGGAGTGCGGAATTGTTTTAACTCCGCACCCCCCAACTCCGAAACCAGAATTGGAGAAGCCATGTTCAAAAACGAGCTAAAAATCGCCATCCGCTTCTTGCTGAAATTCAAGACCTATTCGTTCATCAACATTCTCAGCCTGGCAGTGGGCCTGGCGTGCTGCACTCTGATTCTGCTGTTTGTGCAGCACGAGTGGTCGTATGATGATTTTCACGAAAACGGTGACTGCATTTTCCGGCTAAATACCGTGCAGAAAGCGCCGGATGGCAGCCTGAAAAAAGTCGCCATCCAGCCGTTCCCGATCCGCAAGGCGCTGCTGCAGGAATATGTCGAAATCGAGCACGTTGCCCGTTTCATTGGTGAGCCACGCGCCATCGTCCGCTCTGGCGGGCAGCCTTTCGAGGAATATATTTGGTTCAGCGACCCGGATGTTTTGCAGATGTTCAGCTTTCCACTCATCGCCGGAGATCCCCGGACTGCCATGCAAAACCCGAACGCCCTGGTCATCAGCCAATCCGTTGCAAAGAAATATTTCCCGAAATCGGGATCTTCGATCGGCGCGGAAGATCCGCTTGGCAAGACCGTCACCATTCGCATGAACGAGCAAGACTACGTTTTTGCCGTCACCGGTGTCATGGCGAATATCCCCGACAATTCCAGTATCCGTTTCGATTTCCTGATCCCATTTGCAGGCTATCCGCGTGTCAAGAGCCCTCATTTCGCCGCCAACTGGAACAGCAGCCAGACCCGTGTCTATGTGGCGCTGGCGGAAAATGTCGATGCAGCAATGCTTGAGGGCAAATTTCCGGCGTTGGTCAAAAAATACCTCGGCGAGCGCGTTGCCTCCAACCAGCGCGAAGGCTCGCTGATTCAGGGCGACGATGCCTGGCGATTGCAGTTGCAGCCCCTGAGAGCAGTCCACACGACCCCCGGCATTCGTTGGGGCATGCAGCCCACCGGCAATCCGACCTATTCCTGGATTCTCGTCGCCATTGCGTTGTTGGTTTTGGCCATCGCCTGCATCAATTTCACCAGCCTGGCAGTTGGCCGCTCGTCGGCGCGCGCCCGCGAGGTCGGGATGCGCAAAGTTTTAGGCGCCAATCGCTTGCGGCTGATCAAACAGTTCTGGAGCGAAGCTGCCCTGTTGACGCTCATCAGTTTGTTTTTTGCCCTCGTTCTGGCAGAGTTGTTTCTGCCGGTATTCAACGATCTTGTGGGCAAGAAACTGGCGCTGTTTGCAGGCAGCGATTGGCACATCTGGCTCGGCCTGTTTGGCCTGCTCATCGCCGTCGGTCTGCTCGCAGGAAGCTACCCGGCGCTGGTGCTTTCCGGCTTTCAGCCTGTGCAGGCGCTGAAAAACACAGCTACGGTTTCGGAAACGAAAACGGGAAGGCGCCACTGGCTGCGTCAAGGCTTGGTGGTGGCGCAATACGCCGTGTCGATGCTCTTTATCGTCGCGACTTTCGTGATTTACCGGCAGTTACAATTTATCGATAGCAAAGACCTGGGATTCGACAAGGAAGCGGTTTTGGCCATCAAAGCCTATAGTCGCGACCAGGAAAGCGTTCGGCTTCTCGAACGCTACCGCAACGCACTGAAAAATCATCCAGAGATTCTCGAGGTTTCCGGTTGCACGAATTCATTTGGCCAGGGCTGGAGCCGGCAGCGCTGGATTTCCGAAGGCAAGTTGCGCCAGGTGTACGATTTTCGCGTCGATCCCAATTTTGCCAAAACCGTCGGCTTGCACCTCAAAGAAGGGCGATTTTTTTCGGAAGAATTCCCCGGCGACGAGACCGGTGCTGTGGTGGTGAATGAAGCCCTGGTTCGCGAATTTGGCTGGCAAGAGCCGGTTGTCGGCAGAAAACTGGAGAACTGGGGTAAAGATGTTGTCGGTACGGCATCCGATCCCGCTGTGATCGGCGTGGTCAAGGATTACCATTTCAATTCGTTGCACGAAACCATCGAACCTGCGGCGCTGCACATCTCACCCGACTGGCCGATCATTCACATCCTCGCGCGCATCGACCCGAAAAATATCGCCGGTGCTATCGCTGTGTTGCAGCAGACCTGGCAGGATGTACACCCGGACGCGCCGTTCGAATACACATTTATCGATGAGGACATCAACAAACAGTATCTCGCCGAGCAGCGTTGGAGCCAAATCCTGCTCTACTCGGCGGTTTTCGCGATTGTGATTGCGAGTATGGGTTTGTTCGGTTTGGCACTATTGAACATCCGGCAGCGCACCAAAGAGATCGGCATCCGAAAAGTCCTCGGCGC
>JBHHXN010000349.1:0-2356 GCA_046757025.1 bacterium
CGACACCTAAGGCGAACATCGTTTTTTTCATGATGACCTCCTCTTACTGTTTTAAATAGGCTTTTACAACATGAAATTACAGAGGGGTGTTCAAGCTTCATCCTGCTGTAACCTAAAGAGTCTGTGCGAAAAGTAGAGACGCTGACTAAAAACCAAAAATATATTAAATGTCATTCCGCAACCGCGGGACCTTTTTAATAAACAGCGCCTTACGTCCAAACAAAAAAGATTCTTCCAGAATGACAAACGCGTAGTTTGCGCGTTTTCACACAGTCTCAAAAGGTTGAACACCCTATTTTGCAGAACTATATTATTACAAAATAACACTTACTCATTGATCTCGCAGCAAGCTGGCTCCTCTAAACAACAAATAAATCCCAACCATTTGAATCACGTGGTAGAGATCGTTGTGATTGAAATGTCGATGAATGGCAAAACCGCTCAACTGCACCCCCGCAGCCGCAAAGGAAATCAGAATACCGGCCACCATCCAGACGGCGCTTTTATCTCTGTTTTTAAGAAAAGCGTACCCCTGCAGCAAAATAATGGCTAACATAGCCGGTACGTAATCGAAAATCACGTATTTGAACTCGTTGTGAAAAACCATCCAGCCGGCATAAACGGCGAGCTGCAAAAAGGCTGACGTCAGCAGCAGGTGTTTTACCCGGCCCGCGGTCGAGGCGACGATGGTTCCCGCTAGCATGAAAAAACTCGCCAGGCCGATGACTTGCACCGTGGTTTTCCAGATGAAGACTTTAGCAGCCTCATTCAAATAAAGCACAAAACCGTGCGACGTGCCGCCCACCAGCGCGGCCAGGGCCGTGGCCGCAAACGCCGCCGACCAAAATTGCACCGATATCTGTACGTTCAATTGCCTGCGTTTCCACAGTCGGGCCGCAAGGATGATGGCAAAAATGGCCAGCACATAATCGGTCAACATTGTGGAGGGTTCGGTGATTTGCATGGCTTACCTCTTCAAATTGATTACTCGCCACTGAGCAGCAAGACGATTTGATTTACAAAAAAAGTTCGAAAAAAAACGCGGTTCAATTCGATCTTTACTAGGCGTTTGCAAGCATTGGAAATCCTTCTATTCACCAAACATCTTGCGCACCTCATGGTCAAATTCTTCGAACAGTGGCGCATCGGGATCGCCGTTCATGCGCTGTTGGAAAATAGTCGCCAGTGATTGAAAATACCATTTTTGTTTTGCTTTTGGTCGACTGAATCGCGACCAGAGCGAATCGCCATATTTACGGTAGTCCTCCGCGATGGAGCGTATGTTGTCAAGCTTGTCGGCGCAAACCAGCAGCAGCACCTCTCGGGGTGCGGTTTTGAGCATGTCGAGGGTGTGCTGCTTGCGATTTTCCCAGAGGTCGCTTTTGTTGGGCTCCGAAGCGCTCGCTACCAGTTTTGCCACTTCAATCCCGAAGGCGTGTTTTATCTGCTCGAGTGTCACGCGGGTGTCTTCGACGGTGTCGTGCAAAACCCCGGCTATGGCCAGCTCGTCGGAGCAACCGTGCTCGATTAATATTTTCGCTACCGAGATCGGGTGGATGATGTAGGGTATTTTCGTACCTTTGCGAAACTGACCGGCGTGTGCCCTCGCCGCAAATTCGATGGCTGTAAAAATCATATTAAAAAAGTTCAGGATGAAAAGGGCTTTGGCTTCGAGAAATCCACACCCCTGTGATTTAGGGCGTCGGAGTCGAATAAAGATAACAAGTTTGTAATTCAAATTCAAGTATTCGCCTTAAATAAATGTTTCTGGGCTTTTGGACGAATGCAAGGTGTCGGCAAGGTGATTTCATGAGATTTGGGTGGGGAACGAGGCCGAAGGTATTTGAAAGTAATAATTTTTTTCAGGAATATTTTGTTTGGAAATCGTGTAAACATTAGTAAAATCCTGTCCGGCCATCTGGTGTTTTGCGTTATTCTATTATCCCGAAAAACTTTGTTTTTTTAACAAAGTTTTCAACAATCTCACCTAAAGCCGCCAGGCTCGTAAAGAAAAGAACAAATAAATTGACCACCTTTGCGTCTCGCTCGGCCTTTATGCGGCATGGTGTTTTTTTAGTTCCGGCTTGTCCGGGTTCGGACACCAAATCGAAAGCACTCAAAAACTTTTTGTCGCTTTCAGTTTTGTGTCCCAATTGACTTTTGGCATTGATGTGAAGCTGCGCTGCTATATGATTATTTTAGTCAAAGTAAATTTCTTTTACAATGGGCAAGAAAATGAAGGATACGGAAAAAAATCAGTGAAAATAAAATTTTATCTGTGTCAGTTCCGATTCTGTGTCCTGCTTAGTAGTGCGATTCCTTATTATCATTGCAGTCATTGCGAGGAGTGTAACGA
>JBHHXN010000350.1:0-2355 GCA_046757025.1 bacterium
CACGTGGACTACAATGAAACCAGAGTCGCCACCATCAACCTGAAATTTTCCGGCTGGATTGAAAAGTTGTACGTGGATTACACAGGCCAGTTTGTGAAGAAAGGGCAAGCCCTGTTTGAGATTTACAGCCCGGAGCTGGTGGCAACCCAGGAAGAATATCTCCTGACTCTTCGAAGCGTATCACAAGAAAGCGCGGCTGGAGGGCTGAGCAATGGCAAAAAAATTCCCGAAGAAAACACCTTACTCAAATCCGCCCGCGACCGGCTGCGGCTCTGGGGAATTTCGGAAAAACAGATTCGCGACATCGAAACCGCCGGGGCGCCGAAACTAACGCTGACCTTCTACTCGCCTATAACCGGCTATGTGGTGGAGAAAAATGCCCTCGAAGGTCGGAAAGCCAAAGAGGGAGTGGATCTTTACATGATTGCCGATCTCTCGACGGTTTGGGTACACGCTGACATTTACGAATATGAGCTACCTTTCTTAAAAAATGGCCAAACAGCAGAAATCAGCCTGGCATACGACCCCAATGTCAATTATGCCGGGAAAGTGGACTACATCTACCCCACACTTGAAGCTAAGACGCGCACGGCCAAAATCCGTCTGGTCTTTCCAAACCCGGAACTTAAGTTGAAGCCGGACATGTATGCGGACGTAAAAATCAAAGTGGAGCAGGGAGCGCAATTGACCATTCCAGAAACCGCAGTCCTGAACACCGGCACGCGGCAGTTGGTGTTTGTGGATCGCGGCAGCGGCCGCTTTGAGCCGAGAGAGATTAAACTGGGAACAAAGGTGGATCGCTACTACGTGGTTTTGGGAGGCCTTGAGGAAGGCGAAATCATTGTAAAATCAGGAAACTTTTTGATCGATGCCGAAGCGCATGTACAAGGTGTGCTGCAGACCATGTAGTTTAGGCAAGTTAAGAAAGAGAAACTCAAAAGATGAAGAAACTATAAATTATGAGGCATAGATGAAGTTCACACAGAAAATACTTTCACTGTTTGTTTTAATCACAGTTGTCTGTTTGTTGCAACGTCCCTATCGGGTGTTAGCTGATGACGGCCACTCCCATGATTCGGCATCTCATCACAAGCTTCATTTTTCGCATCCATTAATTGCGGAATCACCCTCCCCGGATACGAAAATGCGGTTCGATTACGGAATACTTGATTTTGAACAGGAAGGTGAAACCACCACTGAGAACAGGATACGATTTGAAGCGGAATACGCGTTTCATCCATCTTTCAGCATCGAAACAGACATCCCTTTTGTGATCCTCGATCCGGCCAATGCTTCGAATCAAAGCGACCTCGGGAATATAGAGATTGCGTTGAAGTTTGCCAATTTCGCTTTCGAGCAACATGACTTATTGCTCGGATATGGGATTGAGTTTGGCCTGCCAACGGGGGATGATGACAAGGGTATTGGCAGCGATCATATTTTTGAAATCGAGACCTTTTTGAACGCTGGATACAAATTACGGAATCTCGAAATCGTGGCTTTTACCGCTTTTGGAATTCCTACTAACCAGCGCCAGGAAGAAGAAGTGGAGACTGAACTGGGCTACAATTTCTCTCTGCTTTATCATATTAAACCCTGGCTGCAGGGATTGCTGGAAGTAGATGGACAAACCGTACTGAGCGGAGAGGAGGCAGGCACATCTGTATTAAATATCACACCGGGAGTTAAGATCAGACCCTTTTCCATTTCTGGTTTGCGTATCGGGTTAGCCGCAAGTTTGCCTGTCTCGAATAACAAAGAGTTTGACACTCGGGCGCTGCTGTCCATGTTTTATCATTTCTAAAATAGTTGGAGAATAGAAATCATGATAGAAAAACTCATTGAAGTAAGTTCAAAAAATAAACTGATGGTCTTTATGCTGGTGGCCATCGCTACAGCCTGGGGCGCCTGGTCTTTGTTCAATAATCCACTTGACGCTATTCCCGACCTGTCAGACGTGCAGGTTATCGTGTTCACGGAGTGGCCCGGACGCAGCCCGGACATCATCGAAGATCAGATCACCTATCCCATCGTGACCAGTCTTCTGGCGGCTCCGAAGGTGCAGTTCGTGCGGGGGCAGTCCTTCTTCGGGCTGTCTTTTGTGTATGCTATTTTTGAAGACGGTACGGACATGTACTGGGCAAGGAGCCGGGTGCTGGAATACATGAACGAAATTGAAGCGCAATTGCCGGATGGCGTCACTCCGACTCTCGGCCCCGATGCTACGGGCGTTGGCTGGGTGTTTGAATATGCCTTGGTGGACAAGTCTGGACGCTCCAACCTCGCCGACCTGCGCTCGTTTCAGGACTGGAATCTCAAATACTGGCTGGAGGCGGTGCCGGGCGTGGCCGAGGT
>JBHHXN010000351.1:0-2263 GCA_046757025.1 bacterium
TATTTATACTTCTCACAAATATCCATTGCATACATTACACTAAAAGAATTAACCTCCAGTATTGGAAATGTGGTTATCATTTCTATGATAATTTCTTTTGCCTCAGCTTTAGAGCGAAATTTTTTTCTTGTTAAAACGAAATATAGTTCACCCAAAACTTGAGTGCTTGAAACAATGTTTTCAAAATTTTCCTCAATGATTTGCCGCACTATGCTATAGCGCTTTTCAGGTTGATTGGAATATAAATATACCCAAAGATTCGTATCCAGAAAATTCTATCGCTCATAAATATCTTCTCGGATGAATTTGTAATCTTCAGGGATAGGGAATGAATGCTTCTTAATAAATTGGAAAAAACGTTCTTTTTTCACTTCGAGTTTTTCATTTTCTAATGCCAGAATTTTAAATTTCTTTCCCTCTTTTTCCACACCTAAATTTTGATTAAGAACGAAGACGCCATTTTTATAGATTGCATCTAAAACTATCTGCATTTTTAACTCCTATTTAAATCCTTCAGTACTACGAGTATAATAAATATTTACTGAAAATCAAAATAGAAAATAATTCAACTCACTCTTTACTGCCCAATAAAACTCTATCTTTAACTTGTAACAAATACGCCAACGCCGCATCGTGCTCATTGGGGATTTCGCCCTCTAAGATGGCTTCTTCGATCAGGGTTTTCAGCTTACCGACTTTCGGTCCCGGTTGCAGTCCACAGACCTGCATGATTTCATCTCCGCGCACCGGCGACTGAAACGCCCGCATGCGGTCTTTTTCTTCCACTTCCTGCAAACGTTGCACCACAAAGTCGAAATTGGCCAGGTGCTTTTTCACGCGCCGGGGATTTTGCGAGGTGATGTCTGCACGGCAGAGTGTGAGTAAATCTTCCAGATGTTCGCCGGCTTGCACCAGCAGCCTACGGTAGGCCGAATCCGTGACTTCTTCCTCGGTTAAAGCTATGGGCCGCAAGTGCAGCCGGGTGAGTTTCTGGGCGTACACGATCATTTCATTTGGCAGTCGTAATCTCCTCCCGATGGCCGGCAGCATGCGCGCTCCTACTTCTTCGTGATTGTGGAACGACCAACCCTTATCCGGTTGAAAGTGTTTGGTTTTCGGTTTGGCGATGTCGTGCACCAGCGCGGTGAATCGAAGCGGCATGTCATCGGTCACCTGCGCGACATTGTCCAGCACTTGCAGGGTGTGGTAAAACACATCTTTGTGATGATGGCCGCCAATTTGCTCCACACCTTTTAACTTCAGCAATTCGGGAAAAATTTCCTTCAGCACATCGGTTTGCTCCATCAATTGGAAGCCAATGGAAGGTTTCGGCGAAGCCAGAATTTTCAGCAATTCATCGGTGATGCGCTCCTGCGAGATGATTGTTAATCGAGGTGCCATTTTTTTCATGCCCGCTTTGGTGCGAGCCTCGATGGTAAATTGCAATTGTGTGGCAAATCGTATGGCGCGCATGATGCGCAGGGGATCGTCCTGAAACGTGAGTTCTGGCTCCAGCGGAGTCTTGAGAATTTTCTTAGTAAGGTCTTTTTGGCCGCCGAATGGATCGATTATTTGCCCGAAAGAATCCCGATTCAAACTCAGCGCCAGAGCGTTGACGGTAAAATCGCGTCGGGCCAAATCGCAGGGCAAATCCGCAGGCGCCACTTGCGGCTTGCGCGAATCGCTTCGGTAGCTTTCTTTGCGGGCGCCCACGAATTCCAGCTTGAAATCTTCATACTCCACCAACGCCGTGCCAAACTGTTTGTAAACCATCACTCTTTTGGTCTTGAGGCCTTTGGCAACCGCTCGGGCAAATTTAGGCCCGTCGCCGATCACCACCAAATCGATGTCTTTGCATTCTTTACCGAGCAATTTATCGCGCACATAGCCACCGACGGCGTAAACTTCTAAAGACCAATTGTCGGCGATGCTGCCAATGGTGGTAAGTAATGAGTTTTTCTTTAATTCTATCAATTTTAGGTAAATGGTATAAGTGTATAAAGTTCTGCAGATTTGTAAAAAAGGAGATTACCTTTACGGCTCTTATCAATAAACTATTACTATTATGAATGACCAGTTGAAAAAATAGCCTTTCCCGAACATATTTCGGGACTCAGGCTGAAGCGCATTTTTTCATGGTGGGTCTCGAAGTAAATTCGGGCAACCATGTTAACTCTTTGATAATCCATCAAAACAGATAATCAACCGGTTATAGTATTACTTCTGAACTTTTGCATTTTTTTACAAGAAAATGGCTAAATGA
>JBHHXN010000352.1:0-2262 GCA_046757025.1 bacterium
TTTGTCTAACCACCATGTAAATGTTACACAATAAAGAGCGAAAAGAAAATCCAAGTTCATCGCTGACTCAAGTGCAATTTAATTGTGGCAAGTGAATTGCAAAAGGAATTTGCTGGTTGTAGTAATTTTTATCGAAGGAGTGAAGACCATGATCAATGAAAACAGTGGCCTGTTCAAACTGGTCCTCTCGATTCTGCTGTTTCCGACTTTTTTCCAGGAAGCGTTTGTGCTTTTTGCCTGGGGGGCCGGCGACCCATTTTGGGTGATGCTGAGCAAGCGATTGTTCTTGCTGTTGCCAGCGTTAGCTATCATTTTAGGCTGTTGGCTCAGTGTCGCTTGCATTCTGACTGTGCTTTTCAGGCCGAACCGGCAGCAGTTCGTCACCGAGTTGTTTATCACCTGGTGGGATATGGGGAAAGCCATTGCTTCGTTCTGGGGCGGTATTTTTAAGTTTATCTTCAATTTGTTTGTGACAATTTTAAGCGCTCTAAAAGTCGCCGTCCTCGGAATTTGGGCTTTGATTCAGGAAGTTGTTCTCATGCCGCTACGGCTGCTTGGCAACGCCGGCCGAAGCGTGGTGAATTCTTCCGTGCCCTGGATTGCCGTGTGTCTAACCCTGTTCTGGTGCTTGATTGAGGCCGTTATCTTTACCTACGTCACCACACCCCTGGTGGTGGACACCTTTTCCAACATCACCGGCGACGCTCTTTCGGAAAATATGGTCAGGATACCGTTATTTATCTTTCTTTTATTTGTTGTGCTGGGCAGCTACGCGGTACTCTCAACCTTCGTGGATTCATTCAAGCAAAAAAGAATTTCCACAATTCTTGGCATCGGCGTGATTGAAACTGTCGTGCTGTTTGTCGAAGTGGTTTTTCTCTACCGCGAATTTGTCGATGCGCTGGTGCCGTGGTTTGCCCAATACTCGTCAAATTTTGAGCTTGGCGTTTTTTGGACGCTGACGATTGCCACATTTGTGTGGTTTGGTATTCGCAGTCTCTCCTGGTTTCTGTTCGCGGCCCACGGCACGCCGGCCATCATGGCGATCATTCAAGGTAGAGGACTTGCGTTTGCCCAACGCCGGGAATCCATTCCAATTCGCAAAAGTCCGGTTTCCACTGACTTCATGAATAAAATTAAGGAAGACGTCGAGTGGATTCAAAGGACCGGCGATGACCTGCTCGCCGCGTTTATCTTGCCCCCGCTGCAGGTAGTGGCAGCCGCTATCAACTTTTGTACGTTGCTTGTTTCCGGCGGGCACTTGTTTGAACTGCCCTTGACGGACATGGACGCCATTACTCAAATCAGAACTCGGCAAACGCCCGAGCCAAAAGTCGTCAATGAAAATGGGACAAGGCAAAATGAATCCTTTAATATTAAAGAAAGAATTGGAGATTTTCAGAATGTCTAAACTCAAACTTGCGATCCTCATCCTCATCTTGTTTGGTCTTGCAATTTTAAGCGACGGTTGCGGTTTTATAGATTCTGAAGCTAAACCAAAACCGCGGCTGACTATGATTGTCGGCGTGGATATCAGCGGCTCCTTCATGAAAAGCGGGTATTATGAAGATTCCCTGGATTTTCTTGCAAACTATCTTTACTGCCACCTTAACGGACTCGGCGGTCTGGAAGTTCCCAATGTACTGTTTGTCAGCTCGATCGGCGGTGCCACGGCTGATGAACCAAAGACCTTTTACCCAATCCAAACTTTCGAAAATAAATCAGTCGACGAGATCCGAGAAACTCTTTTTAAGATTTTTCCAAGATCGGCTTCCAACCCGTTTACCGATTACAATGCCTTTTTTGAATATTGCGCGCTGATGGTTAGAAACAAGAATCTTGTTCTGCGGCCCCTTTCAATTGTCATGCTCAGCGACGGCAAGCCCGATATCAAAATAGACCGCAAGACAGATTTTCGCAGCCTTCTAGTCAAGCCGCTAGAACGATTATCGCGTAATATCACCATTCGCTTACTTTACACAGACGCTGTTGTCGGCGCCAACTGGCAAACTCGTGTGCCGCGCCGCCGCGTGAAAGTCTGGACCCAGGACGGTGAGGTCATGGTCTCCTGGAAGGATCCGAAAATTTTGCTACCGGAAACGCCAATGGAAGAGCAGACTCAGTTTTTTGCGTGGGTCAAAGACAACGTGGATTTTGGAGTTAGAGCAAGAAGAGTTAATTGAGTCCCCTTTTCTTCACTCCGAGCCCCGGGGCCATGTGGTGAGGCTCCGGGGCTAAAAAATGATTTGAAAACAACTCTAA
>JBHHXN010000353.1:0-2260 GCA_046757025.1 bacterium
TCAATTATCAATTGAAAAGCGGAGGGCGAGGGACTCGAACCCCCAAGGGCGTGAACCCAGCGGTTTTCAAGACCGCCGCCTTACCAATTAGGACTAGCCCTCCGACCTTCGGAAAAAGCGTTGCAATATACTAAACTTTCGATAATAAGTCAACTGGTTTTTGGCCTGCTTAAAATGAACTTTTCACAAAATTCGATGAAATATTCCGGGTTTTTCAAAATGCACATCCTGAGATCGTCATAAGAATTGAGAACCTGAGTCCTGTTTTGAACACAATTATTAGTCACGTGGTTGACAAAAATTTTTGATTTTGGTTGACAATAGGTTGTCAATTCCCTGTAAACACTACTGCAAAAATATCAGCTTCTTCGACCGAACAAACGCCGGTTGCGACCCCGAAGTCGACTCTGCTCGAATTCTGTAGAAGTACACGCCGCTGGCGAAATCTTTAGCATCGAACAAAAGTTTATGCACCCCCGACTCCATCTCTTTGTCAAATAAGGTTGTCACTTCCCTGCCCAGAATATCGAACAACTTAAGCGTGACCGCCGCCGGCTCAGGCAAGGCAAACTGGATGGTCGTGGTCGGGTTAAACGGATTGGGATAATTCTGGTCGAGGCGGAAGTCAATGGGTATCGCGTTTGTTTTTTCATCGATTTCTGTGGTCAGAACCTGTACTGGCAAATACCAGAATTGCTCGCTTTTAAGATTCCCCGGATTTTGCCTGAAGGGTTGAGCCAGGGCGCCGACAATCCGGTAGCTACCGTCTTTGAAAACAGCGACACCATTACCCATAATGCTTTTACTGACGGTGATTTTTGCTTCTTGTGATTGAGCTTGCTGTTGGAAAGGGAAAGTAAAGAGAATGCCCAGCAAAATTAGTTTTAGTTTTTTCATGGTTATGCTCCTTAATGAATCAAACGATGCCATCGCTTTGAGCGGTGGCATCGGTATTTTCGATGTACTGTCATTTACCTCCTTCAGCCGCTAAAGCCGTTTCAGTTGCAGGATAGTTATACTCATTTCCTCGTTTCGCGGTCAGTATTTCCATCTTCTGCAATGCTGCCTCAATTCTGGCCATTCTGGATTTCAGCATCTCAAATTCGGCTACTTGAGATTTTACCGTGTTTAATTCTGCTTCCGTTTGATTCAGCTTTTCTTTAGTAGCGGAATTTTCTGTTTTGAGGTCCTGGATGGTGTCGTGCAATTGCGCGATGTAAACGTGGGCTTTTTCCAGCTCTTCCAGAATTTGTTCGCGCCTCTCCGCCATGTTGTAGCCATTCTTGGTGTTTATCTCTTTAGCACCCTTTACGGCCGGAAGATGCTTCTCTCGCCACATAAACTCATCATGCTCTTCGATGGATTCGAGTTTGTAATCCGGCTCGAACACATAATCAGGGACATTTAGAGTCGTTCCGTCGTCGATGAATGAACCGCCGGTCACCCGAATGTCGCCGCCATTCACTTCCAACTTACTCGCCGGACTCGTCGTGCCGATACCAAGGTTACCGTTTACATCAATCCTCATCCTTTCTGTAGCATTGGTTGAGAATTTTATAAACGATGAGACTCCCCCACTCAACAGTGATACTGAGTTAGTACCAATGAAGATAGAACCTGTAACTGCTCCCGGTGTAATTTGGATAGGATTGACAAATCCAGTTTCATCTCTTATTGCAAATCCTCCTGAACTATTCACACCGATACCCCATGTACGTGAGCCTGCTATACTGCTAATTTGAAGCTGTTCACCAGAAGCCGTTTCATCTCCACGAAGTACGAGCAGTTGCTGCGGACTCGTCGTGCCGATGCCGACCCTGTCATTCGTACCATCCACGTGCAGAGTGCCGCCATCTACGTCGAGGTCACTGTTAATGTCGACATTGCCGTCAACCTGTAGTTTCGAGGTGGGAGTGGATGTTCCGATACCAACGTTGCCGCTGGCATCAATTCTCATGCGCTCTGAGCCTCCGGTCGTGATGGCATAATTATCGGCGGCAGGACGGAATGTTCCGGTGTTCGTGTCGCTTTCAAACCGGTACGCTGGGCTTCCTGCAGTTCCATTAGCAGAACTAAATGAAGACGCTCTGGTTTGTCCTACCACATGGAATTTTGTACTTGGTGTCGTTGTGCCAATTCCAACTCTATTATTCGTGTCGTCAAAAAATATATCTGAACCGTCAGCTACACCGCCGTTATTATAAATGACCTCCCCATCATTCCCGCCAATGGGCCCCGTAGCTCCGGTTGGTCCCGCTGG
>JBHHXN010000354.1:0-2242 GCA_046757025.1 bacterium
ACCCGGATGTGCTTTGGGGTGATTCTTGCGTTCAATGCCTTTCCAGTAAAGCGCTGTCACCTTTTGTTTTTTTTCGTCGCTTTCTGTTGTGAGTTCGTAGTGACTTGAGACTCGGCTGTATTTTTGTTTGAGTCGCCCGATTTTCTGTTGAACTTTCTCAATGGTTTTAAGCCGTCTCGGTTTCTTCAAGCCTTCTGCCAAGTGTTTAAGCTCCTGCTCAAAACGTACGGAGCATCGGGAAACGATGCTCTGCTCTTTCTGCTCCTTGCGTTCGGAGTGACAGTAGAGTTCGATCTCGCCATCGGCACATTCGATGCGCTGTGCGCGGACCTTGTCGTGCTCGCCCTCTTTGACAAACACGGCTTTCCCGGTGTCAAATTCCAGATGGCGCTTGCGACTGACTACGATGTAGGGATAGCCCTGTTCACGCAGCCAATCCATATTGTCTTGCGAGGCGATGCCGGCATCCATGACGATTGTGGGGCGCTTGTCCCATGCCAGTTCGCCCTGTAGTCCCCCACTATTTTCCTCGACCTGGATTTCGGATAAGTCCTCAATCATCTTCTGCAGTGTCGAAGGTTCGCTGATATTACCGGGGAAAATCCGGCTTTTCCGAGAAAAACCACTGCCGTCGAGTACCAGCGCCAGGGTGACTAAGGGACAGTCGCTACGCCGTTCCTTGGAACGACCATAGGCGGCGTGGTCGTTGTATTTGCCCGTGCCTTCGAAGAAGGTGTTGGTCAGATCATAGAGCGTGATGGTCTGCTTCTGACCAAAGAGCCGTTTGTGTTGCTTGTAGAGAAAAGCTTCGATCTCATCATGGTCTTTCCAGAGTCGGTCTGAGGCGCGATAGAGAGCGGATAAGCCTAGACTCTGGTAATCAAAACCCGCTAACTCCCCCAGGGCGCTATGCGCCTGCAGCCACTCGTGGGTGGAGAGTTCGCTGCCTGGCTGTACCATACGACCCACGATATTGCCGATGGCGGCGTGGCGTTGATTGCGATTAAAACCCAGGTCTTTGAGCTTCTCCGCAAACTTCACCTGCCGAAATGCAGAGAGTGCTAATGCTTCCGCCCCCATAGTGCGAACATCCATCAATTCCAGCGAGTTGATGTCAACTGTCTGCAGATCGCGTCCATCAGCGAGTGCTTCAGCGCCACCCGATATGTCTTGCTGCGGCTTAGCCAATAATTCCGAACGAGCATATTTGCTCAGAAGCCGGGCCGCGAGTGCCTGTGCCTCTTGCTCAATTTCAGATAAGGGCTCAAAAAGGGAGGCCTGCCCTTGAATAATCTGCTCAATCCGCTCGGTGAGTTCCGGCCACTGTTTCCGCGGGCAATCAAAGGCGCTGCCGAGGTTGAGCAAGGTGCGCTGGCGCACTCCCTCGGCCACCCGATGGGTGTCGACCAGTCGATGGCTGTAGTAGCTCTTGCCGTTCTCTGTGGTGCGTGTTTTGGTGCGCCGAATGAACATGCGCACAGGATATCCGGGGTAAAATAAAAATGCAACACATATTTAAAGATTATGGCACTACAGCGTGGCATTCGCTCAAAACATGTTCATAACATATTGTTTTTTAAAAGTGTTTAGTTCTGACATGTGCCCAAATTCAAGCAAAACCTTCTCAATTCGCCATGTAAGTGACAAAGATGCTCTTAAGAGCGTCGAAAAAAGCAATGTTATGATATGGATATTCAAAGCATGGCGTAAATATCTTAATGGCGAGTGTAGACAAAACTTCGGTCAGAAATGAAGTCGGCCGATTGAAAACCGATTTTGATCAACTCTGCTCCGACGGCAAAGTCTCAAGCGAAATTAAAATAATCATGAATAGTATGTTCATGATTATTGAACTCATGCTCTCCATCTTTCTTGAAAGAGCAACAAAAAAAGACAGTAAAAATTCCAGCAAGCCACCCTCCCAAACCGAAAAAGACGAATCATTCTTAAACCATCCGGGAAGCAAGGGAAAGGGCAAAAACGAAAACAAGGCCATTGCTAAAAACACGAGAGTCAAAGAAACCGTTACAATATCCAAAGTCCTAACATGCGATGTCTGTGGTGAAGATCTGACGAGAACATCCTGTATTCACCATGAAAGACGGACAAAGATAGACATTGTTTTTGAGAAAGTCGCCACACACATTGATGCAGAGGTGAAGCAATGTCCGACATGCGATTCGATGGTCAAAGGATCCTTTCCATCGGATATGCACGGCCCCCTGCAATATGGTGATGGCTT
>JBHHXN010000355.1:0-2199 GCA_046757025.1 bacterium
GGCGGCGTCCTCACGTGGTGGGGAATCGGCTACAATCAAAGCATTCACGGTCAGCACAACGTTATCAGCATCATCAACCTGCATCTTTTGACGGGAAACATCGGCCGACCGGGCTGCGGTCCGCACTCCCAAACCGGGCAGCCCAACGCCATGGGCGAACGGCTTACCGGCGGACTCACCGGCCGACTGCCGTTCAATCAGGGATTGAAAGCCGGCGGCAAATACAATGAAAAAGGCATTCAATTGTTTTCACAGGTGTGGGGGGTACCGGCTGAAAAATTGAAACAGGTGGCCGATTCCACCAATCCCGGTTACGCCGTGGGAATGATGGAACGCGGGCTGCTCCCGGACGATGACGCGCGAAAAGTCCGCGGCATGTTTTTGATCTACGCCACGCATGTGGATTTGCCGGAAACCAAAACCCTGGTGCGGCCGGCGCTCAACAACATGTTTGTGGTGGCGCAGGAAATCTACCGGCACGCTCCAAACAACCTGTACGCGGACGTGATTTTTCCGGCCGCCACCTGGGGAGAATGCGGCGGTATCTATCTGCAGTCGGAAAGAAGAATGTACGTCACCGACAAAGCGGCCGAGCCGCCGGCAGGCTGCAAACCCGACCTCGATATCGTGGTGGACAAAGGCCAGCACATCGCCAAACTGCTGGGAATGGACGCCGATAAAATTTTTCCATACAGCAAAAATGATAAAGGCTTCTATAATATAGAAGAAATTTTCATCGAAATGGCCAGAGCCAGCAAAGGCACCGATTGTGATTTTTCCGGCATTTTAGAAGCCGCCGAGCAAAAAGGGGTGAGTCCGTATCAAATCATCCGCGAGCAGCGCGGTGTGCAGTGGCCGGCGCCAACCGCTGAAATCGCCCTGGCAGGCGGTACACCGCGGCGCTACCTGAGCCAGGAGAAGGGTTGGTCCGACAAACCTTACGGTGCTTTTCGCACGGCTTCCGGCAAAGCCAATTTTAAATTATGCGAGCAAGACTATTCCAAATATCCGGAAGTGATGGCAGACTTAAGAAAGGTGGGAGTCGATAAAGACTTCTTGATCATCAACAATCTCGATCTCATCACCAAAGTGCGGGATTACGGATTGACCCCCGATATGCCGGATTTGGAATACGCCAAAAAACCCGGCAGCAAGGTGCCCGATGACAAATACCCCTTCTGGCTCAACCTGGGGGTGGTGTACGAACATTTTCACACCGCCAAAACCATTCGCTCCGCCACCACCCGCAAGCTGGTGATGGAACAGTACGTGGAAATGCACGAAAACGACGCCAGAAGGTACGGTCTGCAGGATGGCGACTGGGTTAAAATTTCCACCCGCCGCGGCAGTTACGAAGCCAGAGTCTCCATCGGATTAAACAGCAAAATTCGCCCGGCGCGCAATCTGGTGGCCGAAGGTCAGCTGTTTTCGCCCTGGAATCTCTCCGTGGCCGACAGCTCCGATCCCAGAGAAAACAAATGGCTGGTGAATGCGGTGGCCCACCGCGCCTTTGATCCGGTTTCAGGACAGGCGGACTACAAAAAGTTAGCCGCCCGCATCGAAAAAATCGAACAGACGGTTTGATACAGTAAAGTCGTCTATTCATTGATTTTAATTCGTTTGATTTAACCTGGATTATTCGTAACGCAGCCAGAAGCTGCAAACAAACTCGAAAGAGAAAAAGAATATAGCCACTGATATACACTGATGCAACACGGATAATATGAGATTAGAATATGATGACGTTACCGACGTGCTTTATCTATTTGCTAAATCCGTGTTTCATCCGTGTCAATCCGTGGCTGATTACCTTTTCAAATTTTGTTAAAAAAGCAAAGTTTTTCGGAGTAATAGAATAAACTTTCGCCACAAGTGTAATAAGTCATTAAGAATAAATAATCTACAAAAACATGAATTTAAAACTGAATTTACTGAGGTAATCTTTTAAATTCTATTTTACTCAATATTTACCATACTTTGTGGCTATGAATTATAGTATTACTTCTGAACTTTTGCATTTTTTTGCCAAGAAAAATAAAAACCGGAAACCGAAATTCGTCGTCTATAGATTTTGAAATAGACAAGCCAACTCTGGAATTCCTTTTTGCGAATTTCGCTTTTCGGTTTGCGGCTTTTCGCTGCATTAGGAATTATTCAGGTTCAGTGCTTTCAGAGGCCTTCGGTGTTCAAAACAAAAAT
>JBHHXN010000356.1:0-2179 GCA_046757025.1 bacterium
CGCCGGGATCTGTGCGGGGGGCGTCGGGTAACCGGCGTCCCTACCGTGACGGCCTGACAAAAGCGATCAAATCAACCGAATTGCCTCAACCACAGTTAACCATAACTGTGAAAAAATCGTAGGTATGTATGCAACAAATAAAATCAACCTTCCTTCTGGCTACTTTTTTCTGTTTTTTATTTTTCATCATTACTGTTGGTCCGGTTACGGCACAGCCAGAACCGGCTATTCAACTGGCTATCACCATCGATGATTTACCGTGGGTTGGGCCGTTACCAAACGGTGATTCAGCGGCCGAGGCACTGACCAGGTTGGCGGCTGTATTGCGTGTCCACCAGGCCCCGGCCACCGGCTTTGTCATCAGTGACCACGCGCGCGACAATAAACAAGCCATACAAGTCTGGGCAAGCTGGGGCTTGACTCTCGGCAATCACTCGGCCGCCCACCGCGACCTCAATACGACAACGGTCGATGACTGGCTGGCAGGGGTGGCGCAGTGTGACAGCTTTCTCGTACAATTCGGCAGCGCCAAAACGTCCTACTTCCGCTTTCCAATGCTGCACCAGGGCGATACGCCGGAAAAACACAACAGAGTGCAGGCAGGCTTGCGGAAGCTGGGATTGCACACGGCTCATGTCACCGTAGACAATTCCGAATGGCTCCTCGCCCGTGCTCATGCTCACGCTCTGGCTACTGAAAATGCCCCTTTACGCCATGCTATCGGCCAGGAGTTTATTCGCCACATCCTGGCAGCCGTTGAACATGCTAACAGCGTAGCGTGCCGAAAGACCGGCCACGCAGTGCCGCAAATACTCTTGCTACATACCAACACGCTTGTAGAAGACAAGCTCGATGAACTCCTGCTCGCGCTGCGGGCGAGAAATGTCGAATTTATTACTTTGAAAAAGGCGCTGGCAGATCCGGTCTATTCGCGCCCGGATGATTACATTGGCCGCAAAGGTATGTCCTGGCTGTATCGCATGCACCCTTTGAGTATTGATGATGTGCGTTGGGATGACGCCGAAGCCGCGGCAATTCGAAGTCGTTTTGCGAGGGCGTTCGCCGGGGAGGCAGGAGAAACGCCGGTAAACCGCATATCGAGTAAGCATATTGCGCTCGGGGCGCCAGGGGAACTCGAAGCCATACTTACCGAAGCGGGCAAATCGGAACGCATGCGCTCGCTACTTGTGATGCACAAGGGCGAACTCGTCGCGGAAGCATATTTCAATGGCGCCGGCCCGGAGACCGCAGCCAATCTCAAATCCGTGACTAAATCCCTTACCGCGACGCTGGTCGGAGTCGCATTACGCCAAGGCTGGATTGCCAGCATTGACGATCCCATTAGCCGCTACCTACCGGATCAACTTGATCCCCAATCCGGGGAAGCAGGCATCACGATCCGGCAGCTTCTCACAATGTCGACCGGGCTGCAGCCGGTCGGTTATGGCAGCATTCAACAAAGCGCCGATTGGGTGAAAACAATTCTCGCACAGCCTGTCGATACCGCAGCACTAGGGTCTTTTCGCTATGACACACCGGTTTTGCAATTACTCACGGCTGTGCTACAGAAAGCCAGTGGACTTTCGGTTGGCAAGCTGGCGCAGCGTTATCTTTTTGCGCCCCTCGGTGGTGAGTTAGTATATTGGCGTGTTGATGCCCAGGGTATCGAACTCGGCGGCAACGATGCCTATGTGCGGCCGCGTGATTTGATAAAACTCGGCGAATTATACCGGCACGGTGGTCGTTTTGGTGGCCATGAGATTTTGCCCGAGACATTTGTCAAGCAGGCTACAGCCATTCAAATCATGCCGTCGGGTGCCATGGTCAATCACAACACGCTTCCGGTTCGCGGTTACGGCTTTCTGTGGTGGTTGTTAAAGATTAATGGTGAAAAGACCTATGCGGCGCTTGGTCACGGCGGACAAATTTTGATGGTTTTTCCCCGGCGGAAATTGGTCGTGCTGATGACTTCGCGCTGGCCGAGTGTATCATCCACTGAACATTATCAACACCTCACGCGAATTTTGTCTGAGCGTATTGTTCCATTATTCGACTAAACAAAAAAATGTCAGAATGATTCACTATAGGTTACGATTAATCCATTTTAGGAAAACTACTAAGAATAAATGTTAGCAGTAATAAAGTAAAGCACTCATAATAAAGAATAAGTGGGTAAACT
>JBHHXN010000357.1:0-2177 GCA_046757025.1 bacterium
AGGGTCACCCCATCCAACGTTGTGTGCAAAAATCTCGACAATACGGACCCCATCATCATTCCTCTTTTTAAATATCTTTATACTAAATGACGGCGGGTATGATAAGAAACCAATTTCCAATTTCCCTTTACAGTCTGATGAAACCGATGATGAATTCCAGATTATTGGCCGGTGGCGTCCGGCGCGAGAAAGCCTAACTCACCCACAGCCCCGACATAAATCCGGTCATTCGCCATACAAAGAGAACGAACCGTGCTCCGATTTGGCATTCTGACCAGCCTCCACGATACACGGTCATAAATGAGGACACCCGAAGTGTTGCCAAAGTACATGAGGCCTCGTTTGTTCTGCACGACCATGAGATTTTGAATGCCTCCGTTATAGTCTTTTGGGCTGAAGTTTTGGATGTAGGACAGACCGGCTTCCTGCCAGACATGGGAGGGGATAGGTTCGTTCTGGGCTTTTAGCGAGGTGTTCAGAAGAATGCATAGAAGGATGAAGGCAAGATTTAATCCAAACCACTTCATTGTTGAGCTTGGCTTACTAAACTGAAAAGAATTACTCAAAAATAAATAAGAATTCCTCTGAAAAGCAAGAAATATCAAAAGGAGAGGATGTTGTGGAAAAATGAAGGAGAGAAGTTAAAGGAACAACCTGAGACCTTTAGTAACTCCCCGGCACTTTGAAAGTGCCGGGGAAGTGAGGATTTACTTCAAAAAAAGCATACGCCGGGTCTGCGCTGCCTCACCTGCTTTCAACCGGTAGAAATACGTCCCGCTGCTCAATAGCAAACCGGCGTTATCGCGCCCATCCCAGAGCGCCGAGTACCGGCCCGCAGGCTTGTGCTCCTGCACCAGATTGCGAACTTCCCGGCCTAGCAGGTCGAAAATTGTGATTTTCACTTCGCCGGCCTGCGGCAACGAGTAGGCAATGGTCGTGCTGGGATTAAACGGATTGGGATAATTCTGATGCAGCCCAAACTGCGTCGGCAGGCCGCCGTCCTTCTCATCCACGGAGGTCGGCGTAGCAGTCGTGAAAATAATCCGTACCTGCTCTGGATCGCGATACACGGTGACGCTGTCCACTTTTACCAGCCCATCGGCGTCGACAAGCGTTACGCCGCTTTGCAGCGTATCGCTGGTGGTGAGACTCACCACCAGCCAGCTCAGCAGCGTGTTCGGCGCCGGTAAAAAGCGCTGCGGCTTGCGAATGGCCAAATCAGAAGTCAGGCTGTCAAATGGGCAGTTGTCGACGACCCAGGGAGATTGCCCGATGAGCCAGGCCGTGACTTCCCAGCGATCGGCTTCATCTACAAGCCTGGTCAAGTCCCAATTGTGATAGCCGCCCCAGGTTCCCCAGTCGTCTCCGGAACCAACACCACCGGTGCCCGGTGTGCCATCACCAGGGTCGGCATTATTCGGGTAAGCCTGGTGGTTGTAAAAGGCCGGGAACGACTGGTTGACCCGGTAGCGTTCCTGGTAGGCGGCGTTGTCGCGTTCGGTCTGCGTGGCCAGCGTCGTGCCGTGCGACCAGTGCGACGAGAGCGTGCTCAAACCGTGCGGACGTTCATCCCACCAGAGCTGCATACCCCAGGGAGCGGCGTCGGCCAGACGGTATTCTGCAACCACCAGCGAATCCCATTCCATGACGCCGTTGGTATCGTTTTTCCCATGCCAGGAACGCATGATGGGCAGATCGCGTACCGGCGCAATCGGTGTGCTCAAGTTGTGCAAATCATTGACGTGTACAACGTCGCCCTGGCGATTGCGCAGGTTGGTTGGAAGGTTCTGGCTGGCCGTGCCCAAAAATGTATCACCCATGGACCCTTGCGGTCCATTAAGGCCATTGTTGAAAATGCTGGCCGTGGCAAAACGGTCGGGAAACGCTTTCGCCAGCGCGGTGGTACCGGCGGAGCCAACACTGTGACCTTGAATGGAAACGCGATCCGGGTCGGCATTCTTTTCGCGCGCCAGCCAATCGTTGATCCAGAGAATCCGGCGCTGGGTGTAATTGATGATGGTATCGCCCGCGGCCGGCTCGTAGGCGGGATCAAAGGGATCGTGATTTTTGCCCCAGCCAAACCACCATGAGTTGGTTTCTTCGAAGAGTAGTTGACCAAAAACATAGCGCTGAAAGTCATCGTTATGGGCGACCAGATAGCCGTCTTTGGGTTCGAT
>JBHHXN010000358.1:0-2120 GCA_046757025.1 bacterium
ATCGGCTGTGATTATTTCAATCCTACCTTAGTTCGATTAAAACAGGCCCGGCCGCTTAGGACCGGGCAATTAAGTTAATATTTCAATCCTACCTTAGTTCGATTAAAACCCATAAAATCGCGCCTAAAAAACAGGCCTTTAGAGACCTTGCTTGCGCTATTTTGGCTGTCCACCTGCAATCCGGTCATTACAGGCACGGGATCGACGACGTTGTGTCTGCGCCCGCCAGCATCACAAAAACGTATCGTCGGTATTTTTCTCCAAACCCATGGCCTCTTTTTTAAAATAGCGCTTGTCTTTGAATCTGAAAATTAACACCGAATCTTCCTTTTCTTTGATCAGCGCCTTTAATTTCAACTTCAGCTCTTTGAGCTTGCTTTCGCTCAGCTCGCCTTCGAACACGCTGTTTTGAATCCAGGTTAAAAACCTTCGACATATTTTTAAAGCCTTGCCGACTCTATTTTCTCCGATGTCGTAAACTAAAATAATATACATTTTTCACCACCAAATTACAAATGGTTTGTAGGTCGATTGTCCCAAAAGATGTTTGATGAGCTTGTAACATTCAAGTCGAATGAGACGGCGGTAACTGACATGCCGCCCCAGCTTGCGGTGTTTGATGGTGGTCGTTAAGCGCTCGTCAAAATTGCGCACAAAGATTTTACGGCCATCTTCGCTCAACCAGCACACTTTGCCCTTTTTAGTGAAATGTTTGTCCGTGATTTGTTTGCGATTTAACAGCGTGAAAATGAGTCGATCCGCCAGCAGCGGTTTGAATATTTCCGCCAGATCCAGGGACAGACTGAAACGTTTGGTGCCGGGTTCGTGAAGAAAGGAAATCAGCGGGTTGAGCTGGGTTTTGTAAATTTCTGAGAGAGCGGTGGTGTAAACCATGCTGTTGGCAAAACTGATGAGCGCGTTGATCTGGTTATCCGGCGGACGTCGAACTCGTTTCTCAAATTCAATTGCCGGGTCGATGATCAATATCCAGGCGCGGTAATAAATTTGCCGGATGTTGCCTTCGAGGCCCATGAGCTCGGCCACAGTTTTGACAGAATCGACCTGCTGTTTGAGTTTATCCATTTCATCGAGAAACGGGGAGCAGTCCTTGCCGCGGGAGTTGTAGTATTGCAGGTTTTTGACGATGTTGCCCACCGCGCCGGTCACAAACGCCCGCGCCAGCTCCAACCTCTGTTTGGGTTCCTGCTGGCTGCTCACTTGTTTTACCAGCAGCTCGCCGCTGTTTAAAAATTCCCGCGGATAAAAGGTGCCGCTGTAAAATCCAAAATAGTTGAAAATATGCACCGGTATTTTGTGGCTGCTGCAATGGTTGAAGAATTTGCGGTTGAAATCGGCTTCGCCAAACACGTAGATAGCCTCCACATCTTCGATGGGAATGACTTTGCGCTCGCCGGATTCTTCGTACTGGAGATCCGGGTCGTTGTCGATACAGGCCGGCTCCTGCTCAATTTTTTCTTCGAAATCCGCCAAAACCTTATCTTCGCTCACCTGGTTGTAACGGCGAAAAAACAGGGTGTTCTCTTTGCGGCTCAAACGGCCGGGATTGAAAATGTAGTAGTTTCGTGCCATAGTTTTCCTTTTTTATCTTTACAATCTCACGCAGAGTCGCAACGACAGCAACGGTTTTTTCATTTATTTAACTCTTTCCGTAGCGAGCGCAGCGTCGTGGCGTGAGGTTCTTCAACACCAGCACCGCTCCCGATAAGAGCACTTTTTGCAGAAAACTATTTTCTTCGCTGGCGGCGGTTTGGGTTGCTTTATTATATCGGTTATTTGTTCTATCATTTTTAGCAATTGTGGTTCCTCTTCCTGAGTCAGGCGCACCGGTACCCGTTTGCGCTGTTTGGGAAATTCTAAGATGCCCTGCAATTCCCCAAATCCGTTTTCTTTCAGCACCCACAGGTAGTACTTGAGCTGCCAGACGTGCGCCTTTTCGGCGATGGCGCTGTTCTTGATTTCATGGATGTAGCCGTCCGGGGTGATGCGGTCGAGGCGAATGCCCCGGAAGATGAACTCGTCTTTGCTGGTGTCGCGGGTGTAGTGTTCCTCATGCGTCAGTTTGCCCAGCGCCACCAGGTCGGACTCCTGCTCCATCTGGA
>JBHHXN010000359.1:0-2101 GCA_046757025.1 bacterium
TTCAGGACTGGAATCTCAAATACTGGCTGGAGGCGGTGCCGGGCGTGGCCGAGGTCGCTTCGGTGGGCGGCTTTGTCAAGCAGTATCAGATCGATGTGGACCCCAACAAGCTTCTAGCTTATAACATTCCTTTGAAACGTGTCATTCAGGCGGTACAGGAAAGCAACGATGATGTTGGTGGACGCGTCATTGAAATGGCTTCGACGGAATTCATGCTGCGTGGCCGGGGATATATTAAGTCTTTGGACGACATTGAAAACACGGCACTGGGAACCGATGGTAACGGTACCCCTATTTATATCCGAAATGTAGCTAACGTGCATTTGGGCCCGGACATGCGCCGGGGTATCGCCGAGCTCGACGGCAAAGGCGAGGTGGTGGGCGGCATTGTGGTGATGCGTTATGGCGAGAATGCCCTGAAAGTTATCGAGCGGGTCAAAGAAAAAATCGAGCAGATCAAACCTTCCCTTCCCCCTGGAATGGAGATCGTCACCACTTATGACCGCTCGGACCTGATTACAAGGGCCATTCAAACCCTGCGCCAAAAACTCACCGAGGAAATGATTATCGTAAGCCTGGTGATCATTCTATTTCTGTTTCATTTTCGCAGCGCCCTGGTTCCCATCATCACGCTGCCTATTGCAGTGGTGATTTCGTTCATTCCCATGAAGTACATGGGGTTGACGGCCAACATCATGTCCCTCGGCGGCATTGCCATCGCGATCGGCGCCATGGTAGATGCTGCGATTGTACTGGTGGAAAATGCGCACAAATCTCTTGAGAGATGGGAACTGGAAGGGCAGAAAGAATCGCGCTCCGCAGTGATATTGAAATCTTTGCAGGAAGTTGGCAAACCGATTTTCTTTTCGCTGTTGGTTATTACGGTCTCGTTTCTGCCGATTTTTACCCTCGAAGCACAGGAAGGTCGGCTCTTTAAACCGCTGGCTTACACGAAGACCTTTTCCATGTTTTTTGCTGCTATACTGGCCGTGACGCTGGCGCCGGCTCTGATTCCGATCTTTGTCAAAGGCAAAATTCGTTCGGAGAAAAAAAATCCCATCAGTCGGGTTCTTATCTGGCTGTATGAACCTGTTGCCAATTTCGTGCTGCGCTTTCGCAAGTGGGTGGTTCTGGCAGCGGTAGTGATTCTCATTGCAACCGTACCCATTTTTATGTTGCTCGGAACCGAATTCATGCCGCCGCTCAACGAAGGCTCCATCCTCTATATGCCGACTTCCATTCCGGGGATGCCCGCTTCTGAAGCAAAGAAGATCCTTCACACGCAAGACAAGATTCTGGCAACTTTCCCAGAAGTGGAGCGCGTCTTTGGCAAAATCGGCCGCTCGCGAACTGCCACTGATCCCGCGCCGCTCAGCATGGTGGAAACCACCATTGCTTTGAAACCGAAAGAACAATGGCGACCGGGCATGACCTGGGATAAGATCGTCGCCGAAATGGACAAAAAACTGAAATTCCCAGGCATGGCTAACATCTGGTGGATGCCGATTCAAACGCGCACCGAAATGCTGACCACCGGCATTCGCAGCAATTTAGGCATTAAGGTTTTTGGAGACGATTTGCGGGAAATTGAGCGCGTCGCGGTGGACATCGAACAGGCGCTGCAGAAGTTTCCTGGTACCCGTAGCGCCTTCGCCGAACGAACCACCGGCGGTTACTTTGTCGATTTCAAAATTCATCGTCAGGAAGCCGCCCGTTACGGCTTAACCGTAGGGGATGTTCAAGACATCATCCAAACCGCTATTGGCGGCATGAATATCACACAGACCGTTGAAGGCAAAGAACGCTACCCTGTTAACGTCCGTTATCCAAGAGAACTTCGGGATGATTTGGACAAACTGAAGCGTGTGCTAGTGCCGACACCAACTGGCGCACAGGTTCCCATCATTCAACTAGCCGATATTTTTCCCACCACCGGCCCGCCCATGATCCGCAACGAAGACGGCTCTAAAGTCGGATTTGTTTTTGTGGATGTAGCAGAGAAAGATTACGGAAAATATGTCAGGGAGGCGCAACAGTACATCTTGCAAAACGTAAATATTCCGCCCGGTTACGCGCTCGCCTGGGCGGGGCAGTACAAATA
>JBHHXN010000360.1:0-2033 GCA_046757025.1 bacterium
CAAAGGGGAGTCCGGCAATTTTAAGAGAAGTCGTCACTCTCCGCTCTTCCTTGGCGGCCACCTCTTCAACCAGCAGCCGGTCCAGAAAAACCAGGTGCGATTCCTCCTGACACGTCTCGGCGATAACTGGCAATATCTCCAGTATTTTGGACAGCTTGAGGCGTTCCAGGTTTTCCGTGATCCGCTCCATAATTAGTTCAGACATGGCGCACCTCCGACCAGTTCTTCGTAATCGGCCACCGGACGCTGCTGAACCTTTTCGTAGCGAAGCCCGTCTTTTAATAGTCCTCTGGTCGCCTTCCCCTTGCCGCCACGGGGAACACGATATTTTCTCTTTGCCTGCTCCCGGTCCTCCTTGAGCGCCTTATAAAACCGTTCATCACCTACCAGTTCTCCTTTTCCCTGGGGGATGACATACGCCACCAGAAATTTTTCATCATAGAAAATCCCTACCTTTCCATTCTTTATTTTGAGCAGCACCTTCTTGCCGACATACTGGTGCGGCACCAGGTAGCGGTTGCCGTCAAATGAAAGCTGGCAATCCTTGTATACTTTCCTGGCAACCTTCTCGGAAGTGTCGTACGGGCGATTGGGGATTTCTCCCAAAATCGTCTTTTCCGTAGCAAACCGATCGATAACTTTCTGCTTCGTGGTACCGTGTATACGGTTTGACACCGTTTCGAGCCACTGGCGCATATCCCGGTTGCCCTGCTCAAGCGTCGTGTAGTGGTAGCCCCGCCAAAAGCGCTCCCGGATAAAATCCATCGGCCGCTCCACTTTTCCTTTCACCCAAGGGGAATAAGGAGGACACGCTACCGGCTTGAATCCATAATGAGCGGCAAAATCCAGAAACGTCTTGTTAAAATCCACTCCCCCCACATAACGCCGGATGACCACGTTCTTCATGTTGTCGTAGAGAATTTCCCCTACTACCCCGCCAAAATAACCGAAGGCGTTGCAATGGCAATCCAGGAAAGTGGTCATGGTACATCGGTCGATAAACTCCACATATTTATGCCGGGAAAACCCCAGCACCATGACAAAAGCGTAAACGGTTGTTTCATTCCCTGCTGAGTCGGTGACCTTGAAATCGCCGAAATCAACCTGCGCCTGAAGACCGGGAACGGTTTCAAACCGCACATACGCAACCCGGTCCCGCCTCTCTTTCACCTGACGAACAAAACGCTTGACCGTATCATAGCTTCCCTCGTAGCCCTGTAAAACCACCAGATCATGGATGCGGGTCGCCTGATAGTTTTCCTGGGACAGCCAATCCTCGATCAGTCTATGGTACTGCTCTAAATCAGATTTCCGATTCACCGCACTGTAGCGGGGAAACTCTTTGTTCTCCAAATACTTCTTGACCGTTCGGCGATCAAGCCCAACCTTCCGGCCTATGGCACTGTCTGAATACCCCTGTTTCTTTAATGACCAAATATCCACGCATTCCTCCTTAACGATCATAGTCCCTCCTTTTTAGGACTATGGTAACCCGCTAATTTGAAGGAATACTTACCAGGTCAGTTGTACATTTTTCGTGCCCATTTTCTGTACATTTTCTCATGCCCATTGACAACATTCGTGCAGTGCAGTCCCTATGGCTCTAATCATCGCTGTTTTGCCATTGATCCATTTTAAAAATCTGACACCTCCCATAACTGGCAACGATTCCTGGACCAATGCAAGTATTTCATCAACTCATAATTTACTTTGCCTATTTCATATTTCTCGCTTTCAAACACCCCGTCATACCATGGAAATCCAGCAAACCATTCGGTATAGCTTTGATGCTCTTCGTGATTTGGGTCTTTCAGCGCTTTGCAAAACTCATAATACCCGGGAGCGCCGCCGATATCCTCCGGTGGACAGGCCCTACCCCCTTCCAAGCACTCAATCGGTGATTGAAGCTTAGGATCTAGATATCTGCTGTTCTCAATAATAATCTCATGCTCCCAGTTGTCACCAAAGTCATATGTATAACTAAACTTTCGCACCCTCTAAAAGGAGGATTTCTATAGGATTTGGAACGATGT
>JBHHXN010000361.1:0-2030 GCA_046757025.1 bacterium
TGATAAAACGGGTTTTATTTCATTTGAGCAAAATCAGTTTTTTGGATTCTCGCGGTTTGCCGTCTATTTGCAGCTCATAAAAGTAAATGCCGCTGGCGGCGCGTTTGCCGTTGGTCTGAGTGCCATCCCAGACTGCCGAATGCTCCCCGGCATCCTGACGGTGGTTCCCCAGCCGGGCGATTAATTGACCGCGGGTGTTGTAAATATTGAGTTGGACATTTGCTGCTTTTACCAGCGACCAGGCGAACGTGGTTGTGGGATTGAACGGATTGGGATAATTCTGCTGCAGTTTGATTTTTTTTGGTTTTGAAGGCTCGGAGTGAATGCTCGAAGCATTGGATGGAAAGAATTGCATGAGGGCGTTGTCGATGTGGGCGCGCCAGTTTCCCCAGCTATGTCCTTCGTGAAATTCGAAATACTGCACAGGATAGCCCCTGGATTGTAAAATAGAAACCAGCTCCTTTACGCGCGGAATCAGAAGGGGAATGTCGTACGTTCCCAGGTCCAGGTAAAACTGCAAATCCAATTTGGAGCGGTTTTGAAATCCCGTTCGAATGCTTTGTTCCACATTGCTGGACTGCGCGGCGATCTTCCCGAATACTTCGGGATGGTTCAGCCCGATCCAGAGCGCGATGTTGCCGCCATTGGAAGCCCCCAGCAGCGCGCGGTTTTCGGGCTCCTTGCGGGTGCGGTAGCGGCCATCCACCCAGGGCATGAGCTCCTCAACGATAAATGCCGTGAAAGCGTTTTGCTTTCTGCCAACATATTCCGGCGTGCGATTCACCGGCGGCACAAACACCGCCAGGATTGGCTGAATGCGATTCTGCCAGATGAGATAATCGATGACGTTGTTGGCTTTGGCCAGCGAAACGTACTCGAGCCCGTCGTGAAACAGGATGACTGGATAGCGCTGGGTGTTCCTTTCGTAAAAAGGCGGCAGGTAAATCCTCACTGTACGGGAGTTACCGAGATGCGCGCTGAAAAAAGTGGTGTCGCGCAAGCTGCCGTGCGGAATGCCGCCCAAAAATTTGATCTCATCCGGTTGAATGTAGGCCGGCATACTGAGCTCAGAATTGGGTCCGAATCCGCCGGTCACTTGACGGGGATTTTCCGGGTCTAAAATCCAGCGGCTGCCGTCGATGACAAATTTATAATCCAACCGGGCGTCCGATTCGAATTTCTCAGTACGGTACCACAAATTAGTGGTTGCAAGCCGGGTCATGGGAAACCCAGCGGGATTCCAGTTGTTGGCGTCGCCGGGCACATTTACGCGACTGGCCGGGCCGAGAAAAATGAAGTGCGCCAACGAATCGTTTTCGATGAATGGAAACGCGCTCACCGCGTTCATAAAACTGTCCACCAGCGCGGTGCGCTGGGCTTCGGGAGCGGACTTCACCCGGCTGCAAAATTCCTCAAATGTTTGTGCAGTCAGGTTCGAAATGAGTGTGAAAAAGATTAAAACGGCTGGCACTGCGGTGTTTCGTTTAAAATCATTTAATTTGATTCTGTTGGAACGGTTCATTTTGTCCTCATATTTTCCAGAAAATGTAAATAAACAATCCGAGAAAATCCATGCGGATCTGTGGCTCAATATACTATTTGGGGCGGCAACTTTTTTCAATTATTTTAGAGTGAAATTACGATTCTGCGATATACGCATCCGCTTCAATTTCCACCAGCATTTCCGGCAGGATGAGCCCACTGACTTGCACCATGCTGGTGGCCGGCAGGACCTCTTTGAAATACTCCCCATGCGCCCTGCCGACTTTTTCCCAGTCTTTTATATTCAATACGTAAATTCTGGTGCGAACCACATCTTTCATACTGGCCCCGGCCTGGACCAGCGCAGTCTCAATATTTTTTAACGTTTGGATGGTCTGGGTATAAGGGTCGCCAATTCCGACGACACTGCCGTGCTGGTCGGTGGCGGTGGTGCCGGAAACATGCACATGATTCCCGATGCGCACCGCCCGTGAGTAACCCACCACCGGCTCCCATTTTGTTCCGGAAGAGATGTTTTTTCTTGGCAT
>JBHHXN010000362.1:0-2021 GCA_046757025.1 bacterium
AATTGGCTGAGAAAATCGCCAAATTCACGCGAAATGCACTTTGTAACGTCGATAACATCGAATCTCGATCGCGGTTTCAGCTCTAAAGTGATTTCTGTGGGTAAAGTCTGCATCTGCTCGTCCTTTGGTAAATGTTTCGTTTATGATGGCTGAATATAATATTTTCCGACTAAAATTGCAAATTAAAAACCGTTCGATTGAATCGACATGAAAAAAACACTAATAAAATACCTCAAAAGGCAAAATTTGCGGTTTTTGAATTTTTCTTCACAGCGTCATGCTCTCAAGGCAAAACGGAACCAATTTGTAGGTTGAATATCCAAAACGCGATTCTGTCCAGGGGCGGTTCACATCGCGTAAAACGCCGGAACCGATACGATTTGGCCATCGTCATTTCGCGAAAACATCTTTAGAGGTATGACAGTTGGCTAACAGAAAAATCCCGACACCTATTGGGGACTTCAATAAACCGACTTTCCTGGTCTCTCCGTTTTCGAGACTTCATTTACCAGCGCGAAGCAACCAAACCCGCGGGTTCCCCAACCGTAACTTTTCACTTGCACTTAAAACAAATTATTTTAAGTTCAGCAAGGAAGTGGCATCTTTTGCATTAATCAGAAAGCCACCGTTGGTCTGATCGGGAAATTCCAAATAGCCATCCATTGCCAACCCCCGATTCAGCTCAATCGATGCAACGCCATGTCACTTTAAATTTCAGTTCAAATCAATGAGGAGGAAAAGGAAATGAAACGATTGGCGCTCGTACTGGCGTTATTGTTTTTGTCTTTGCAGTTTGCGGCGTTTACGTTCAAAGAAAAAAAATCGTCCAGGAACAATAAAATTTCTGCAAAAACATTCAGCGGATTTAAATTTCGCTCCATTGGACCCGCTCTGGCTTCAGGTCGAATTGCCGACATCGCCATGCACCCGAAAAATCACAGCATTTACTATGTAGCCGCAGCCTCTGGCGGCGTATGGAAAACGGTGAATTCCGGCACCACCTGGAAACCCATTTTCGACAAACAGGGTTCCTATTCCATCGGCTGCGTGACGCTCGATCCCAACAATCCGCTGGTGGTCTGGGTTGGGACCGGCGAAAACAACAGTCAGCGCAGCGTTTCCTACGGCGACGGCGTTTACAAATCCCTGGATGGCGGCCAAAGCTGGAAAAACCTGGGCTTAAAAAATTCCGAACACATCGGCAAAATCGTCATCGAGCCGCGCGACTCCGATGTGGTTTACGTGGCTTCCCAGGGACCACTGTGGTCGGCTGGGGGCGACCGCGGTTTGTACAAAACCACGGACGGCGGTCAAACCTGGGTCAAAATTCTCCATATCAGTGAAAACACCGGCGTAACGGACCTGGTGTTTGATCCGCGCGATCCCGATATCCTGTACGCGGCGGCCTACCAGCGCCGAAGACACGTGTGGACGCTCATCGACGGCGGCCCGGAATCGGCCATTTATAAGTCCACCGACGCCGGCGCCAACTGGAAAAAACTCAAAGCCGGATTGCCCCGAAAAGACATGGGACGCATCGGTTTGGCCATTTCACCCGTGAATCCCGATGTGCTGTACGCCATCATCGAAGCGGCTGAGGGGGCCGGCGGATTTTTCCGCTCCACCGATCGCGGTGAAAGCTGGCAAAAACGTAGCAAGTACGTCAGCGGCAGTCCGCAGTACTACCAGGAGCTCGTTTGTGATCCTAAAGACGTCGATCGGGTTTACTCCATGGATACCTACTTACAGGTGACCGAAGACGGCGGCAAAACTTTTCGACGGGTGGGCGAACGCTACAAACATGTGGACAATCACGCTTTATGGATCGACCCGGAAAACACCGATTACCTGCTGGTGGGCTGCGACGGCGGCGTTTACGAGAGCTTCGACCGCGGCGCCACCTGGCACTTTAAAGCCAACCTGCCGGTGACCCAGTTTTACCGTGTCAGCGTGGATAATGACTTTCCGTTTTACAACGTTTTCGGCGGCACCCAGGATAATTTTTCACTGGGCGGCCCGTC
>JBHHXN010000363.1:0-2020 GCA_046757025.1 bacterium
GCGGGCTCGAGGAGATGAGGCTCGAGCTGCGCGGCATCATGCGGTTCCGGCAGCGTGGTTTTAGCGGCCGTCCCGATCCCAGGGTCATTGACGTCATGGAACTCAAAGATGAAGTGCTGCACGAAGAGTATCGGGTCAAAAAACTGGAAGGGCTCGAGCTTGCAGCCTACAAAGAGCGGGTCGAAAAAGTGCTGCTCGGGCTCTTTGAAACCAGCGATACCTTGCAGAAGATCAAGACCGGGACCGCGGTCACGGAAGACGACCTTCAGTCGCTGGCCTCCCTGGTGCTGATGCAGCATCCCGATATCGATCTCAGTATCCTGGAAAAAGTCTACCCTGAAACAGCGGGTCAACTCGACCTCGCTATTCGCCGCATCATCGGGTTAGATCCGCAATATGTCAACCATCATTTTACCGAGTTTGTACAGAATCATCCGGAGCTTAAGTCGAACCAGATAAAATTTATTGATCTGCTCAAAAATCATATCTGCAGATATGGCGGCATCAAAAAGGAAAAGCTGTTCGACGCCCCATTCACGGCGATCAGCAGCGACGGCGTGGCGGGCGTCTTCGACCATGAAGAAGTGGAGGAACTCTTTGCCGTCCTGGAAAATATCAAAGTGCTGGTTTAATTCAATCTGAATACACGAGGGAATAATGATAACAGGAGAACTCAAGAACCAAATCGATAAACTCTGGACGGAATTTTGGACAGGTGGCATCACCAATCCGCTCACCGTCATCGAGCAGATCACGTTTCTGATGTTTGCGCGCTTGCTGGACATCATGGAAAGCCGTGACGAGAAAAAAGCCGCCAGTTTGAACCGCGAACACCAGAGCCTTTTCCAGGATAAGCAGCCATTGCGCTGGCGAAATCTCAAACAGGTTTCAGCCGAGGAGATGCTGCCGCTGGTGCGGGATAAGCTCTTCCCGTTCTTCCGCAGCTTTGCCGACAACGGCACGACCTTTGGGGAGTACATGAAGGACGCCCAGCTCATGATTCAGAAGCCGACACTGCTGGTCTCTGCTGTGAACATGATCGACCGGCTGCCCCTGGCGGACAGCGACACCAAAGGCGATTTGTACGAGTATCTCCTCAGCAAGCTCACCACCGCCGGCATCAACGGGCAGTTTCGCACCCCGCGCCACATCATCGACCTGATGGTGAAACTGGTGGATCCGAAACCCAATGAAACCATCGCCGATCCCGCCTGCGGCACTGCCGGTTTTCTGGTAGGAACCATGAAACACCTGCTGGAAAAATACACTTCGCCGGAAGGGGTGCTCGTTGACGAAGCGGGCAACAAGCAATATACAGGCGACTTGCTGGAGGACTACCGCGACCATATTCAGAACCAGATGTTCCACGGCTTCGATTTTGACGCCACCATGCTGCGCATTTGCGCCATGAACCTCATGCTGCACGGCGTGGAAAACCCGGACATCCACTACCAGGACTCCCTGAGTGAATCGTTTCATGACCATTTTCCCCAGTATGCGGCGGACAGCTTTGACGTCATCCTCGCCAATCCGCCGTTCAAGGGCAATTTAGATGAAGAAGACATCGACCCGAGCCTGACGGGCAAAGTCAAAACCAAAAAGACCGAGCTGTTGTTTATCACCCTCATGCTGCGCATGCTCAAGCTCGGCGGCCGCTGTGCCTCGGTGGTGCCGGACGGGGTACTGTTCGGTTCCTCCAAAGCGCACTTCAACCTGCGCAAAATGCTGGTGGAGGAGAACCAGTTGGAAGCGGTAGTCTCCCTGCCCTCCGGTGTGTTCAAGCCGTACGCCGGGGTCTCCACGGCGATTGTAGTGTTCACCAAAGGCGGCGCCACCGAGCACGTCTGGTTTTACGACGTGCAAGCCGACGGCTTTTCTCTGGACGACAAACGCCTGCCGGTTGAGGAGAACGACTTGCCGGACGTGGTTGCCCGCTGGCAGAAACGCGATCCGGCGAAAGACAGCGACCGCAAGGAGAAGGCGTTCTTCGTGCCGGTGGCGGATATTCGGGAGAATAAGT
>JBHHXN010000364.1:0-2008 GCA_046757025.1 bacterium
CAGTGAGCATCTCGTAAAGCAAAACTCCCAATGACCAGATGTCTGTGCGCTGGTCGATAATTTCTGCCTGAATTTGCTCCGGCGACATGTAATCTATGGTGGCAAGCGTGGTTCCTGTTATGTTTGCCATATGTCCATCCAGGATCGCTAATCCAAAATCGATGATCTTGACCTTGCCCTCTGGTGTTAAAACGATATTTGCCGGGTTGATGTCGCGGTGAATGATTTCTGCATTGTGTGCTTTCACCAGACCTTCTGCAACCTGCATGGCCATGTCAACTGCCTCATCAACAGGGAGCGGTCCTCGCTTAAGCCTGCTTTGCAGAGTCTCACCCTCGTAATACGCCATGCTGATAAAAGTCTGACCATCCTTGGTTTCATCGATTTCATAAATCGTGCAAATGTTGGCGTGGTCAAGAGCAGAGGCAGTTTGAGCTTCAAGAGTAAACTGGCTACTGGCAATCGAATCTTGAGTCAGGTCATGAAGCAAGAATTTTAAAGCCACCAGACGTTTAAGCCGGATGTCCTCCGCTTTATAGACCACGCCCATCCCGCCTTCTCCCAACTTATCTAAAATTCGATAGTGAGAGATTGTCTTACCGACCATGATTTTTGCCTCCGGTCGAAATTGAGCGGGAGAGGTTACCGCCCTCACCATGTTTTTCGAGAATCTTGTAATGGGAAATGGTATTGCCAATCATTTAAATTAATTATTTATAAACAAATAAATTCAAATAATGGACGGTTATCCATTTTAAAAATAAGAAAAATCTGAAAGATCGAAGTGACTGAAGAATTAATGACCGCTATCATTAATTAATTTCTAAGTCGAATCTACGGTGGTGTATCAGTGGACTGCAAAAGCGGTAACCCGGATAATTTCGCTTAATCTTTTTATTCGTTTACGAAATTCAAAAGGTTTTCGGTATCTATTGGCAATGAGCAATTGTGAGAGTTCTTTCAGTTTCAGAAACATTATTTCAAATCTTTCCTGAGTTGAAAGAGACAACTGAAATTCAAATTCAAACTCAAGTATTTTCTCGGCCTGGTCCTTTTCTGACTTTAAATACGGTTTATTTTTAATAGTACCAATTATTCATACAATAGTCAATAGCATAATTTACCGTAAATCAGATTCTCAATGCAAAGTAGAATTCGGGCTTTAATTTCCGAGGTGATTGACCAAAACTTGACAAAGGCCACAACCGGTTTTCTCTTTTTTTCAATTTGCGCGGACGCTTAAAAAAAATTCATCCGATTTTGTTGAAAGCGCGGTCTAACTCTCCAGCGCCGGATACTTCAAATGAAAATCCGTGGCATCCTGGTAGGCCTTTGCCACCGCCAAGGTCTCAGCCTCACCAAAGAGTTTGCCCATAAAGGTGATGCTGGTGGGGGTGCCTTTTTCTGTGAAACCGTTGGGCAGCACCACACACGGATGGCCGGTGAGGTTGGTGAGCAACAGGTTGCTGCCGCCGAACGCCGGCGCCACATAAACGTCGATGTCCGACAGGAGCTCGGCCATGGCTTCCATGACTTTGGTGCGAACGCGATTGGCTTGAATGTATTCCACCGCCGGAATCATGCGCGCCTGCCGGAATACGTTGGGCCAGGCGTTTTTTATTTGACGCACCATGAGGTCGTCCCGGTTGCTGCGGGTGAGCTCATCAAACGCTGCTGCGGCTTCCGCCCCTAAGATAAAAGACATGGCGCCGATGGGATAGTCCGGCAACTCGATGGGAGTAAGGTCAAATCCAAGTGAACGCAGGGTTTCCAGGGAGGCGTTGTCGAAAGTCTGCCATTCTTTGTTCTCCCGTTCTCGTTCAAACGCGCTTTTAACGAACCCGATTCTCAACTTTTTCACATCCAGCTCCGCGTTCCAGTTAAACGGGAGATCGACTAAGGTGGTGTCCCTGCCATCGGGTCCGTAGATGGCGTTGAACACCAGAGCGCAGTCTTCCACGCTGCGGCACATGGGCCCGATCTTGTCCATGCTCCAGCTCAGGGCCAT
>JBHHXN010000365.1:0-2000 GCA_046757025.1 bacterium
AATTGGCAGAAATCTCAACCCATTTAATCCTCAACGAATTAAAACTCTACAGTCTCCTTTTTTTGCAATCAATTCCCTTGACATTTTATGAAAATGTCGTTATATTCCCTCGTTTAATTTCACCTTAACAACCTATCTACATACAAACTAAGGAGATAAGATGCAAGCTTTTTTCAATAAGATAAAGGAGGGATTGCTTAAATCGCAGGTTTGGAAGTCGATGTTTCGGCATGGCTATGAAGACGTTCCGAGAAATCGCTACTTGCAGGTTTTGGACAACGTTTGGCTGCATCTTCATCCGACTCGCATTCCGCGTCACGGAGCCTATATTCGGTTTACGTGGTGTATGGGTGGGATTACCTTTCTACTGTTTTTGGTTACAGCCGTCACAGGCGTTTTGCTAATGTTTTATTACCGGCCAACTGCGGAATATGCTTTTAACGATATGAAGTATCTTGAATTCGATGTGCCGTTTGGTATGTTTTTGAGAAATATGCACCGCTGGGCGGCGCACGGTATGGTGATCACGGTTTGGTTGCATATGTTCCGTGTTTTCTTAACCGGCTCATACAAACCGCCGCGCGAGTTCAATTGGGTTGTAGGGGTTATTTTGTTAACCGCTACTCTTCTCTTAAGTTTTACCGGCTATCTCTTGCCTTGGGACCAACTTTCAATCTGGGCGGTAACGGTTGGCACCAATATGGCGCGGGCCACTCCATTATTGGGTCACGAGGGACCCCTCGGGCCGGAATTGGGCATGCGGCCCGACAACGACGTCAGGTTCGTTTTACTCGGTGGAACGCAGGTCGGCCCCCCCACGCTTTTAAGATTTTATGTTCTGCATTGCGTATTTTTTCCATTATTTTTGGCGGTGTTTATTGCCGTTCATTTTTGGCGGGTCCGCAAGGACGGTGGCATTTCGGGACCACTATGATTTTATAGTCAAAGCACTCCCCAGGGATTCAGATTTAGGATTTGCAATTTTGTATAAGTTCATAACCACTTAGACAGGAGAATTATGGAAAATTTAATGCTCATTCTCTCAAAGGCGGACAATATACCTATCATAATGATGGTGGTTTTGATTGGCTACTACACCTGGCTTGCTTTTCAGCAAGCAAGAAGAAACGACGCATTAATCAGTGATGGTAATTATAGTCAACTTCAGATCGAGGGAAAGGACCGGATTTTCACCTGGCCGTACCTCACCCGGATCGAATTTTTGGCGGCGATTTTGATGATGGTAATCTTAACGGTATGGTCAATTGTTCTGGACGCCCCGCTGGAAGAGCCGGCCAATCCCACCAAAACTCCGAATCCGTCTAAAGCGCCGTGGTACTTTCTTGGACTTCAGGAAATGCTGGTCTACTTTGATCCATGGCTTGCTGGCGTGGTCTTCCCCACACTTATTATCGTCGGGCTGATGGCGATCCCCTATATAGATAAGAACCCAAAGGGTAACGGCTACTACACCTGGCAGGAACGGAAATTTGCCATTTCGATGTTCTTGTTTGGGTTCTTTGTTTTATGGGTCATTCTGATCTTTGTAGGGACATTTTTACGCGGCCCGGGATGGAACTTCTTTGCCCCCTGGGAAAGTTGGGATATCCATAAAGTCGTTGCCATGACCAATGTTGATCTTCACCAATATTTTGGAATTCGAAGTTCACTGGGAGCATTCTTTTTTGGCGGTTTTGTGGTCTTCGCCTACTTCTCTTTAGGCGTGATTTACTATTACTGGAAAAGAAAAACCGATTTTATAAAGAAACTAGGGGCTGCCCGATTTGGAATTTTAGCATTTTTGTTTTTAAGCATGATGGGCTTGCCTATAAAAATGATTCTTAGGTGGATGTTCAATATCAAGTATATCTGGGTGACGCCCTGGTTTAATATCTGATTTCGAAGACCGCGGGGCTGAGGATGCGGGAAGCGAAAGAGCGAAGAGGGCTTTTTAGATTTCTCGCTCCTCGCGCTTTGCTCTTCACATGATTTTTTGTTAA
>JBHHXN010000366.1:0-1979 GCA_046757025.1 bacterium
TTGGTAAATCAGGTTTGTTGTTGGAATATTTATTTTGGATGATTATATTTATATTATAAAACCCAATCAGCAATTTTTTTCTGCTAGGAATGTCGATTTGAAGTGTGGCCGCTTTAAAATTCCATTGTTTTTCCCCTTGTGCGTGTTTATTCTTTCAGCCGCTTGCAAACCTCGGGCGATCATTCCACGGTATTATAAGCTACCTCCTGAATTGGCCGTTACGATTGATCTTTCGCAGGTCATCAGGGCTGACTCTGTTGATTTAGAGTTGTTAGAGTGGGCGATTTTCAAGGAAAGCAACCGTCAGCGAAAACGGCTCGGTATGAAACCATTTGAATTTGAAGTTCGATTACAAAAAGTGGCCCGACAGCATTCCGGGGAAATGGTAGAGTTGAAATATTTTGAACACCATTCGCCGGTGATAAAAAATCAAACCATAAGGCAGCGTGTCTCGCGTGCCGGGATAAAGTACGGAATCCAGGGAGAAAATATCGCAATCCATCCGCTTAATAAAATACAGGAGGTAGTTTTTAGTGACCTGACTCCTGCATCCCAATCTGCTACCAGGTATGCCTGGAGAAACGAAGGCCGAGAGTACACTTATAAAGAGTTTTCTGTGGATTTAGTCAAGCGCTGGTTGAACAGCCTGCCGCATCGTAGAAATATTTTAAGTCAGCAGTTTAAATTTCTCGGCATCGGTTGCGCTCAGGCCCAATATAATGGACTTGAGGTTTTTTACGTGACTCAGAATTTTTCATCAACGAATTATTAAAATTAGTTCTGGATGTTTTTTTTAATGAATTCTTCAACCGAACATCCACTCATTCCGATTCCAAACAGCATGGCACGCCGTAGGAAAGTCCCATTTTTCATTCCTCTATTCCTCCGGTAAGAGTGTAACTCAATTGTGTTCAATTGAGGACCCGGACAGCTGACCAGCTCAGTACGATGATCGCAAGCGAGGACGCTTGCGTTACACTAACAGATTTTCAGAACGATTTTGCCGAAATTCTTGTTTTCTTCCATATAGGCATGCGCTTGAGCAGCTTCTTCAATGGGAAAAGTACAATCGATGATCGGTTTCAACTCGCCCGATTCAAACAGGGGCAAGCAATTTTTCACAAAAGCTTTCGTGAGAGCGCTTTTTTCTTCGAGCGGTCTAGCCCGCAAAACAGAGCCCATTATCCGGAGCCGCTTTTTTAAGATGGTTCCCAGATTTACTTCCACATTTGAGCCGCCCATCAAACCTAAGATCATCATGCGGCCTTTGCTCGATAAGCAAGCCATGTTTTTGTGCCAATAAGCTGCGCCAATCATGTCGAGAATCGCCTGAACACCCTCGCCATTTGTTTCAGCAAAGACGACTTCTCCAAAATCTTGACGTTTGTAATTTATGCCGGAATCCAAACCCAAATTGTGAGCCTTTTTCAATTTTTTCTCCGAGCCCGCTGTCCCGAAAACAATCGCGCCCGAATTTTTCGCAAGCTGCAAAGCTGCGATACCGACGCCACTTCCAACTGCATGGATCAGCAGCCTTTCACCGGCTTTGAGTTCGAGCTGCGAAAAAAGAGCATCATAGGCTGTGAGAAAAACCTCTGGAATGCAAGCTGCCTCTTCGAAATTTAAGTTGGCGGGAATTGGGAAGGCCAATTGTTCGGGCGTCACGATTTTCTCGGCGTATCCTTCACCAGAAAGCAGCCCCATGACACGATCGCCAGCTTTGAACTTTGTGACCCGGTCTGCAACCACTTCGACTTCTCCGGCAAATTCTAATCCGGGGATGTCCTCTCTTGTTCCCGGAGGCGGCGGATACTGTCCGCGTCTTTGCAAAAGATCGGCTCGGTTGAGTGCGGTTGCGTGGACCTTTACCAGGACATCCGCAGGTGAGGGCTTGGGTTCATCTATTTCCTCGAGTTTGAGAACGTCCGGCTCCCCGAATTTCGTGATCACTACCGCTTTCATGTAAATTTGGTTGTTAT
>JBHHXN010000367.1:0-1878 GCA_046757025.1 bacterium
AGCGCCCGTATTTCAGAAGCCAATTCAAATTGTGCGCGGAGAGAAAGGTCTTTTTCCCGAAACTGAAAGGCAGCAACACCAGCTTCGCCCGCTTCACGAAGCACTTGAGTCAAAGGTCTGCCAAGACTCTGGTGCCGATCACCGATCAGGTAAAGTTTAAAAGGAAAAGTTTGATTCACGATAAAAAACCAAAGAGCGGGGATTTAAGCCGATTCAAGGATGGACGCTTTTAATTTTTGACATGTTATTGCCTTTCATCCAGGCCGGATAGGAACCTTCGGCCAATTGGAAACGCGATGAACTCCCTACTAAGGGACTTGAAAAATACCAATATACTATCTCACTTCCATCTAAAGGCCATCTTTGATCGATTTTCATTCACAAAATCCTCAAAATAGCAGGACTATTCCTGTGGTTTTGTTCAATCAAATCGACCAAATCTGACCTCAATCTGAAAGCGATCTAGGTACATTGGTATTTTCCAAGTCCCTTAGCCCATCTTTGTCACTTTAGGTGCTCGATCAAGCCGATTTGCCTGGATTTGGCCACATCCAAAAAAATTATATCAATAAAAACAATGCGTTATATGTTAAGTCGCGCGACTCCTCGAAAGTAGTGCCATAATTATTAACAAGGCATTGAATTTCCCTTCCAAGCCGGGTATCCTGTGCGTATGTTTATTCGGCGCACCAAAACACGCACCACAGAAAACGGCAAGAGCTACTACAGTCATCGACTGGTTGACACCTACCGGGTGGCCGAGGGAGTGCATCAGCGCACTTTGCTTAATCTCGGCAGCGCCTTTGATTGTCCACGGAAGCAGTGGCCGGAGCTCACCGAGCGGATTGAGCAGATTATTCAAGGACAGGTTTCCCTTTTTGAGCCCTTACCCGAGATTGAGCAAGAGGCGCAGGCGATGGCGGCCCGTCTTCTGAATAAATATGCCAACTCGGAATTACTTTCTAAGCCGCAGCAAGACCTGGCGGGTGGCGCTGAAGCATTTGCTGGTGGACGAGATCTGCAAACAGTTGACATCAACTCGCTGGACTTGATGGATGTCCGCACTGTGGGTGCGGAAGCGTTGGCGCTCTCTGCATTGCAGCAGGTGAAGTTTGTGGAGAAGCTCAATGACCTGGGATTTAACCGCAATCAAGGCCATGCCGCCATCGGTAATATCGTGGGTCGTATGGTGCAACCGGGCAGCGAACTCTCCACCCACGAGTGGCTACAGACGCATAGCGCCCTGGGGGAGTTAGTGGGCTTTGATTACCAAAGCCTAGGCTTATCCGCTCTCTATCGCGCCTCAGATCAACTCTGGAAACACCACGATGAAATCGAAGCTACGCTCTACAAGCGACACAAACAGATCTTTGGTCTGGAGGAAACCATCACCCTCTATGATCTGACCAACACCTTCTTCGAAGGCACAGGCAAATACAACGACCATGCCGCCTATGGTCATTCCAAAGAGAGACGTAGCGACTGTCCCTTAGTCACCCTGGCGCTGGTCCTAAGACGGCAGCGGTTTTTCCAGAAAAAGTCGGATTTTCCCGGGCAATATCAGCGAACCTTCGACACTACAGAAGATGATTGAGGACTTATCCGAAACCCCAGCTACGGAAAACAGTGAGAAGCTGCAGGGTGAACTGGCCTGGGACAAACGCCCCACAATCGTCATGGATGCCGGTATCGCCTCAAAAGACAACGTGGATTGGCTGCGGCAACAAGGCTATCCCTACATCGTGGTCAGCCGCAAGCGCCATCTGGAATTTGATCCTGCGCAAGCCGTATTTGTCAAAACATCCGAGCACGACAAGGTTCGCGCACAGCGCATAGAATGTGCCGATGGTGAAATCGAACTCTACTGTCACTCTGAAC
>JBHHXN010000368.1:0-1872 GCA_046757025.1 bacterium
CGACACAGCTCAGGACAGGCCCTTCGACACAGCTCAGGACAGGCCCTTCGACAAAGCTCAGGACAGGCCCCACTGAGCTAATCAGGGATTTACCCTCGGCCAGGGGAGGCCTTCGTGTAGGAACGGGTTCGTTTTCGGATGGATCCTAATACAAAAATACGAGTGATTCTGCTTTTCGACCACGGTATCAATTGGATTGCTTAGCACACGGTTTTGCAGAAATCGCGTTTCACAAAAATGGAGGTAATCATGGATCGTCAGAAAAAATCAGTGGAAAATTCTGCTCCATATTGCTACTGCGTAAGAGCTCGCGTGCACGGATGGAAAGGCATCTCTTTTTGCGGTGTTGCCTTGATCGCAGTGGGGGTGTTATGGCTGCTGGGGAATTTACACGTCATTTCCCACGGATGGTGGCGCTACCTTTTGCCTTTGCTGCTCATCGGCTGGGGAATGTTGCATTTGTTTTCGGTTCGCAAATCCGACGTCTAACTTCTACTAGGGGCTTGCCTAAAATATCGTACCTTTATTGAGTCGTAATATCACACTTCGAGTTGTTAGCGTGAAACTAGCCACTTCATGCTGAGTACCGAAGTAAATTCAGGTAAGCATGATAGAATTCCAAGTTATTTTTACGCAAGCACTTAAAACGGGTTCAAAGAAACGATGATAGGAACATTCCGTCGTTACTACAACGAAATTACCGCTATCACTTTACGCACGTTAACCGAGATGGTACGCATGCGTCGGAGTCTGGTATTCTGGGTGGTGTTTCCCACTCTGATGCTCCTACTCTTCGGTCTAATCTATGCCGGTGGCAACAGCACCAGCAAATCATTTGATCACACGGCGCCTGGAATTCTCATCGGTGCTGCCTTGTTTTTTAGCTGCCTGGGCGGCCCGGTGGCGCTGGTGGTGGCTGAACGGGAACGACGCACTCTAAGGCGTCTTTTGCTTTCACCGCTGAAACCGATCTCGTATTTTCTGGGAATCGTACTCTCTTATCTCCTCATCGCGTTTGTCCAAGCAGTCATTGTTTATGGAATTGCTTTCATTTTCGGGGGCCGTTTTCAGGGTTCCCTGACTCTCGGTCTGCTCATCATCTGTTTGAGTGTTTTCTCGTTTGTGGGTATGGGATTCTTTTTCGGTGCGCGTTTTACCAAGCGCACCGAGGATGTCAACGGTCCGGTAGCTGCTTTTGGCGTGCCGCTATTGGTGCTGGGGGGCACGTTTTTCCCGATTTCCATTTTGCCTTCATATCTGTTCAAGCTGGCACATTTAAATCCCATTTTTCACATGAATCAAGCCTTGAAAGGAGTTTCGGCGCAGGGAATGGGTTTAGAAGAGATCGCTCTGCATTTAGTCTTTTTAACGGTCTTCACTCTGTTGGCGCTGCTCATGGGCGCACGTTCTTATCGAGCTATGCTTAAAACTGAGAGGGCTGGAATATGATGCTGGAAGTACGACGGCTGCAAAAATCGTTTGGTAGTAAAATTGTTCTGGATAATTTGTCTTTTAACATTTCCAAAGGTGAAATTTATGGGCTGCTGGGGCCAAACGGCGCAGGCAAAACCACCGCCATTAACATCCTCTGTCATTTGTTGGCGGCGGATGACGGAGAAGTGAAAATCGCCAATGTGGCGGTGGACGAATCCGTCAAATACCGGATGGGAGTGGTTCCTCAGGAAATCGCAGTTTATAGAGATTTGACCTGCCGGGAGAATCTCCGATTTTTTGGTAAGTTGTACGGATTGCACAAACCGAAAATTGCCGAACGAGAACAAATCTTGATCGAACTTTTCAAACTTCAATCTTACCAGGACTCGGTGGTGAATCAACTTAGTGGCGGTTGGCAGCGCCGTGTCAACATTGCCG
>JBHHXN010000369.1:0-1825 GCA_046757025.1 bacterium
GGTTGAAGCTTGGGGCTGTCCCAAAAAGCTTGTATGAGTCTGTAACTCGACATTCATATCGTGACTCTCACAGGCTAAATTACCACGACATAAATGTCATGTTCCGCAATCGCGATACCTTTAGAACTACTTTAAACAAGGAGCAAAAAATGTTTAAACCTGAAATCTATATTGAGAGACGAGGCAAACTAAAGGAGCAAATTAAATCTGGCCTCATATTATTTTTAGGTAACGATGAAAGCCCGATGAATTATGCCGATAACCCCTACCTTTTCAGACAAGACAGTTCTTTTCTTTACTTCTGGGGGTTAAATTTTCCAGGGATGGCCGCCACAATCGATGTGGAAGCAGATTCGGAAGTTATCTATGGTCATGATTTTACGATGGATGAAATTGTCTGGATGGGCCCTCAACCGACTTTGCAGGTGAAGGGGGAAACGGTGGGAGTTAAAGCCACAAAAACACTGCAAGACTTTAAGGAGTCTGTCAAAAAAGCTGTTCAGCAAGGCAAGAGGATACATTTTCTGCCGCAATATCGTGCCGACACCATGATAAAAATAGGAAATCTGTTGGGAATCGAGCCGGAGAAATTAAAGGAGTCCGCTTCAGGGGAGTTGATAAAGGCGGTAGTCGGCCAGCGGTCAATCAAATCGCAAGCGGAGACAGATCAGATCGAATCTGCTCTCGGTATGGCTTACGAAATGCACACATTTGCCATGAGGGAATCGAAACCCGGAGTGGTTGAGCAAGAAATTGTCGGTAAGATGGAAGGAATCGCTCTTGCTAAGGGCGGCCGCCTGTCATTTCCAGTAATTTTTTCACGCCATGGCGAAACTTTGCACAACCATTATTATGGAAATACATTGCGTGAAGGGGATATTGTGGTTTGTGATGCGGGCGCCGAATCCGCTATGAGTTACGCCGGCGACATCACCAGGACAATCCCGGTTTCCGGCTGTTTTAATGATATGCAAAAGGAGATTTATCAAATCGTATTGGATTCGCAACTGCGCGCAATTGACGCCATTAAGCCCGCTGTTAAGTTCAAAGATGTACACCTCATTTCTGCAAGGGAAATCGCTGCCGGACTAAATGCGCTGGGGATCATGCAGGGCGATATAGATGAGGCAATTGCGGCCGGAGCTCATGCGTTGTTTTTTCCGCATGGCCTGGGGCACATGATCGGACTCGATGTTCACGACATGGAGAATCTTGGCGAAGATTTTGTGGGGTATGATGACGAAGTTCAAAGGAGCGCGCAGTTCGGTTTGAAATCATTGCGGATAGGAAAGAGAGTGAAGCCCGGGTACGTCCTAACCGTTGAACCGGGAATCTATTTTATTCCCGAACTCATCGACATGTGGAAAGCAGAGAACAAATTCACCGATTATATTAATTATCAACAAGTAGAAAAATACCGAGATTTTGGCGGCGTTCGAATAGAGGACAATGTGGTCGTAACGGATGGTGGTTGCCGCATCCTCGGAAAGCCGATTCCCAAGACAATCGCAGATGTGGAGGAGATGGCATCTGTTTAAAGTTTCAAGTCACGAGTTTTAAGTTTTTATTTTTTGCTTCTTTTAAGAATTAGTTGCAATGATTTAATGAAATTTGAACACCGAAGGAATATCAACATAGCCTGAAAGATGCACAAAAAAAGAAAGACAAAATAATTAGGGACAAAATGATTGTTTTTTAAATACATAATTATTTAGTGCGAAATCATTTTGTTTTGTAGTCTTTAAACCAGCTTTTTCATCTTGTCTATCTTGTCCATCCTGTCAAAAAATATTTCAAACTTGCTGAGTTAACTGAATAACCGTAC
>JBHHXN010000370.1:0-1789 GCA_046757025.1 bacterium
AGTCTACAAATTCGCTCATCGCTCTACGCTCTTCGGTTACATTTTACCACCGCGACATTTGAGTTAATTCAACCCTACAATCATTTGTGAATGGAGCTCTTAGAGATGACGGTCAAGGGTCCAACCACCATAGTACTCTCGCTTGATCAATTTTTTAACATCAGGCACCGTCATTCGTCCCGGTCTGCCCTGCGTCCTATTTGTATTTGTCTCAAGCACATTTGTGACTTCCATCTTCTCTCCGTCCCAGAGCAAACGGCGTCCGGACATTTGGACGGCCAGGTTGCCGAGAAGCACAATTTCGGTCAGTGGGCCCGAAACATCAAAATTGGAACAGGGCTTGGTTCCGCCTTTGCAGCCCTGAATAAAATCCTGATGAATCCCTTCCACTCGAGGAATGGTTTTTGGCGGCCGCTTATATTCTCTCATTTTCGTCTCAGGTATAATCCTAGGATTATTACCATATGTGTTGCACATAATCGTACCCTTGTCTCCTACCAAAAGCACGCCGCTGCCATCGCCCATTCGTCGTCCATCTTCCAACTCAGCAGGTCTAGGTGGCGTCAGTCCGCCATCGTACCAAACCATTTTCACCGGCGGCATATCGCCGCGGGCCGGAAAGTCATAGTGAATAATGGAAGCGAGTGGCCCGGTTTCTTCATACAACGTGGTTGAGCTCGCCTGCACGCTCGTTGGATGACCCAGATTAAGTACCCAGACCGGGGTGTCGATAAGGTGACAGCCCATGTCGCCCAGTGCTCCGGTGCCAAAATCCCACCAGCCGCGCCAATTGAACGGGACATATATTGGATGATAAGGACGGAAAGGCGCCGGTCCGAGCCAGCCATTCCAATCAAGACCGCGTGGTACGGATGGTATCTCCTTAGGCCGGTCAATTCCTTGCGGCCAAATACCCGCAGGTCTATTGGTCCAAACATGCGCTTCTCTGACCTCCCCTATGGCGCCATCGGCTACCCATTCAACCATTAACCGGTTCCCTTCGAAGGAATGGCCTTGATTGCCCATTTGGGTAACGATCCCGGCCTTTCGCGCCGCCTCAGTCACCACTCGCGCCTCATAGATATCGTGGGTCAAAGGCTTCTGGCAATAGACATGCTTGCCCTTTTTAATCGCAGCCATGGTAGCGACTGCGTGTACGTTGTCCGTGGTGACCACCCCAACCGCATCGACATCGCTTTCTTTCTCCAGCATTTCATTAAAATCGACATAGGCAGAACAGCCCTTATAGGATCCATTTCCTGTTTGGGCACTGTAATGTTTATTTACGAGCTTTTGAGCCGGCTTCCATCCCGCCCAACCACCAAAATAAAATTTGCGATAATCACATTCATCAAAAACATCACAAACGGCTACGACTTGCACATCCGGTAGTTGCAGGAACTGCTTCATATCATACGTCCCCTGCCCCCCGACACCGATCATCGCAAGATTAACCTTTTCACTTGGAGGGATGTATCCGGGACCTCCAAGCACGTGCCGTGGAACGATGGTAAGTCCCACAACAGCGGTTGTGGCGGTTTTCAAGAAATCACGTCGAGTCATACCTGTATTTTCCCGTTTTTCAGGTAATTCTTTCTGGTATTTCACTTTTTGGCTCCTCGATGTATTTAACTTGGAAAATTCATGAACCACGAAGCGCACCCTTCGGCAAGCTCAGGGCAGGCTCCGAACACGAAGAAAAAAACAGAGTAAAGAGTTCATCTACAAATAATATTAATTTATTGAATTTACAGAGATTAAGTTCATATCTGATTTGTTCGTGGAATTG
>JBHHXN010000371.1:0-1679 GCA_046757025.1 bacterium
TAAATTAATCCTAAAAGTCAATAAAAAAACCGCCAGAGGCAACACGTACGCACGCCGACGCACGCACGGTTCAAGCAGTGAAAATTTCAGGATATTTCAAACCGGAGCCGGTATTGAACAGCACGATTTTGTCGCTGGCGGCGATTTCACCTCGTGACTTTAATTGTTTCACCGCAGCCCAAGTGGCGGCGCCTTCGGGACAGACAAACAAACCCTCAGAGCTGGCCAGCTCGCTCACAGCGTCCATAATTTCAGCGTCGGTAACCGATACCGCCAATCCCTGGCTCTCTTTTAGAGCTTTTAAAATCAAAGCATCGCCGAAGGCTTTGGGCACCCGCAAACCCGCGGCCAGCGTGTCTGCATCTTCAAAAAATTCGGACGCCTCTTTTCCTTCAACAAACGCACGGGTGATGGGATCGCAGCCGGTGGACTGCACCGAAATCATGCGCGGTTTATGATCGGAAATCCAGCCCAATTCCTGTAATTCAGCAAAGGCTTTCCACATGCCGATGAGACCGGTGCCGCCACCGGTGGGATACACGATGACGTCCGGCAAAGTCCAATTAAATTGCTCTGCGATTTCCAGACCCATGGTTTTTTTGCCTTCCAGGCGGTAAGGCTCCTTGAGCGTGGAGACATCGAACCAGCCCATTTTAGACTTTTTCTCCGCCACCAGTTTGCCGCAATCGCTGATGAGGCCGTCCACCAGCGTCACCCGGGCGCCGGTGATTTTCGATTCGATGATGTTTATTTTGGGAACGTCTCTGGGCATAAAAATAAAACACGCCATACCGGCGCGCGCAGCATACGCGGCCAGGGCTCCGGCGGCGTTACCGGCCGAGGGAATCGCGACTTTTTGTACGCCCAACTCCCGCGCTTTCGACACCGCCGCGGACAGCCCGCGCGCTTTGAAACTGCCGGTGGGAATTTGCGCTTCGTCCTTTACCCAGAGATGGGGCAAATCGTGTTTTTTACCCAATTGCGGCAGAGGCATCACCGGCGTAAAACCTTCTCCCAATGAAACCACGTGCGTCGGATCCATCACGGGCAGGAGCTCGTGATAGCGCCAGAGATCGGCCGGACGGACGGCAAAATCACGTTTACGCATTTTCGACCGCGCCTGCTCCAAATCATAAACCGCCAATAATGGCTTATTGCAGGTGTGACAAAAGGTTTGCAGCATTTCGTGATCAAACACCGTGTCACAGTGACTGCAAATGAGATGAGATAAATAAGAATGAGTGGACATGGTTTTTCCAGATTATTAAACATGAAGTGAGTGATTTTACTGTCATTCTGGAAGAATCTTTATAATAAACAGCACTTTACGTTCAAACTAAAAAGATTCCTCCTGAATGACAAAAGCCCGGAATCTGACTTTTCACACAGGCTCTTCAGCGTGTTCTTCCCCACCCATCCCCAGCAAGCTGAAGCTTGGACACCGCCCCCCCTCAGACAGGCATCGCCCAATTTAGGTTAAAAGAAAACATCCATTCAGGTCATCTACCCTCGTCATCCTCACCAAAATAAAAATAGCGATTCATCAACTGCACGTACGAGCTCCACCTGGCGCCGGATTTCTGTTCTTTCTTTTTAATGCGTTGAAAAGCATTGGCTTTGGAATCGAGCTCATCGGCGTAATAAAGAATCAAACCCTCCAGGGTCATGGGGACCACCGG
>JBHHXN010000372.1:0-1674 GCA_046757025.1 bacterium
AGATATTATGTAAAAGGTCCTCCGAATTTGTTAAATTAACACAACTCAACATTTCATTTAACCATCGGAGGACCTTATGATACGCTATTTAACCGTCAACGCAAAATACTGCTGTGGCATTGACCTGCACAAGGAAAAAATGTACGCCTGCATCATGGACAAAGCTGGCAAAGTACACTTGCACCGCAACATGAAAACCGACTTCGAAACGTTCCTCTTACACATCGAGCCGTTTCTGCCCGACCTGATCGTCGGCGTTGAATCGATGTTCTGCTACTATTGGCTCTTTGACAAATGCACCGAAGCCGGTATCCCGTTTTACCTGGGGCATGCCTATTATATGAAAGCCGTGCACGGCGGCAAAACCAAAAATGACCGGCTCGACTCCCAACAGATCGCCAATCTCATGCGCACCAACTATTTTCCTTTGGCCTATGCCTATCCCAAACAGATGCGCGGCACACGCGATCTGCTCCGAAGAAGAAGTCGCTATGTCTACCAACGCGGCGAAGGCTATCGCCATATCAAGAATGTTTTTGCGCAGCAGGGCATCGCAGACATCACGCTCACACAACTGAAGAACCAGGAAAACCGCCGAAAGCTCATCTACCGCTTCAAGGAGCCGGACTTGCAGCACATCATCGAAGCGGATTTTGACTTCATCGAATTCTCCACAGAAATCATTCTGAAGCTGGAGCGCCAGATCAGGCGCCAGGCGAAAATTCACGACCGCAAAGCCTTCAATTTGCTGATGACCATCCCTGGCGTTGGCGAGATATTGGCATTGACGATCTTGTATGAGATGCACAAATTGAATCGCTTCAAAAGTGTGCAGCAGTTCTCATCCTACTGCCGGCTGGTGAGATGCGAGCGCGAATCCGCAGGCAAAAGAAGCAAGGGCGGCAATCCAAAGATTGGTAACCCGTATCTCAAATACGCCTTCACGCAAATCATTATCGTCGCGCAGCGCTCGTCGCCGGTGATCGACAAATACTACCAGCGCCTGGTGTCGAAATTCGGGAAACAGCGCGCCAGGACGATCATCGCGCACAAGTTTGCGATCGCAGTCTACTTTATGCTAAAGAACGGCAAGGGCTTCGATGAAAACCAATTCGTGCAAACGACAATGAAATAGAAAGAACAAAGGGTTGGGCTGTTCATCCCGTGGGATAATCTATCCAACGGGATAAACCCAAAGCCTAACTGGACTGCCAGCTCCGGAGCCTGCTCTCATTGATTTGAGGCAGGGCGAGCCAATCCGCACCTTGATTGGGAAGCAGCCCGTACCCTGTTTTTCATAGAACAGTTGTTCGATTTAAGTTCTTTGCCATCACCTGCCCCTGCCCGTAACCAACGCCTAACTGGACATTCGCTGCGGCGGGTTGAGCTAAACCCTCGGGTGGTGCGGGATAGGGCACGAGGTAATTTCTGACGCGCTCCCCCAACAGAACGGGAGCCGGGCTATGGTCGGGAAATCCGGCCCCGCGGCCATTTTTTTTCGCGCTCAGACCTTCCTTTTGGGTGAAAGGCCGTTCGCGCGAAAAAAAATCTTTGTGCTTCGGCTCAAAATTGTGAGATAGCCAGATTCAAAGATATGCGTTTGGTACAGGTGATGCGATCCGAAGCTGTGAAAAATAGAAAGCATACAAGCACGGCTTTTTCGGACGTTGAGAC
>JBHHXN010000373.1:0-1674 GCA_046757025.1 bacterium
TTTCACGTTTGACGTTTCACGTATACAAGAGGTACTCTAAATGAACCGAGATAAACACAGCCTTCTGCCCAAATTCTCAGTAACCCGGCCCGTAACAGTCATTATGATGTTGCTTGCCTTAGTTGTGGTTGGGTATATCGCCTTCACGCAAATTTCGGTTGATCTCATGCCGTCAGGGTATGTTAATCCATTCTTGGGTGTATGGGCTCCCTACCCCAACTCAAATCCTCAAGAAGTAGAGGAACAAATAGCCAAGCCCATCGAAGAGCAAATCCAGACTATTACTGGAGTTCAGCGGGTTTCATCGAGTAGTAGCAGCAATGGCACCTGGATATTTATTCGCTTCATTCAAGGCACCGACATGAACCTTGCTTATGCGCAGTTACGCGACCGCATGGAGCGCGTCAAAGCCGAGCTGCCTGAAGATCTCGAACGCTTGTACCCCATGAAATGGAGCAACGATGACATCCCGATCATGTGGGTCGCTTTGATTGAAACCGAGCCGCATGACGACCCCTTCCTTTTGGTCGAGCAACACATACAAAAACCGCTGGAAAGGATCGACGGGGTCGCCAAAGTTGAAATTGATGGAGCGGATGAAAAGTCGGTTTTGCTGCAAATAAATCAGGACTTGGTAAAAAGTTATAAGATCAATCTGTATGAAGTCATTCAAAATCTGCGCAATGACAATTTCTCTATTTCAAGCGGATTTGTAAAAGAAGGAGAACGCAAAATATACGTCAGGTCTTTTGGAAAATTTCGGGATTTGGAGGAAATAAGAAACCTGCCAATTCGCGGCAGCAATCTTCGTTTGAAAGACATTGCGGAAGTCGTATATGAAGCCCCCGAACGTAAGTTCCGAATTACAACGGATGGCCAAAGCTCTGTCTCATTGTCAATTTTGAAAGAATCAGCGGCGAACACAGCGGCGTTATCCAGGCAGATAGTCGCAATGTTTGAAAATGAATTTAAAAAGGACCCGAAATTAAGTGGATTTAAAATTGATGTTTTGTTCAATCAAGGCGAATTCATAGAAGACTCAGTTGATAATTTGCAGCGCACGGCCATGTGGGGTGGACTGTTCGCATTTTTTGTGCTTTATTTTTTCCTGAGAAGACTTCGGATGACTTTGATTGTCCTGATTGCAATTCCGCTCTCGATTCTGGTTACTATAACGGTTCTCTATTTCATAGGCTGGTCTCTGAATATCGTCACCATGATGGGACTGATGGTTTCAGTGGGTATGGTCGTAGATAATTCTATCGTGGTTTTGGAAAATATCTATAGAAAGCGGGCCCAGGGAAATAGCAACCGTGATGCCGCTCTCAAAGGCGCCAGCGAGGTTGGGCTTGCGGTGACTCTGGCAACCCTGACAACCGTTGTGGTTTTTCTGCCGCTGATCTTAATGAGCGATAACGTCGGATTTCAATTCTACATGTTTCGTATCGGACTTCCTGTCATCGTTGCCCTGATTGCATCGCTATGGATCGCCATGGTTTTCATTCCACTGGCGGCAATCCGTGTTGTTCGGAAAAAGAAAGTCGAGGAGCCAAAATCCATTTCGGTATCGAATAATTTTTATCAAAAGGGACTGGCGTGGGCAATTACGCACCGTATGAATATGTTCGTCATCTTAGCCCTGGCAATGGTGTCCACGCAATACGCCTGTCAAAA
>JBHHXN010000374.1:0-1507 GCA_046757025.1 bacterium
TCCTATAAAGGAGGCTAGCAAGATGAAAAAAGCCATTTTCATAATAATCGGTCTGATCATTTTCACCTACGTTTTTGGTTTGTTTGTAACAAAGGAAATCTACACCGAAATTAACATAGATGCCAGCCCGCAAGAGGTGTGGAATCATTTAACCGCGTTCGAACGGTATCCGGATTGGAATCCGTTTGTGACGCACATTTCCGGAGAAGGTAAGGAAGGTTCAAAAATCCGTGTCGCCATCTCCCCGCCCGGAAAAAATTCAATGGATTTTGCGCCGGAGCTGGTAGTTGTGAATCAAAATGAAGAGTTGAGATGGCTGGGAAGATGGCTGCTTCCCGGGTTATTTGATGGTGAACACTATTTTAAAATTGAAGAAAACAGCGACGGCGGCGTGCGATTTATTCATGGAGAACATTTTAAAGGAATTCTGGCATTGATGCTCTGGAGCAGCATTGAATCGGAAACCAGGCAAGGATTTGAGGCCATGAATCGGGGCTTGAAAAAACGGTGGAAGCCGAAGCGGCGCTGCAACAAACCGCCAAATAGCTTTGCTAAGTTACGGTTCGGTGATCCGTTTGATTTTTGTACTGCATTTCGTGTACCGCTCAGGTTTTTAATTTAGCCTGGATTATTCATAATGCAGCGAAGTCGCAACCAAAATGACAAAATGATTGAGGGCAAAATAATTTGTGTCCATCCATAAAGAGCGATTTTTTGTCATTCCCACTAAAGCGGTAATTCAGTATAAACAATAACTTATCAATAGAATTTACTGGATAATTAGCATTTTGAATAATGCCGGTTAGACTTTTAAGTCAAAGAATTTGCGGCGGGTGTATTCTCTAAAACAAAAAATAAACCAACAGGAGGTTGTTATGGAGCTGGGTGCGTTTTCCATCAGTTTAGCTGTCAAAGATTTAACCGCTTCCAAGTCGTTTTATGAAAAATTGGGCTTTCAGGTGTTTGGCGGCGACGCAACGCAAAATTGGCTGATCATGTCCAATGGCGACCACAAAATCGGTTTGTTTCAAGGCATGTTCGAAAAAAATATTCTGACTTTCAATCCGGGTTGGGACCAGAACGGCCAACCGCTCGATTCTTTCACTGATGTGCGCGATCTTCAGCGAGCGCTCAAAGCACAGGGGGTCCAATTCGAACAAGAAGCGGATGAAAATACCACTGGGCCCGCTAGCTTTGTTTTATTGGATCCGGACGGAAATCCAATTTTAGTGGATCAGCATGTGTGAGCGCAGGGTGAAAGACAAAGAAAAGGTACCGTTTTAGTCTGGTTCGCGTGGCAACCCCGGGAAAAGGATTGAGTTGCCGGCAACGGCACGCTTTTCACGGATTGGTTGCCCAAATCTCGATTTCCCGCACCAGCGCTCTCGGCGGCAGCGTGACCGCATGCAAAACAGCCTGAGCCACATCTTCCGCGCGTAGATGAACGCCTTTGCCCAACTTCGACACTTAAATTTGTAAGTTCAGTATTTACAATAGAAATTATCGA